>DWXF01000024.1 GCA_019119335.1 Candidatus Flavonifractor merdavium
GTCGGTGGCCAGGTTGATGAGCAAAAGCTGCATCGAAAGCAACGGCGTGCGGTGCCAGAGCAACATCGCCACAAATACGCAGATGATTTCGCCGATGTTTGTGCCCAGCAGGAAGCCGACCACTTTTTTGATGTTGTCGTAGATGCCGCGACCCTCGCGCACGGCGTCCACGATAGTGGTAAAGTTATCGTCGGTAAGCGTCATGTCCGCGGCGCCCTTGGCCACGTCCGTGCCGGTAATGCCCATGGCGCAGCCGATGTCGGCGGCCTTGAGGGCGGGGGCATCGTTGACGCCGTCGCCGGTCATGGAGACGATGTTCCCCTTCCGCTGCCAGGCGTTGACGATGCGGATCTTGTGCTCGGGAGACACCCGGGCGTACACCGAGATCTTCTCCAGCCGCTCGTCCAGGTCGGCGTCGGACATCTGGTCCAGCTCCAGACCGGACACCGCCTCGTCCCCGTCCCGGAAAATACCCAGCTGGCGGGCAATGGCGGAGGCGGTCACCTTGTGGTCGCCGGTGATCATGATGGTGCGGATGCCGCCCCGCTTGGCGTCGGCCACCGCCTGCACCGCCTCGGGCCGGGGCGGGTCAATCATGGAGATAAGGCCAATAAAGGTAAACTCCTTCTCATCCTCCAGGGTCAGGGGCCGGACGGCCTCCAGCTCCCGGTAGGCGAAGGCCAGCACCCGCAGGCCCTCCATGGACAGCTCCATGTTGATCCGGGCGATCTCCTCTTTCCGCTCCGGGGTCAGCTCCACCTTCCCCTGCCGGGTCAGCAGCCACTTGGACCGGTCCAGCAGCACGTCGATGGCCCCCTTGGTAAACAGGGTGGGAGCGCCGTCGATGTCGTGGAGGGTGCTCATCAGCTTGCGGTCGGAGTCAAAGGCCAGCTCCCCCAGCCGGGGATGCTGGGCCCGGTAGCTCTCCTCGTCCACCCCGAACTTCTCACCCAGCATCACCAGGGCCACCTCGGTGGGGTCGCCGATGGAGGCGCCGGTCTCCTCGTTGTTGGTGGCGTCGCTGGCCAGCAGGGCGGCCTTGAGCAGCAGCCGCTGCACGTCGTTGACCAGCTCCAGGTCGTCCCCCTCCAGCAGGGAGCCGTCGGCGTACACCTTCTGGGGGGTCATCTTGTTCTGGGTCAGGGTGCCCGTCTTGTCCGAGCAGATCACCGACACGCACCCCAGGCTCTCCACCGCCTTCAGGTCCTTCATAATGGCGTTCTGCTTCGCCATCTTCTGGGTGCCCATGGCCAGCACGATGGTAACGATGGAGCTGAGGGCCTCGGGGATGGCGGCCACCGCCAGGGCCACGGCGAACATGAGGGAATCCAGCACCCCCATGCCGGTGCGGAACACCGACAGGGCAAACACCACCGCGCAGATGGCCATAATCACGATGGCCAGCTTGGCGGAGAAGCTGTCCAGGGACTGCTGCAGGGGGGTCTTGCGCTGCTGGGTCTGGTTCATGAGGGCGGCGATCTTGCCCAGCTCGGTATTCATGCCCGTGGCGGTGACCAGCACGGTGGCCCGGCCGTAGGTCACCAGGGAGCCGGAGAACACCATGTTCTTCTGGTCGCCCAGGGCCACCTGGCCGCCGGTGATCACGTCGGCGGTCTTTTCCACCCCCTCGCTCTCGCCGGTGAGGGAGGACTCATTGACCTTGAGGGAGAAGTTCTCCAGCACCCGGCCGTCGGCCACCACCATGTCCCCGGCCTCCAGCAGCACGATGTCGCCGGGCACCACGTCGGCGGAGGGGACCTCCACCCGCACGCCGCCCCGCAGCACCTTGGCGGTGGGGGAAGACATGGCCTTCAGACTTTCCAGGGATTTTTCCGCCTTCAGGTACTGGACGGTACCCAGAATGGCGTTGAGGATGAGCACGGCGAAGATGACGATGGTACTCTCCACATTCTCCGACGCGGCGGAGATGAGGGCGGCCACGATAAGGATGACCACCAGCAGGTCCTTGAACTGCTCCAGGAAGATCTGGAGCACGCTCTTCTTCTTCCCCTCGGAGAGCTTGTTGGGGCCGTACTGCTCCAGCCGGGTCCGGGCCTGCTGGTCGGACAGTCCCTTCTGGTCGGCCTGCTGGGCCTCCAGCGCCTGGGACACGCTTTTGCTGTAATATGGCTCGTTTGTCATAAGATCCCTTCCTTTTCAATTTGATTTGGCGGAAGGATAACAAAAAAGACCTCCCGCCAACCGCCGCCCATGACGACAGTTGCCGAAAAGTCTTGTTACCACAGAGGGCGCGTACCGCCAGGTCCTCAAAAGGCCCGTGATGTTGACGGCACGACTTTCAAACTACTCCCTTTTCAACTGCCTGGATCATATCACACTTTTGGGGGAAAGTCAATTCTTTTTCCAGCATCCCCATTTTCTTCTTCATTATGCCCTGGATGGTTGACGGATAGACCGGCTTTCGGTATACTTTTTTCATCACTTACCATGTGGAAAGGAGCCGCCCATGAAGCCAAAAGCCATCACTGCCCTGCTCAAAACCGCCTGGCTGCTGGAGCTGATCATCGCCGTGTTCATTCTGCTGGTCACCGTGCTGCAGATGGCGCTGACCGGAAAGGACTCTGTGGAATACCTGCTGGCCGGTCAATTCAGTTTGGACGAATTTTTTGCCAGCACCATGAACATCATCGTGGGACTGGAGTTCATAAAAATGCTCATTCTCCACACCCCCCGGGCAGTCACCGACGTGCTGCTCTTCGCCATCGCCCGGCAGCTGGTGGTGAGCCACGCCTCCCCGGTGGACACCCTGCTGGGGGTATCCGCGGTGGCTCTGATTTTCGTCATCAAGAAGTTTCTCCACACCAAGGAGGACGCCGATATCCCCGTCATGCGCCCTCCCCAGCCCCCCAACCAGCAGTAAAAAAACGCGGAAGCCCGCCGGCTTCCGCGTTTTTTTGCCGGGTGTGAAGAATCCGGCCGCCGTCAATCGTGTTGTGGGTGAAAGCGCTTTTCAATCCCACGGAAAGGACGTGACCAACATGCCCCCCATACCGGACCGGGCGGAGGCCCAGCGGCTGGTGGATACCTACTCCGACCTGCTCCTCCGGCTGAGCTACACCTATCTGGGCAGCACCGCCGACGCCCAGGACATCTGCCAGAGCGTCTTTCTCAAGCTGCTCCAGGCCCCCCGGTCATTTACCGACAGCGCGCATGAGCGGGCCTGGATCATCCGCACCGCCATCAATCTGTGCAAGGACCATCTGAAAAGCCACTGGCGGCGGACCACGGTGGCGCTGGAGGCGGCGGAGACCGTGCCCGCCCCCCAGGCGGAGGAGGGCAGCCTGCTGGCCGCGGTGGAGCTGCTGCCCCCCAAATACCGCGCTGTGATCTATCTCTACTACTATGAAGGCTACTCCGCCAAGGAGATTGCCGCCCTGCTGGGGGAAAAGCCGGCCACCGTCTTCACCCGGCTGGACCGGGGGCGGCAGAAGCTGCGGACCTATCTGGAACAGGAGGAACTGACATGAACCGTTATCAGGATACATTGAACCGGCTCCGCTTTACCCCGGAGCAAAAGCAGCACATGACCGACCGGCTGATGGAAGCGGCGGAACGCCCCGCGCCCCGCCGGGCCCTGCCCTTCCGCCGTCTGGCGGCGGCGGGGATAGCCGCCGCCCTGGTCCTCAGCGTGGGTGTGGCGGGAGCCACCGGCGCGCTGGGCGAGGTGGGGACTGCCTTCTCCGCTATTTTCGGCCCCTCCGCCCAGACGGAGATCATGGACAAGATCGGCTACCCCGTGGGGGCTTCCGGCACCGACAACGGCATCACCATCACCGCTGACGCCATCGTGGGGGACACTTACAGCTACGCCGTGGTGTACACCATCCAGCGGGAGGACGGAAAACCCCTGGTGAGCGATCAGCTCCTGGCCCGAGCCCCCGACCCGGAGAACGACGCCCTTCCTCTGACCTTCCAGTCCTACGATGCCGCCCTCCAGGGCTACCGGGGGGGCAGCTCCGGCAAAATGTGGTTCTACGACGCCGACCCTGCCGACAATGCCATTCAGTTTGTGGAGCTGCGCACCCAGGACGAGCCTCTGGAGCCGGGCGTGCTCACCGTCCGCTTCCAGGACCTGCAGGTATACGGGGAGGACTACGCCACCTGCACCACCCTGACGGAGGGGAGCTGGAGGCTGCGCTTCCAGCTGAACTTTGAGGACGCCTCCCGAACCCTGCCCTGCGGGCAGATCTTTACGCTGGACGGCGCGGAGGTCACCCTGAACACCGTCACCCTCTCCCCCCTGTCCATCCAGGCGGACTACACCGTTTCCTGGGCGGGCGACACCGCCGTGGACTGGATCGAGCCGCTGTCCATGTCCATCACCTACACCGACGGCGCCACCCTGGATCTGTCCCACGCCGGCGGCTCCAGCGACTACGGGACGGGTATCGTTACCTGTCAAAAGGGCATGATCTTTGACCAGCTCCGTCCTCTGGAGGAGGTGGCCTCCGTCACGGTGGGAGATGTGGTCATTCCCGTCTCCCAGCCTTAGGCCAGCTTCATCCGCTCGCCGATGCACCAGGAGTCGGTGGCCACAAAGAATTTCCCGTAATCCGAGCGGAACAGCAGGGAGATGGCGGGCTCCAGCCCGCGCAGCTCGTCCGCCAGCGTTCCTTCCAGCAGAAACCGACTCTCACAGACATCGATGTTGTCGTCCAGCCCGGTGAGCTGCCGGCTCAGCGTGATCCAGAACCGGGCGCTGAACACCTCCATGGTGGAAAGGACCAGATCAGGCTTATCCCCCAAAACATCCCCATAGAGGCACCGGGCCAAACGGCGCACAAAGGAGCGTTCCACGCCGCAGAGCACCACACTCTTGCGCCAGGCCCGCCGGTAGACGATCTTCTGGCAGATCATTTCCCCAAAAGGCTCCCCCGCATATTGGGCGCTGGCCACCGCGGCGTTTGCCTCAATATTCAGCGTGGCGGCAAGCAGCCGGTTGATCTCCCGCTCCACGGCGGCCAGCTCCAGTCCACGGGCCGCCGGCCGGTTCAGCACACCCTTGCCCACGATGGCCATATCCGCCGTGGCAATGTGCTCCAGCAGCCATCCGATCTCGGAGCCGATGAAATCCCACACTTCCTCCTTGTTGCACACATCCCGCTCCACAATCTGCCGGTACTTGGCCATCTGGGTGCTCCGGAAATCGTCGTGAAGCATCTTGTGCAGCCCATATCCCTCGTAGCCGATTTCGCGCATATACGCCTCCTCCCGGGCGGCGTGTTCGGAAAAGCAGCTCACCAGCAGGTTCAGCTCCTGCCGCAGGGCAAGCATACGGCCGGCTTCCTCGATGCCGGGCGCCTGCACGATCTCCAAAATCCGCCCGGCGATTTTGAAAATCTGACGGTGCTCCTGGTCAAACGCAGGAATTCCCATCCTGAAATGCTCCTTCCATTGCAGCATCGTTTCTGCCCTCCCCGGCGGTCCATGGTTGATTCTGTGGCCAGTATAACGGCCTAACCTTGAATTAACATGAAAAATACCCTTTCAATTCATAAATAACAAGGATTGGGAAAGCAGGAAGGGCCCGCCGTACGGCGGGCCCTTCCTGCTTATCTCTGATATTCAAATTCCAGGTTGTAAAACTACTGTTTAGCACATTTTAATTGGTTTAAAAAACGATCTGTTTTAATAAAAAATGTACGCATTCCTTTTGCTTTTGTGTAGTGTCTTTTTACAAATCGTGGTGCAAACGTGCGGTAAGTTTGCGGTATGCAAGGCCCCAAATCCGTCACCAGTGACGGATTCCACGTCCATCGACTTTGTGCTTATTTGCGGGGGTTCTTTCTGGCTCTGTTCTCTGCTTATTCGGGCGCCCACAGGTACATTCCCTGAATAGCTGCCGCCAGATCAATAATCGGGTCTCCTTCGTATCCCATTGCACTCTATGCTTTGCGGATTTTATTACTGACCCTAATAAAATCATCCTTCCTCTTGTGAAATTTTCCGGTTGCCTCTGATGCAGGGAGCAATATCAATGAATCAGTATTCACTTTGTAAAGTCCCCCTTACCGCACTGTTTAAGAATTTCATTTGCAATTAACACAGATGCAAATGTATTTGCCTCTTGTTCTGCCCACTCCGGAATTACTCCGTCTTTCTGCCGATAGTTCAGATGTCCAAGCAAGATGTGTCCCAGCTCATGGGCTACTGTAAACCGGATTTCCTCAATAGGACGTTCATCATCATATAAAATGATGGGGTTATTCTGGTATACAGAATAACCGGAGGATTTGGACGGTTCAAGATTGACCATTTTCATATACTTTTCCGCCGCCCGAAAGGAGTGTAGGCGAATACCGTATTTTTTGCAAATTCCACTAAAACTAACTATATTCAACTTTTAAACCTACTTTCTTGAAATTTTAGATGGGGCCATGGTACAATTACTGTACCCAGCCCCCATGTGGTGGTTGGTATGGGTCTCTTGCATCCGGCTTTGGTCGGCGGTGATGCAAGGGGCCTTTCTTTTTACCCCTGCGAGGAGCCGCAGGGCTTCCGCTGCTGATAAGGTGATAGCTGATATCAGAATGAACGCGCCGGGGCCAAAGGCCTCCATGAGGCCGTCAGCGAGGAGGACGAGGGTCAGGATCAGCAGCAGGGCCGCCCGCTCCAGTGCTGCCCTCATGCAACACAGAAGCGGCGGGTAGTGGTCTCCCGGGTGAATCTCTCGGCCAAGTCCGGCAGGGCCTTCCGCAGGGCCTTGGTGTCGATTCTGGTGGAGGTAACGGCCTTGTAGGTGATACGATACTCCCCGGCCTGGATGCTCTCAGAATCGCCCATAGCAGCTTTCAGGGCGTCCTTGATGATCTCGGCTTCCGCCTGGGCCTCCTCGATCAGGGCTTGGAGCTGGCGCAGTTCCCTTGCTTTCGCTTCCATTTCGTTGATGCTCATTGTGTGGACCTCCTACAATAATAATTACGGTTTAAGGCGCGGCCGCCAGCCGCGTCTTTTTCCATCTCAAAGCCGAAGCTGTTAGAATGAGAGAGTAAATGGCCTGACAGTGTGTACCTTGGGCTAACACGCCCGCTA
>DWXF01000025.1 GCA_019119335.1 Candidatus Flavonifractor merdavium
ATCTTTCCTCCCGGTGAATGCGCCCCAGGAATGCAGAATTCCTAAACCATAATGAAAATGCCGACCGCCATCTCAATGCCTGTGCACTGAGATGGCGGCCTTTTTATACGCCGGGAGATTTTACGGTTACAGATAACATATCGCTTCTTTCCATTGCGCAGGAGAATAGTCCTCAGGACAAAGCTGCCTGATAGCCCTGTGAATGGGCTCACGATCAGGAAGGAAGCGCAGATCAGAGAGGTAATCGCACCCTACCAGCGTCTGCAGATCCTCCAAAAGCTGTTTATCCTGCCCCATGCCGCTCACCACTTGGACAGGATGCGCCCATAAATGAGGTGCCGTTCATAGTCGAACTGCTTGATCGCCAGGATCACAGTGTCTCCAACGTGGAAGTCACTGTCCGAATGGCGGGTGGAATAGAGGCACAGGCACACCGTTTCATCGGGCAGCGTACAGAACACGCCGCCGCCGTATTTACCGGAAATGACGGCCTGTCTGCGGCTGCCGATGGGGTGGCGTTTGATGGCGCCGAAGAAGGGGTTCGCCATGGTCTCCTTGACGGAGACCCACATCTGCCCGGACTGCCGGTTGTATTCTTTCAAAATGCAGTCCAGCTCCTGACCAGGATGGTACCGCTCCCGGAGATCGGGGGTGGCCGTATAGGTCAAATCCTTCTGGCTCAGGCTCATGTCCCGGCCGCCGCACTCCACCAGGCACCGCTTGGGGCCCACAGACAGCACGCGGCAGGTGAGCTTTTCTCCAAGCTCGTGGCCGTTCCTTGCTGTATCGAAGAAATGCCGGCGCGCCAGCATGGCCATCCGGCGGGAGCCAATGGCTACGCCGCCCTCGCGGTCCACGTCCATAATGGTGTAGTCGATCTCAGCACCGGTCATATTGCGCAGCACATAGGGGGGGCGCTCCTGGCCGGGCATCCACACCTCCGTCTCCGGGACCAGCACCTTGACGCGATAGCTGATGATGACCGCGCACTGCATTCTGCGCCGCTCGATCTGGCCGGTCTCCCGGTTCCGGACCGTGAAGGAGTGGGTGTCAATGCCCATGATCCGCCCGGTCAGAAGGGACTTGGAACGGTAGGAGGCATAGATGGCATTCCATTCCTCCCGCTCTTCCTCCGTGAGGTCCCGGTCCAATTCATTCAGGTCCAAGGAGAGGAGCGCCGGTTTGTTTTTCAGCGGCCTGCTGGCAAACTGTTCCTTGGGGCCCGTTTCTGCAGCGGCCGTTCTCCGGACCCGCCGGGGCCTTGCTCCGCCGGCAGGCGGCGCCGCCGCAGGTGCAGACGCCGGTTCTTCCGCCGGCTCTTCCGCGTCCCCAGGGTCTGCGCCGTCCAAGGACGCTGCTTCCGGATCTTCCGGTTCGCCGGTTTCCTCCAGGACAAATGCTGCCGTCTCGGCGTCATGCTCCTCACCGCCGGGATCAGAAGCGTCCACCCCATCCGAAGCATCTTCGTCCAAGGCGGCCTCCACAGGGTCTCCATCCTCAGATTCGCCCTCACCGGGCGTCTCCTGGGGCGCCTCTGCGGGGCCCTCAGCCGCCTTTTTCCTGGATGTACGCTTACGCTTGGGTTTCTCTTCCGCGGGCTCCTGGGCCTCCTGAGCGGTCTCTCCGCTGTCCTCCATGGGAACATCGGGCTCCAGCTGCCCATCTCCCTGCTCGGCAAAGGAGGCGGCATCTTCCGCAGCACCGTCGTTTACCCCGTCACCGGCAAATTCACTTTCCCCGGCGGCGCCCTCCATGGGCACATCTTCAAGCAGCACAGCGCCGCTCTGCTCCCCGCCATCGTTGAGCTCTATCCGTTCTTCCTGTACGTCGTAATTCATAGTCTGACTCCTTCCTGTATGGTTTGAGATTGGTCCGCCATTGCGCGTCATTGCCGGGCATCACCTCCCTTAAAGAACCGCAGCCT
Organism: Candidatus Flavonifractor merdavium; assembly: GCA_019119335.1. Taxonomy (GTDB): domain Bacteria; phylum Bacillota; class Clostridia; order Oscillospirales; family Oscillospiraceae; genus Flavonifractor; species Flavonifractor merdavium. The sequence continues at coordinate 1,925 of DWXF01000025.1, forward strand.
GCCTTCCTGCCGGATGACAAAGTAGTGCCGTTGGCGCAGGTGGAGAAGCTGATGCTGCTCCAGACTGGTGAGAAACAGGAGCACGGTCACATCCTGGGGCTGCTGGGCCAGGAGTATGCCGGTGATCGACTCGCGCCCGGGTTCCACCGGCAGCACGCCGAAGGCGTCGATCCGCCCGCCCTCCCGCTCCAACAGAAAACATAGCTTATAGGGCGGCATCCGGCTGGTCAGCTGAATCGGCGGTCCAGACGCCAGCGAGAGGAGAACGTCAAGGGCGCACAGCATTGCATGGTCCGCCCCCTTTCCCCTGAGCTCCGCTAGACAGATCAGCCCGTCGTCCATGGGGATCAGCTCACCGGCGTAGCGGAGGTGGCGCAGGATGGCTTCGCAGTGGGACTGCACTTTGGCGGGATCATAAAGCCGCATAAGGGGAAGCACCTGATCCTGCCGCATCCATCCCGTTTCCCGCAGCACGCCGAGAAGAAACTGCTGGTCTTTCGTCAAAAGCATCTGCCCCGCCCCCTCTCACGCTCCGTCGCCGGAATACCCGCCGAGGCTGTTGAGATAGGGGTCAAGCAGAAGATCGCTTTGTGCCTCACAGATCGCATTAAAAATGACCGCCATGGTATAGGCGGTCGAGTTCTTGATGGACCTCTGATTTTGATGCAGTTTTCGCTCCACAGTCTGGAGGGTGGTGCTGTCCAGATCCCACAGCCGGGAGCGTACGTTGGCCTGGGGCAATATGGCCCGCCCAATGCGGTATTCTTTCGTGTAGAACAGCCGCTCAATCGCGTTTTCAAACACCTTTGCCGTTTCCGCGTCAAACAGCCATAGCGAACAGTTCTCCAGGATCTGCTCCAACTGCTCCTGTTCGGAAAGATTTCTCCACCACTGTCCAAGTCTGTCCGTCCCCTCCGGATAGCCCCCCGGTGGGATAGATAGACTGACTTCAGTATGAATCCGCTCAGTATGACTTGAATCAATATAATTGGGGTCCCGCTGGTCGATCTCTGCAAGTTCTGTTTGCGCACCTCTTGAAGTTTCATCCCCGGCCCTCATGAAGTCCTTGTTTGGAACTTCTGAAGCAGACATAGGTGCGCCCGGTGCCTGCTGGTTGGGATCAAGAAGTTCTGAGCCGGCACTTCTGGCCAGTGCTTGTTCCTCTTGTGATCCTGCTGCAGGTACCCCTTCCGCAGGCCCTTCAGGGGATTCGCCCGGGGCATTCATGGAGCCCGGCTGTTCTCCGCCGGCTGCCTCGTGCTCCGGCGGAACAAACGGCGCGCTGCCGTCCACCACTTCCTCATGCTTGACCAAAGCCAGGTAGATTTGATTGGCGTCACCGCGCCCGCAGCGGCGCTCCCAGATCAGCCCGGAGGCCGACAGCTCTTTCATGGCCTCGATAATCTTGTGGTAGCTCACCTGCATCTCCGCAGCCAGGGAGCGTCTGGTATAGACGATAAACACCTCGCCGTCATCGTTGATCCAGCCGTTGAGCCTGGAGAGCTGAAAGCGGTTGAGCAAAAAGGTGTAGGCCACCTTTGCCACCAAAGAGAGCTCCATGTATCTGGAGTCCGTGAACAGCCACCGGGGCATCTGGAGATGGTAGATATTTTGAATGTCGCCCTGCTTCATCAGCGGGAAAGACGGCTTTTTTGTCATGGGTGCTGCCTTCATGGTGATTCACTCCTTTTCCTATCAATCGAATTTGGGAATTGCCGTCCTGCCAGGCAAAAGGGAAAGGAGGAAGAAATCTTCCTCCTCCGCCTATGGCCCGCCCACCTCGTCCGGCAGCATTTCAATCAAATCAAAGGCTCCGTAGGGAGAATCCACATCCGGCTGATCCTCGCCGCCAGCGTCCGGCTCCGGGGCCCGCTCGCACTCTTGGCCGGTGCTCTTCCCAGCATCCGATGCGGGTTGGTGAGCCGCTTCTGGCTCGGAAACTGTCGGGACTGGATCGCCTGCAGACGGAATCGGCTGTTCTGCGGATTGTGCCGCAGCCTGCTCGGGCTCTGCTTTTGTGGTCTCTTCCAGGCGGCGCCATTCGGGAACATAATCGGCGATCCGTACATCATGCAGCTTGGAAAAGCTGGGATGCTCTTCCGGTGTGATCTTGTAGAGCTTCAATGGCTTCTGGCCGCGCAGCAAAACGATGCTCTCTCGGTTATCCATCCGCAGGATCTCGTCCGGGAGCATAAGGGCGCGCTGGGTATTGCTCTTGGTCTGGCTGTATGGCCGGGTGGAATTATAGACTGGGGAGAAAAGCGGCTGGAGGGGCATCTGATTGTTTTCCACCTTGATGGTGACCATGCCGCACTTTTTGGAGATATAGGTCGCCGTATCCACATCATTGCATCCAAGGCAGATCTGAATATCCGTGCAGCCGATGAGCTCCTCCCACTCGGTTTTGGGGTACCGGTCCTGCAGCTGAGGGATGGATTGAACTACGAGTTGGCAGAAGATCCCGGAGCCGCGGCAGAAATTCAAAACCTTTTTGAAATCGGGCAGCTTTCCAATATTACAGAATTCCTCCAAGCAGACATTGACCTTGATGGGAAGCCGCCCATGCTCTCCGTGTCGGCGCCCATAGTCGATAAGCCGAGAAAAAAGTTGGGAGAAGAACAGCGAGCTTAAAAACTCCAGCGAAGAATCCTGAGCAGAGATACAGCAGAAAAACGCACAGGGTCTCCTGCCGGGTAAAGTCAGGTCAATCTCGTTGTAAGAAGTAATCTTGTCTACCAGCGGGTTTTGAAACACCGAGAGACGGTTACCCAAGCCAATGGCGATGTTACCCCAGATCTGTCGGTTTGCCAGCTTGAAGATGCCGTATGGTGCCAATGCCGGATGATTTTTGGGAAGCGTCTCAAAGCGCCGCTCCAGATCTGCAAAGGATTCGTTGGACAGCATTCGATAGATGGCGCCCAGGGACCTTTGCTGAATCGGCAGCAGCTCATTGGTTCCAGGAACCGTCTGGGTCGCGACATAGTGCATCAGGGCCATGAGGAGGTTGAGCTCTGCTTTTTCCCAGAAGTCCTGCCGCTCATTGGCGTTAGAGGTATTCTTGATGATGACTTCTGCAATGGACTGTACCAGATCCTTGTCCTTTTCAATGCCACTCAGGCAGTTCCATGCGTCGCTGTTCTCCATGTCCAAAAGATTAAACATTTTCACCTCATAGCCCTGTTCTCGCAGAAACGAAGAGGTGCTTTCATAGAGTTCTCCCTTGGGGTCCACGCAGATCAGACTTTCCTGTGTATTCCGTTTTGCGGCACACTGGAGGATAAAGGGCTTCACCAGACCGCGTGTCTTTCCGGAACCCGTAGCGCCATAAGCCATGATGTGTTCAGTAAGGCCGCTGTCGGGGCGCAGCGATACATATTCGGCGTACTTGTCGGCATCGTCCGGATCGTCCTTCTGCTTCCCCAGGATCGTCCCGGACAGCTCAGAGATCGGACCGGTCAGCAAGACCTTTTCCTGTTCTTTTTTTGACATGAAGCCGGAGGTACCGTGGGTACCGTCTGGCAAAATGTCAAACCCACGTTTATCTCGAATGTATTTATAGCCGGAAAACCAAATATAGCCTTTCTTGGTGAGGAGGCAAAACATCAAGAAGCAAAAGCCGGTCACTCCCAGGCCGGTGGGGGTAAACACGGCGAGCCAGTTGGAAAAGGGATTGACCACCCAGATCGTGGTCGCAGCGGCCGGATCGCCTCCAAAGGTTGACTCGATGCCCAGGCGAATGGAGTTGATCAGCATTCCGTAAAAGTACCAGCAAAACAGCGCCAAAGGAATGTAGAGTTTCCACTTTCCCTTGCGCCGCTCCAAAAAACGGTCCAGTTTTTTCCCCCAGCGGGCCGAAATGCGGTCCTCCAAGTGAGCCAACTTTTCCGATAGTCTAAACATGGACCAGACCACCTTTCCATCTCAGCGGCTCTTCCGGCCAGGGGTCTCCTGTGACACAGCGATCGCCAAACGCGGCCGCAAGCACCTGATGGTTGATGCGCAGCGCCCGGACCGGAGCGCCCCGCGGGAATTGTTCCAAAAGAAGCCCGGACATCTGACCTTCCAAGGCCGCTACGAGGATCTCACGCCGGCTCTGTTGAATGGCATCACGGCATACCCGCTCCAGACGTCGAAGGTCCATGTCCACAGCGATCACCAACGGATTCCCGTCCACATGGCCGTCCGCTTCAGGAAGGCGGCTGTCTTTGGGATTCCACCGGGCGCCAAAGGCCGCTTGGGCAATGCGGGCGCGGTAGTTCTCCTGACGCATGATTGCCAGCTGCATGACACCTGTATCATCACAGGCAACCAGAGACACGGGGATTCCCAGTTGCGGATAAGCTTGACTGTAATCGATAAATCCCTTTTTTCCGTTCCGCTCAGATGGTGTCTGAGTGGATATGAGCTCATAGAGGGAATGATAGCTTTCCCCCGCCAGGATCAGCGCCTGGGGAGTATCCAGCCGCTCGCTGAACACACTGGCCAGGTTATGAAGATGGGACAGCTCGTTGTTCATGAAAAAGCCGGGACTCTGCCGGCTGGCGTACTGGAGAAGGTAAGCACAGTTCCCCCAATGACCGAAGCCGACACAGCTTGCCGCATTCATCAGGTTTCCATTTCCGCCGCGAAGAGCGAAAGCGGGCAAAAACACAGGCTGCCGTTTCAGCCGTTCTACGTTGTCATAGGCAGGCTCAATTCCTGCCCCCAGGCAGGTTAGCAGAACGGTCCCGACTTCTAAGCGGCGACGCAGGGCCGGGCTTTGGGCGTATGGTCGTTTGGTGGGTACATGACAGGGGACCTCCAGGGAGGTCAGAAATTGATAACCCTCCGGGGAGGGCATCAGATACTGATTGCTGCGGGAAAAGGTCAAAAGTCCCAGGGCGGACAAAAGCTCCGCTTCCCGGTAAAGCTGTTTCAGGGAACGAAGGCTTCGCAGCGGCGCCAGGGGGAGCCACTGATAGGCTCCTGCCAGACGGAGCAGGCCAAAGTCCCTGCGGTCATAAAGCATGGTAGCCCTCCTCTCGGATTCAGGGCTCATTTGTAACGGTAGGTGGCATAGGACATCTACAAATTTGAGATGTAACCGATGGTCTAACGCTTCAAAAGGCCGTATGCGCATAGAAAAAGTACCGGAACATCCGTTACATCCCGGTTTGGGAGTCACCGAACATCCGGATTGAAATGGGGTGCCTTATGTAACGGAAGAAATTGGGCATCTCCGCCGCCGGCGCAGCGGAATGTAACCGAAATCCTTGCGGGAAAGTGACTAAAGCAATCAACGGAAGATGGGGTATTGATCGGCGCGCATACAGAAGAAATCCCCGGCATCCGCCCCAGGAAGGACATAGATATGGCATACCTGCTCCGACGAGCGCGTGGAGAGGAGACACACGCCCAGAGTGTACTGGTCATCGTCCTCGACCACCCGTCCCTTGAGGGCATTGGAGATCGCCTTCCAGCCCTTGTTGTCCTGGTCATAGACCTGCCGGGCGTGGATGTCGCTGTGCTCGTCGATCACCAGCAGAGCCTCTTTCAACATGGGGAGCTTTCCGTGTCTTCGCTCCAGACGGTCCAGAAGACGGGTCACCGTGTCAGTAATCCATATAGGGCTTGCAAAGCGGCAGTTGGGCAGCAGGGCGTTGAGCTGGATGTGCAGCCATCCAAACTCGTTACACTCCGCCCGGCCGGCAATCTCCAGAGGCTCCAGCACAGGCTTATAGCCGATGGGCTGGGTGGGGTACAGATAGTGGGCGCAGAGTGTCCGCAGCTCCACGGTGCCCTGTTCCATTTGGCAGGCCGTCTGCTCCAATTCCTTGGATAGCTCCACAGACGGAGCCAGGCTCTGGTCCAGTAAGGCGGCGATCCGCCCGCTGGATTTGAAGGCTTCAAAGGTAATCTCCTGAATGCGCTTGATATGTTCTTTTTGCTCAGACATTTGTACTGCTCCTCCTATTGCTTGATAATTGATAATGCAATCACGAAGAGCGCAGCCTGCCGAACTGGCAAGCTGCGCTCTTTTTCATCAGCTATTCATTCTGGCTCGCAGGTCCGTGGGCGAAGTGGTGATGGCATCGTACTCCTTGGGCGATACATGTACTGCGATGGGAACATGGTTGTGGCCGATGCAGAGAAGCCCCTCTCCACGGTGGAAGCGGGTGATCATCTTGGTCTCTTCCTCGGTGAGATTCAAGACCTTTTGAATGAGCCGGGCCTCCTGCTCCTCCATCTGCATGACCATCTTAATGCGACAGCTGTCCAGGATGCTCTTGCCGTACTTGCCGCCATCCAGCGCCATCATATCGGCCATGCCCTGGGAGGTAACGCCGGCAATGCCGCCCTGGGAGCGAATGAGCTTTACCATGCGCACCGTATAGTCGGCAGCCAACGGATTGGAGTGGGCGCCCACCAGCTTCCACAGCTCGTCTGAGAGCAGGGCGGTACCCACATCGCCGTTTTGGAGGATGATGTCCGTGGCAAATCCGGTGGCCGCATAGACCCATGGGAGCATCAGATCGTCAGGCAGACCGGACAAGTCGATGACGGTATAGGGGTTATCTGGGTCGATGTTGCACGGGCCGCCCATGGAGATGGCGGAGCCGGATACATACCGTGTCAGTACCGTCGCCAGATGTTCTGTCTGGGGTTTGGACATGAGAACGTCATACCAATCCTTGATGACGGGCATTCGTTTGGGCGTCACGCCGTCCTCCTCAAACACAGAGGCATTGTCGAAGGTGATCCCGAAATTGTTGTAGCACTCGATCAACGCGGCATCAATGTAGGCTCTGTCCTCCTCGGTCAGATTTTTCTTATTCAGCGAGTACCATCCGGTGAGCCAGGACACTTTCTCAGCCATCAGGGAATCGTGGCGCAGGCCTTTGGTACGGGCATTATAGGGGTCGTCCCGAAAGCGTCGAATGTCCATCAGGCCAATACTGTCATCGGAAGACGGACCCAGCTTGATGTACTGGCCGCCCAGAGCCTCACAGAGCGGGATATATTCGTGTCCTTTTTCCGGGACAATATAGATTACCTTGCGCTGCTGCTCCCTCACGCGCTTTCCAATGCACTGGAGGAGAACGGATTTGCCGGCGCCGGTATTGCCAAAACCTGCGAAATTGCCGTTGGTGTATTTGTAGTCGTCATAGAAGTCCAGGAATACCGGGGAACGGTTGTATAGATTCAGGCCGAGGAAAATGCCTTTCTGGTCGCTCAACTCAAAAGACGCAAAGGGGAACGATGCTGCCACGCCGGAAGTCAAGGCGTTACGGCGGCTCTTGCGTTCAATGTCAGGGTCAGAGATCAGCAGCGGAAGGAAAGAGAGAAACGCCTGCTCATGTTTGTACTCACACCGCTTGGCCAGCATATCGGAGGCCACGCACAGCGTTTCCACCGCGGTCATGCGCTGTTCCAGAGTGTCCGGATCGTCGGCAATCACTTCGATCAGAGTGTGCATATAGTAAAAGTCCTGCCCCTCTCGGTTCATCCCCTCCTTTAGGTAAAGCCCGGCGCCGATGGCGTCCCCCAGCTCCTCAAAGTCTTGGCGGGTATCACCCACGTCCCGCATTCGGGAGCGATTGATCATAGTGGTCTGTCCGATGGCATTGACCGTCTTTTCCCGGGGCTGCTTGACCAGCTGGAAACTCAGACTGACGCCTTCACCAGCTTCGATCAAAGAGGTGAGCCAGCCCTTTCCCACAACGGTGGAGTAACCGTAGCCGCTGATATAGAGGTATGCGTGATAGACCCCATCCAGCAAAAGATAATCGGCGTGGTGGGTGTCTATGTCCGGCGGTGCGATCAGGTCCGGAATCGTTGTAGCGCCGGCTTCCAGACGGGATAGTGGGGAAATCGTCTTGTTCCTGGAGAACAGCTTCCGCTTCTTCTTTCCGGATGGCGCTGCGGCCTCTGTTTCCAGGGCTTTGAGCGTGTCCTCGTCATAGATGCCATGTACCATTCCCAGCATATCAAATACGCCATCCGGGAGGCGGATGTGCTGGGAGGTATGCTTATTGATGATCTTATAGAACAAATCCAGAATGAAATTATCTGCGTATTCAGGCTCCAGAACGGCAACGCCACATCGGTCCAGATACCTTCGGGCGACTTCTGCCTTTTCATTGAGCACCGCGGCGATCGCCTCCGGAGTGTGGTCCGCTGCTTTCATGGAAGGGTCATAGGAAAAGGACAGAAAGAAGCGATGGGTAAGTGCCTCACGCTTTACCAGCTGCGGCACATATTCGATGCTCTCCTCCAGCATGGCGCGGCACCGTTCGTTGGTCTCTTGTTCCAGATAGCCCTTCAGAAGCTTCAAGTAGCCGTTCAGATCAAAGGGTTGCGTCAGGACGTTGATTTGAAGATTGGCCGGAGCGATTTTCAGGTAGGCGGCAAAATCCTCAATGGCAGCGCTTTTGTCCATACTGGACATGGTATAGAAATTGACGGGAAGCAGCTCCAGGACTTTGACAAACCGCTTGTCCCGGGTGACGACCACACCCTGGACAATATCTTTGATGGGGAGCCATGCCTGGATGCTCCCTTCATAGGCTCCGCTGCGGTCACTGACGCCCGTGACGGAACCACCGAAGATAACGTTTTTCAAATTCATGCGCATTCACCTCTCCACGATAGGTCAGGACACGGCGCTGACGGCGCCAGTTCCACCAAATTCTCAGATAGCGGGTCAGGCTGTCATCCTTCAGTCCAATCAGGGCAAACCCGACCGTCGGCACCAGCAGACACAGCGTAATGATGATCTTCCAGGTAATCTCAAACGGAAGAAATGCGGTGCAAAATGCCAGCACCGGCAGGCCCAGGATCACCGCCTCGATGGCGTTTCGGATCTCAAAAAGCCCGAACAGCTTTCCAGCGTCGGTGTAATTGACCGGAATATAATAAGTTTCAGAATCCATATTCGTCCTCCTTATTGGACATGGAAAACAACCAGGGGATGTGCTCCAGATCCTGTTCCAAATGAGCGAGCGCCGCCCGCCGAGAAGCAATGACCTCTGCAAAGGCACGGCGTATCATAGCCTCATGCCCGCTGCTTTGGCGCTCATGCTCCAATTCAATCTGGCTGATCAGTTGCCGGGAGACGCCGGCCGCCTTAGCCAGCTCCGCCTGTGATATGCCATAGCGCAGGCGGAGCTGACCCATCCAGCACACATGGTCCTCAAGCATAAGGACCACCTACTTGGACATGACCCAGAACGGGCCGCCGGAACCAGCCCGGCGGGATGCCTCGTTGGTGATGATGCCGAGCGCCCACTCCTGGTTGCTTCGCTTGACACTGGCTGGATCGGCCACCAGGATGTTGCCATCCTCCGTCACGCCGCGCAGGACAATGAAGTGACCGGAACTGGTAAAGTGGCCCTTTGTCATAATGGCTATGACCAGCTTGCCCTCCTGTAAGGCCTCCACCAGCTTTTTGCTGTTATTCCCGATGCCAGTCACAGTCAGGCCATAGTGTGCCCCGCCGTCCGGAATCAGGCTGTGGTAACTTCCGTTGCCCTCACAACGATAGCCGTTTTCTACCGACCACTGGGCCACATCATAGGGTGTGACTTTCTGATCTGTCAGAGAAGCCACCGCAATAGCGAGTGCAGTTGGGCCGCACCCGGCCTCACCGATTGTCCCGCTTTTGCCATACATTTTGTTGCCCCAGCGAGCGTCTGTCTGGTTGTAGTAAACGACCGGTGTCTCCGCGTCAGAAAATGTGATGTCTCCATAATCGGTGTTATAGTAGCCATCTCCATCGGTATCCTCGTAGGGCAAGTTCTGATCTTCGGTCAAGCTGGAATACAGCAGCGCTGCCCAGTCTTTTTCTTCCTGACTGAATCCTAGATGATCCATGTACTCTTCAGGTGTCATATCGCGTACGGAGATGTTCAAAATGCGATCAACCAATGAAGTGGAATAGGTAAGTCTGTCGTACATCAGATCTTCGATGGCGCTTTCATTCATGCTATATAGGTCCTGCTTGTACCGGACAGAGCCGATGGCCATGATCCAGTATTGATTGATGTTACCCATATCTTCGGTCACATCATAATCGTCATACAGGGGAGAGCCATCAGACCAGAAATTGGGCAAAATATTGTTTACCAGGCGCTGGAGCACAGGTTCATGATATGCGTCAAGCTGTTGGTAGCGGCTGCCCAATTCCTCTGCGGATGCGGTAAAATCAATAATGTCCTGGTCTGAGGAACTACCATAGCCGAAAAGAATATTGGGAATTGCCGTAAAAATCAGCATTGGTACCAGGATCACAATAAACAAAAGAATGATAAACAGTTTCAGAAGTTCCGGGAGAAAAGATTTTGCGGCTTCAAAGGCGGCGCCATAGACGCCGCCCGCAGCCGCTCCTCTCGCAATATTGACCGCAGCCGAGGTTGCCCGGGCCACTTTTTGACCTGTGGAAGATTGTTTACTCATGGCTCACTCCTTTTTCTCCTCCTTTTCGATGATTGCCCCGTTCCACCTTGCATGGGCGGAGGCATCCCGCTCTTCATGCGGCGGGTGCCCTGGTTCGTTTGCGGGGGTTCTTTGGTTCCTTTGGGAGCCGTTCCTGCTGTTGCAGGGGGAGGCGTCTGCGGCTTCATCTGGGGTGTTCCCGAACCGCTGGGTCTCCGCGTTCCTGCTGTTCCAGTCGAGGACATGCCAGCTCCAGCGGCGGGGAACTCGCGTCCGGGAACAGGCATACTTCCTGCTGTTCCAGACGGAGGACCGGCATGACCGCTTGAGGGGTGAGCAGCTCCTGCCGCTCCAGGCGCCACCCGCTCTGTGCCACGGGCAGACTGTCGTGTGGGGACTGTGGAATCGCTTCCTGCTGTTCCGGTCATTCGGACCTCCGTAACAGATGGGGCAGACCCACTGACGACCGGCCTAGTTCCTGCCATTCCGCCAGAAGGACTGTTTATACCAGAATGGCCTGTGTCTACCAAGGTTGTCTGCGTTCCTGCGGTTCCAGAGGTAGCGTTTCCTTCCACCGGCCTTTGTCCCCCAACCGGGGGTCGAGTTGGCTTCACGCCGGTAGCCGACGCACCAATTCCCACGTCTCTGCTGGTGCCCCGCGAGGGAGGAATCTCAGAAGATGCGTGTGGCTTTCCGCTTTCTCCTCCGCCGACACCTGGCGGCTGTGGGATTTTGGGGGTCCGGTCCTGTTGGAGCGATGGAGGATCCCGCACCGTTTCATGGGTGCTTTCATGCGAGGTGTGTTCGTCTCGCTTGTCAACGGCCATTCCTGCTGCTGCCAAAGACATCCGTGTACCAGTCCTGGATACAGTTCCGTCAGGCGAGGGAGCACCCCCAGTGCCACGCGCAGACATTGTAATAGAGGGTCTTGGCGTTCTGTCCCGCTCTCCCGGATGATCCATGCGCCCCATGGTTCCTTCCTCGTTGATCCCTTCGGCCCGGTTGAATGCAGCGGTATAGGACTTTGCCGCTTGACCGCCTGCCCGGACCTCTGGAGGAACAGCGCTGCGTCTGGCTCCATGCGTATGGACTGTGGGGCTCTTGCTGTCCCCTGGGCGGCCAGCCGAAGAATCCATCGCGGCAATACGTCCATTTTCGGGCAAACCTGGGTCCGTTTGAATCGTAGGGTCTTGAGTTGCCTGTCTTGCGGCAAATGCTCCGCTTTGAACTGTGGAATAGGACTCGGCTTGTGTTCCTGCCTGCTGACCTGCAACGAAAGAAGCGGCAGGAGCAGCGGCGCCGCCTGGCCCGCCTCCGGAAGGCGGAGCAGAGGGTGGCGGTGGCGGGGGAGGTGGCGGTGCGTACGGATTCGTGCGGGGGCCAGAATATCCGCTGCCGGAACCCCCGCTCTTAGCGTGCTTACCGCCGGCGGAATTACCGGCAGCTTTCGCAATGGAGTTTCCAATTCCTTTGACAACTGCATAGGTTACCATTCCTGGCAGGCCGCGGCCAAGTCCGTCGCCGGTAATGGCAGGATTCAGGCCCATTCGGGTAATGATCCCGTCTATTTTTCTGGCAACCCTGGCAATTCCTACGATCAGAAGCATCCATGGCAGCACTGCCACTCCGCTGGGCATATAGCCCAAGGCAGATATGAGCAGCTTCAGGAAGATGACGTTCATCACCATCATCACACACATGGAGCCGAACATCCTGCACCAGCCCTTGAAGATGTCTTCTGTATTTTTGCTACCCCCCATGCCAAAAGCCAAGGGGGACAGCAAAACCAGAATGGCTGTGACGACATACCGCTCCGCAACCTCGAAGCACAGCTTTACAAACTGCCACATGATGACAAATCCAACAATGATAATCAGCAGCCAGGAAGCACCAAGATCAAAATTGTTTTCGTCCGGTATGGTAATCGTAACACTGGAAGGGACCTGCAGCAGGGAAATCACCTGCGCCGAGATCCCGAGGCCAATATCACAGATCTGCTGGCTCGCCAGAAGCAGAAAGCCAAACACAAACGTTCTGGTAAACAGAAGTTTGGGATCTTCCCCCTCGAAGCCAAGCCCTGTTGCCATGCTTTTTGTAGCCTGGAAAACCAAATTTCCCAACAAAAGTGCCCAGCCGACCGCAATGACAATACTTAATATATCGTCGGTAACAGGGGCCACCTGACGGAAATAGTCAAGGTCCATCTGGAAAACATTCAACAAGGAATTTGCGATATACTGGACAATTTCAAGACATAGGCCGTAAATCCATTGGATAAAGCCCTTAAAAATACCTTCAAGGATGGCTCTCACCTCCTGTCCAACTCAAAGGCGCCGGATGGATTACTGGATCGTTGCCAGGCCGTCGAACAGGGGGCGGACATAGGCCAGGAACGCACCCATACCATTGATGATGGCCCATGCGATCCAAATACGCTTGAGCCAGTCCCATGCCTGATCCGTCTTGTGCTGGTTGTTGGATACCTTGGCACCGATAACAGCAACAGCAGACATCAAGCCGGCCAGAACGGTGCTGATTCCTGCAATTTTGTTGTAAACATCTACAATGATGCGGTTTGCCACAGTCCACATATCATCCACTGCAAACGCCGGTGTAACCATGCAGGCAACGGCCAGGACCAGCACCATCATCTGAACATAGTAACGGGGAGCTTTCGGCCCGAGACGGGCCAGAAGTTTCTTCATAGGGCATTCCTCCTTGGGATATAAAAGACATTCTTTTCAAAAGAGCGGGCGGCTTTTGAAAGCCGCCCGCTCCGGACTACTTAGTAGCCAGTTTTGGGAAGATTGGGCTGGTTGAGCTTCAAGATGATCGTGATCCATGCGGCACGGCCGGTCTCCCACTGGCTCATATACTGACCGCCAGCATCGGCCCGGTTGACCACTTGATACCCGTTGGCCAGGCTCCCGCTCGTCTGGATGGTGACCGTGGGCTTTACAACAGAGGCAAAGCCAGCCGGTACCTTGCCAAACTCCAAGCGTACATCAGTGATCACTTCTCCCTGCATCAGCGAAACAGCGGTCAGATCAAAGGCATAGTTGTTCGTGCTGAGCAGATTGGTCGCGAGCACTCGGTAGTCGTTGTAGTTGGTCTTATAGGTGATACGGTAGTTGAGACGGGTGTTGTAGGTGCCTGTTGTAATGGTCTTTACGGTGGAACAGTCGGTGGGGAAACGGTCGTGAAGATAGAAGTTCTCCAGGGCCACGTTGGAGTTGTTTGCTACGGTGAGGTCATATCGCATGGAGTCACCGGCAAGCAGCTGCTTATTTCCGGTCTTGGTGACCGTCACCTTCAGGTTGGCAGGTTTGTCATAAGCTGCAATTTTGATAATTTGGCCCGCATATTCCAGAGTCACATCATGGACGGTGGGATCAATCTGGTAATAGGCCGGTGCAGTGACCTCTCGAATTTTATAGCGCGTCAAGGGAAGCGGCTTGGAAGCGGCCACACCACGGGCATCCGTTGTGATGTAGTCAACCACTTTACCACTTCGCTCATTGATGATCTCGTAGACTGCGCCCTTGAGCGGAGTACCGGCCGGGTCTCCTGTGACGGGGTTTGCCTCAGCTGCGTACTTATAAATTTGGATCTGACCGGTAATGGCCTCATTGACCCATTCAATCTCAGCTGTGCGGCCGGGCCGGACATAAACGGTCTTGTATTCCTTGTCCAGAATGTAGCCCTCCGCAGCCTCCAGTTCCCGCAGATAAAATCGTCCGCTGGTATTAGCACCATCCGGCAGGTCCTCTGCGGTAATATAGACATAGCCGTTGTCATCGCTGGTAAATTCACCAATGGGGTTGCGGTCCTCGTCATAGAGGAGGAACTTCACGCCATAGATGCCTTCTCCGCTGGTGTCCACCTTATGGATCAGGATTCCGGACTTCGCCGCATTGGTTACGCGCAGGCTCGTCACCTTGCCATCCTTGACCTCAAAATAGTGGGGTGTGTCATCCAAAACAAAATCGGGATTTGCCTCGATCTCCAGCGCATAGTATGCGCCATCTTCCAATGCAAGGAATGCTCTTCCGTTGTCATCAGTGGTGATGGTGCCCACCAGAGCATCATCCATCCGCCGGATCTCAAAGGTCGTATCGGGAATACGCTCAGAAGTTTTGCTGGCATTGACCTTGATGATCTCCACCCCGCCAACGGGGTCATTGTAGACCGTTATGGTCTGGGTGTCCCCCGGATTGATCACAACGGTCTGAGTGCGGGTCTCCTCATGGATGGTATAGCCGTCAATAGTCTTGGTTTCCGCCACGACCACTGTCCCGGTGAGCTCGGACAGAATGATTTGTCCATTCTTGTCCGTTCGGTACAGGCCCTTGCTGGACAAAGCGCCTCCCTCGGCATCCACATAGGAGCCGTCGGAGTAGGTGATTTCAAATTCCACGCCTTCCAGAGGCTTGCGGGTAACGGAATCCAGCTTGTTGATGATCAAGCCGCCCTTGGGCTGATTGCGGAACTCCAAAGTGACTGTTTGACCAGCCTGGATTTTCGCAGTCTGGGGGGTATCGTTCAGAAGGTACCCATCCTTTGCGATGGTTTCCTTGACGACCAGGGTCGTACCAGGGTCGATCCCTTCAATCAGGATGGTGCCCTGAGAGTCAGTGGTGAAATAGCCGTTGCCATCACCAACAACAGTGCCATCGCTCTCCGTGACAAAGAACTGCACATCGGACAAGGGCTTGTGGGTCTTGCTGTCGATTTTCTTGATGAGCAGGCTGCCCTTCGGACTGTTGCCGAAATACAGCTCTACAACATCCTGGTCCTTACCGCTGATGTAGGCGGTCTGGGGTGCGGTGTCGATGACATGGCCGCTGTCACTGGCCAGTTCCTCTACAATGTAAGTGCCGGCCTTTAAGCCAGTGACCGTGAACGAGCCGTTTACACTCGTCTTATAGGTCCCGATGACCGTGCCGCCGGTTCCCGAGGTTCCGCTCAGGTATTTGACTTGGAACACAGCATTTGCAACGGGCTCTCCGGTCACCGAATCGTATTTGTAAACGATCAGCGCAGAGAGCGGGGTATTCTCAAAGACGAGGGTTTTGGATGTTCCTGCCTCAATAAAGCACTCCTGCGTAGCCGGGTCCTTGATCTGGTATCCAGGGGCTGGCTCCAATTCAGTGACCTTGAACCATCCGTCATTGACATTTTCCAGGACAATACGGCCGTCAGCATCGGTATAGTAGGTGCCCAGGTCGTTCAACTCGCCTGTCTCAGTGTTGTTGCTGCCATACCAGATCTGGAATTTGGCTCCCTTGATGGGATCACCTGTGATGCTGTCGATCTTTTCGATGGTCAAAGACGGCTTTTTGTGGTTCTCGAAATAGATGTCGCTGTCCTTGTTGGGGTAGAGCGTGATGAGCTGACTGGGGGCGTCCAGCAGATAGGGCTCCGGGACACTCTTCTCGATGACTTCATACACGATGGGGAGCAGGTTCTCAAGTTTGGCAGTTCCATCCGGGCCAGTCTTAACTTCGGTGATAGTGCTTCCATCGGCTGCCTTGACCGTAAAAACGACGCCTTCCACCGGCTCGCCGGTATCAGCGTCGTTTTTGTGAATGGTCAGAGAAGGCCGGCGGTCGTTCTCCAGAACAATGGTGCTGGTCTGCCCAGGGAAAAGCTCCACATGATGTTCGGTGGTGTCAAGCAGGTGATCCTCCAAAGTAGCAGTCTCACGAACGGAGTAGACACCCGGCTCCAAATCAGAAATCAGGATCTCGCCGTTGGAATTGGTGGTGCGGTCGAGATAGTGAGATCCGTCCTCAATCTTCGCGATTCGGAATGTGACGCCAGCCAGCCTGCTACCATCCGCACTCAATTTAATGAGTTGGAGCGAGGGGCGGATGGTGTTGGTAAATACAAACTGCGCATCCTCATTGGGGTCCAGCTGGATGATCCGCTGCGCGTTGTCGATGATATATCCGTCGCAGGATTTTTCTGTGACCACGTAAGCGCCGGCGGGAAGATGAGAGAGATCGATCTCGCCGTTCTGGTCGGTTACAAATTCCTCCGGCCCATAGTCACCTGCTACGGATTTGATCTCAAAGACCGCATTGGGAATGACCTTGGAGGGGTCTGCCGAATCGACCTTAATGAGCTTCAGACCCGGCTTCATGTCATTGAAGAACACCAATTCCTTGATCCCGTCGCCGGCCTTTAGCTCTACTTCCTGCGGAGTGGTGTCCAGAATAAATCCGTCATTTCCGGTGTCTACTTCTACGGCGCGATAGGTCCCCGGCTCCACGTTGGTGAGCAGGATCTCACCAAACTGGTCCGTTTTGAATTTTCCCAGAGATACGCCATCCCGGAAGATCTCAAAGGTCACATCAGGCATGGCCACGTAGTTTTTTCTGTCATATTTGATAATCCGGAGACCCGGTAATTCCTCATTGATGATGGGAATGGTGGTTGTCTCTCCGGTAACCACGGTGGCCGTGTATACGGTATCATCCAGTTTCCAGCCTACCGGTGCGGCGACCTCCTGGATTCGATAGGCACCCAGGGGGATTTCATCAAAAACGGCAACGCCCGCACTCGATGTCGTTTGGGTGAAGGTCTGGCCTGACTCGATATGTGTGATGGTGATGACCGCCCCCGGCAGATTCATGCCAGTGTTGGATTTTTTCTCGATCCGCAAGCTGCCATAGGGATCATTGAAAAACGTCACCTCGGCTACTTCATCATAGACGACGGTGACGTTCTGTACAGGTTCTTCACTGATTACATAATGGGACGCTGCCTCTCGTTCGATCACAGTATAATTACCGCTCTTTTTCAGAGGAATTTCGATGCGGCCATCTCCGTTCGTCACAAAAGTGCCGATGGAATCGCCGTCAGGGCCGATGACCTCAAACAGCGCCCCCGCGATGGGGATCTCTGTTCCGGTCTCATACTTGAGGATGCGCAAACCGGTATCATATTCATCGGTCGGTTCATCTGCATAGTTGCTGTATGCAGAGATTCTCATGGTCACAGTGGGGTCGGTATCTACCACATAGTTCTGTAGATTACCATACTTATCTGTTTCCTGACAGATCGCATAGAACACAGCATATTTGTAGACGTTTGTACTAAAGGAAAGCTGAACACTGCCGGTTTCCCCTGCAACGCTATCCAGGGGATACAGAACTTTGAACTTACCCGCATAGCCATCGCCTGTGGCTTCTGTTGTAATGGTGGAAATGTCCTTATTGTTCATATCCACAATGCGGGTGCCTTCCGGGACTTCATCCGGATTGGTAAACGATACATTGACAGCATAATCGCACACCCAGGTCTTGGACCAAAAAGTGAAGACCTGTTGTTTATACTGCCTTCCGTCTACTGTCACTTCGTAGGCGGTTTCCCGGTCCGGAGTACAGGTTACCTCAGGCGAAAGCATCTCTGTCCAGGCTGTGCCTCGGGCATAGATATCCTTGGCAGCTGCAAGAATCTTTTGAGCCCGCTGCAGCTCCACGCCGGTCAGAGCAGGATTCACCTTGAGATTGTTAATGTTCCAGTTACCAAGGAGATAAGTCCACAACGCCATTTTTGTGGCGTAGTAGCCCTGATATTTGTTCTCCAGTCCCAGCTCCTGCAGACTGCGGGTCGGATAACCGTTAGCGACGATGCCGACCACTTTGGGGTCGCTGGCCTTTTCATCCGCCAGATACTCGATGCTCTCCCCCTCCGGAACGGATTGGGGAACGCCATAGATATTGGGATTGACACAATATGCCGGTATCTCGCGGATTGAGCCGCTTCCATTGTCATAGTTGTAATAGGTATAAATCAGTTCCCGAACTCGGCCATTGATGGACAGGTAGGACATCTTATAGCCGCCATTGTAAATCTGGACCTCTCCCAGCGCCTCCTCAGGCGTTTCTGCAGCAAAAGCGGCAGTCGGGAGAAGTCCCATGACCACCAGAAGGGTCAAGAGTATCGAAATCAATCGTTTTTTCATGAGCAACCTCCATAAAAGTAGGGAGGATGCCCCTGACCGCAGTTGCATCCCCCCTTTGAATGGGTCTGATTAAATTGTGGTGAAGATGCAAACTGGGTAAAAAGAAAGACAGCACACCTTACTTGGCCTGCTGTCTTTCTCTGCTCAAAAGTTAGATTACATGGATCTGATATTCTGTATGCAGGAATTTTCCGTCTTTATAAACGTCCCATGCCTGCATGGAGTAGGTTCCAGGCGGAAGAGAATTAAAGAGGTTTACGATTTCGCTTGCTCGCCAAGGCCAAAACATTTGATAAGACAAGTCGTCAGGAATGCTGAGATTGATGTGAACAAGCTGGTTTCCTTTCGACGAAAGCTTTGGTGCGCCATTTTCCCATGTCTCCGGGTTAGCGCCTATGGCATTATAAAGGGTATATTGCATTCGCCTGGTCTCGTAGAGATTGCGGACCCGGAGATGATCGCCAGTCTCATTTTGCCAGTGTCGCACTTCCATTTCCGGGAGCTCCGGCTGTTCCAAAAGGCTCCAGTCACAGGTGGGCTCCGGCAAAGCACCGATTGGTCCGGATGCGAACATGCTCTTATCCCAACGGCTCACATCTGTGATGGTATAATTGGTCCCGTCATCACAGCGGATCACATCTCCGACCTGGGGAACATACTGAGAACCGTCAGCGGGCGGATTGATCGAACCATCCGGATTTTTACTGATACCCGTGGTAGACGGAGTCTCCGGCTCCTCTGTGTCCGTCGGACCTGTATTCCCCAAAGCCCGGTAGATCATGACTGCCAGATCGCCTCGCGTAACTTCTGCTTTGAGCGCAGCTTCGGATGTAATCAGCCCCTGCTCCAGGGCAGTTTGGCAAGCGGTGGAATAATCCCATTCAACCTCCTGCAAGGCCATATACCTTAGAACAACTGTAGAGGCAGCCGCAGGGGTCACACCATCATAGGCGCCGAAGGCTCCAGTATCATAACCGACCATAAGGCCGTTAAAATAGCAGTAGCCTACATAGAGACGGGCCCAATCTGGGACATCCGGGAATTTGCACTGATCGGAATAAAATACTTGTTCGGCCTGAACATGCTCTGGATTTCCATTCAAGCGAGTTAAAATCGTGGCCAGTTCTA
The DNA here is from genome assembly GCA_019119335.1 of Candidatus Flavonifractor merdavium. Classification (GTDB taxonomy): domain Bacteria; phylum Bacillota; class Clostridia; order Oscillospirales; family Oscillospiraceae; genus Flavonifractor; species Flavonifractor merdavium. The sequence goes on from DWXF01000025.1 coordinate 21,438, forward strand.
TCCGGGTAAGCCCTTTGTCCAGATTCATGTTTCCAGCCTGATCGCCCACCATGATTCCTTGCTTTTTAAGATAGCTGGCCGCGGTCTCTTGTTCAGAGGAAACGGCAGCCGCAGCTACTTCTGCGGAAAAAACAAACAGTAGACACAGGCTGAGAAGGAATGGCAAAAAGCGTTTCCAGTTCATTGATTTAAGCCCCCTTTCGATACAGCGTTGTTTGAGCACTCACCTTTAACTGCCGGCAATCCTGATCGTACTCACATTTCTGGAATGTATTGAGTCCCCATAATTCAAGTTGTTCTGCGATCTCATTGGGGACGTCAAATGTCATATCCAAGCAAATGCGAAGAGTAGAGTCATCCGGTTTCCGGCCCCTTTCGCTTGGAAACTTCCATGTCATAACGGTGCCCCCTTTCCACCTGAAATGTTTCCTCAAGCCCAAAATAATGCGAAAAAGGAGCCATGTCAAAGGTTTTTTTGAAACGCCTTTGCCGATAAATCAAAAGTTACTTATTATATTCCTGTTATTGCCGTTTTTTGCTTTTCGAGGGACGAATTGAGGTCATAAAAGTTTATTTTGAATTTTTTATGAACTGACCTCGACCGCCTGGACACAAACCCGTTTAGTAGGCTGGTCTGCCAGACAGGTGATAATGGTAATGCGGTTATCCGATGTGGCATTCAGATAGCTCCAATCCGTCCAGTCGATGATCTTGACAGCGCTTACCGCATAGGTACGCGTTCCCAGACTGGTCTCATAGCGAATGGTATCGCCGACATCCAGGTTCTTGATTGAGCCGATGTTGTGACTCGATCCTCTGTTGTGACCACATAAGCCAATGTTTCCACCCCATGCACTGGTGCTGGGGAAGTGGCCCACACCATTTCGCATGGCGGCCGAGTCTGTACCCTCATAGGCCTTGTAGCGAATCCCAAGGCTAGGGATAACCAGGGTACCGATACTGCCATCGGAACGCTTTACTTCACTGGCGGAAGTGAATTGCGTTGTCGGAAGTGTGGAAACATCTCCCCATTGGATGGGGTAACCGTCCGAACTGCTGTCCGGATAGATGCTTCCGTTGCCCGCGTTGATCCCATATTCCACAGTAGAGCCACCGCCCACCGTGGAGACCGGGGCGCCGTCAGCCAAGGGGTCAAGGAAGTCCACAGCGTTGATGCCGCCGTAATTGTACTGCGCACCGTAAACCTCCTCGTAGGAAGTGCTCCCATAATAATCCTTAGGCGACGGCGTTTCAAAATTGTAGTCCGCAGCAAAAGCAGGGGTGGTCATGAGCATCAAGCCCGCCAAGGAGAGCAATAGCCCTCTGCATCGTTTCATAATTCATCATCCTCCTTTTCGTCTTCATTGATTGCAAACCAGTAGTTGTCATCCCCCTCGAAAGGTTCCACCAGGTGTGTACGACTCCCGCCATACATCTGGATGGTGATGATCCTGCCGGCAAGTTTGTGTGCCAGCTTGTTGGGCAACTCCACGCTTGCATCGCCCGCCGGGTACTCCCGCAGTTTAGTGAGATCCAATTTGGGGGTGCGGGTGGAAACCCGTTGCTTGCCCAGTTTTTTGTAGGCTACACCTCTTGCGTTCATGGCATAGATCACTGCATTGGGTCGGAAGCGCACTGCATACACGATGCCGCCTAATACCAGAAGCAGGAGAATCGCGCCAGGCACAGCCAGCCAGAGCGGCTGGAAAGTAACCGGCGTTTCAACAGGGGTGCCCAAGTAGGTGACCGTGTAAGCAATCGACTGAATGCCTTCAGCTATGACTTCTCCGGTATAACTGGCCGTAGTCACATAGCCGGTAGCCACGCTCCGGCTCCCAGTTGCCGTATAGGTTGCCGTGGCCGTGTACGAGGTGGGGACGAGAGTGTCATCAGCCAGACCCGTGCCTGTTACGGTCCAGGAAATATCACTCAGCGTCAAGGTACTGCCGTTTTTCACGGTCGTTGTGGGGACGCAGGAAGGATCGTTCCGGGACAGTCCCGGAAATTGCTTCGTATCAGTGATGGTATAGTATTTCGTGGTGTAGCCTGCGGCCTCAGTCTGAATGGTGGTATGATCCAGAGTTAACGTACCAGAATAGCCGTCCTTGTTGTATTCCATGGTAGGGGCCAGCTGCTCAAGTATTTTTGCCAGATCATCCGTATTGGTTTCCAATGTGACAACTTCCGTTTGTGCCTTGGAATCCTTAAATGCCTGCTCTTCCTTGACGGTTTCAAGGTGATGGTAGGTGTAGCCCTCCAGCTCAAAGGGTTCCTCGATCAATTCGCTGGGGTCGGCATCAGGGGGAAGGGTGTAGGTCTTGATGATCAGCTGCCTGCCGTCCCGGTTTTCCGATACCACATCTTCCGGGACATAGGCCGCAGAGGCCGTGACAGTCAGCATACACAGGAGCATCAATAATACAGCCGTTCTCTTCATACCTTCGCCCACCAGCCTTTCCAGAGCGCCAGGAACAGCGTGGGAAGCCCAATGATGAGCCCCGCCCAGATCAATTTGTGTTTCGTCATACTGTGATACCTCCATTGAGAAAAAATTTTATGGATAGCTCCTGAATGGAGCATGACCCATCCTTGATGTACGCCAGGTAGTCCAGAGAGCGTTCCAGCGCCTGCATGGTGTTTCTCTTATGGCGCTTGATGAACGGAACTAGAAAGAGAATGTCGCCGCTGTCGGTGAGTGTGAAGATGATCCGAACCAGGTTCTTGCTTTTGGCTCGCAGCTCATAGAGAGCCTGGTATCGTTCGATGGAAAAATGCTTCACATAGGGTTCCCGCATCACTGCTGCGGGCGATTGCAAAAGCATGGCAAAAAGCGACATGAGCTTTTGTCGCTGCTTTTCATCCAGAGTATCGAAGAACTCCAGGAAGGGCGTAGCGCCCTCAACCGGTACAACAATCTGCAACTTCATGCGCAACTCTCTCCTTCCCAGTGCAGGCCTGGCCTTTCATCAGCTCCAGAAGCCGCTCCACAAATCCCAGACAGAATAGGGACAAGGCGGGGGCACAGCCGGCCAGCCACCAGATGGGATCAGGGAGCGGTTTGCGGATAGTATCATACTGGAGCGAAATCAGCAGATAGATATTCTGGCAGTCCTTTCGGGCGGACAGCTCAGAGAAAGCAGCCGCCACGGCAGAGACCTCCTCCTGGTCCGAGTAGAAATCACACAGATCATCAAAGAACAGGCCTGCAAATATCTGCACAAAGGCGCGCATGGTCTCGATGTTTACTTCGCCGGTGGGGTGAAGAATTCCCATACGCTCCAAACGTGCCGCTGTGGATTCATCAAAAGGATCTGGGACACGAAGATACAGGTTTTTTGGCATATTACCTACCTCCTATTTATTTTGAAAAAGAAAGACCCGACGCTTCCTTATCGGAAGCGCCGAGCCAGTACTTTTTTCTTGACTCTATAAAGAACTCTTTGTAGTCTTAAAATAAAGTTCAAGTGCCTTTTGAATGGTTTCTTCGATTTCTTTTGCAGTTGCCTTCTTTGGGAAATACGACTCAAAATCCGCTGAGAGCGTAACCGAGATGCGGCGCCCGGGCCGTTTTGCGGTGGTGGTCTCCTCGGTCAAAATAGCTTTGATTTGCGCTGCATCCAAATTTCCCGCTTCAAAGAGTGCCCGGAGTTTTTTGCCTTTTGCAGTGGACAGTGCTGATTTCCCAGCGGAAATGTGCTGATAGATGCATTCCTGAAGGTTGTGATCTTCCACGAAACTGACTTCGTAAGCGGCCAGCTGTCCCAACTGCTTTCCGGTATCCATGAGCAGCAGCAGGGGACGGTACAGCGTTGCATATCGACAGTATTTGGACACCTTATCTCGGGTTAACTCATATTCCTGAGCAATCTTCTCGTCGGTATGGGACTTTTCCTGAGTGTCAGGAAAAGTGGCCGGATCACCCGTATCTGACTTTTCCTGAGTGTCAGGAGAAGTCTCTGCCGCTGTCAGAAGATCTGTGCGGCGCCCCTGTCGCTTCATCATATTGTAATGGGCCGCCACACAAAGCACCCGTTGGGAAAAGAGCATGTCTGCCAGGGATCGCTGCCGGAAGTTCATCTCAAAGAAGAGGTCCTCCGCAGTTTCCATGGTCAAATCAGTCCGTACCACTGCCGGGATGGTAGTGCGGCCCGCAAGGACGGAAGCATTGACTCGATTATGTCCACTGATGATGATGTAACGTCCATTGCTGGTTTTCCAGACTAGAATGGGTGTCTGCACCCCGAGCCGACGAATGCTGTCCACCATATCATCCAACCGCTGCCCGGTATAGAGAGGAAAATGTTCCTCATGTCCTGGAAAGCCATCCAGCTGTTTCAGCGGAAGGGTACACAGGGTCCCATTTTCCATAGGAGATGGAAGGTCATCATGATGAAAAAAGCAATCATAAGCTTTTTCCTGTGTCTGCCCTGTGGCCTGGTTGGCACTTGCCTCGTCCTGCTTACGCTGTCTGAGCGCATTTTGCACTCTATTTCTTGGCATAGGACAGCACCTCCCGCGCTACCGCAGAATATGCTTTCGCTGCGGGATTGGTGGGCTCATATTCAAAAATACTTGCCGCGTCAATCGGATGCTCCGCAACACGGATGGAGAAATCAATGGGGGCAGAGAAAACGGTGAAAGCATTGCCGTAGTCGGCTTGGATCTCGTCCTGGATACTGCGACACAGATTGGTGCGTCCCTGATACATGGTTAGCAGGATTCCACCTACTGTGAGAGCTGGGTTGATCCCCTGACGGATTGTTTTGATGACTTCCAACGTATCGGCCATATCCTCCATTGCCAGGTAATGCGCCTGTACGGGAACAATAGCCTGATCCGCGGCAGCCAAGGCGTTGATTGTCAGCAAATCCATGCTGTGACCACAATCAATCAGGATGTAATCGTACCGATCCTGAAAATACTTTAGGACGCTGGCCATGACCATTTCACAGGGGGTACCACCACTGTCGCCGCCCCGGTACCGGCTGCTCATTTGCAGAGCCACCAGCCGACTGGACACAGCTGCCAGCTTTGAGTTCGCGGGGATGTAGTGGATGCCTTCTCTTTGGATGACGGCCTTATCTGCAAAGAGTTCAAATTCCGTATCGTCCAAAACTGCATTCATCAGGTTTGCCAAAGTGTATTTGAGGATTTTCGGGTCAGCTCGCATGACCTTTGTCAGGTCTCCTTGCGGGTCGTTGTCCACAAGAAGGACACGTTTACCCGCAGCAGCCAAGGCGGCACCTAGGTTAGCACAGGTTGTGGTCTTTCCGACGCCGCCTTTCGAGTTCGTAATCGCCAGAGTAATCGCCATCCTATTACCTTCTTTCTGTTCCATAAAGTTAAGCCCCGGAATAGAAAACGCCCACTCCGGTATTTCGGAGTGAGCGTTTCACACCCGCTCCGACATAGCCCTCCTTTCATCAAGGGTTTGGAATGTCGGAGCCTATAAAGATGGCAAATTAGTTTGAGATTTCGGACAAAATCAGCAAAAACTCCAGCCATTCATAGAGGTTTCCGACTTTGTCTTATTATATCTCATTCCTCGATACGGCGCACAATACCAGTCGCTTTCATATCCAAACTCCTCCTGCGGTTATGGTTACAGCTCTTAGTATCCGCAGGTTTCTTTTGCCTATGCAGGGAGAGCGGGTGGTTTCATTTGGAAACACGCGCCGCCGCGTCAGCGTGAAAAACGCCCCCCGGAGCACAAGCTTCGGGGGGCGGCGGGACAGTTTTACATTCTTTCCTCCACCAACTGGGCCTTGATCAGGTTGGTGGTGCCGGAGCGGCCCAGCGGCACGCCGGCGGTGATGACCACGGTGTCTCCCGGCTTGACGGCGCCCTCCTTCCGGGCCACGTCCACCGCCAGGGAGAACATCCGGTCGGTGGAGTCCACCTCGCCGGACAGGTAGGGATGCACGCCCCAGGAGATGGCCATGCGGCGGCGGGTGGATTCATCCTGGCACAGCGCCACAATGGGGCAGGCAGGCCGGAACCGGGAGATCACCTTGGCGGTGTACCCCGATTTGGTGGGAGCCAGGATGGCGCTGGCGCTCAGGTCCATGGCGGTCAGGCAGCAGGTATGAGTGATGGCGTCGCTGATGCTGGAGATGCCGGGGAGCAGATTGCTCTCCCGGAAGCGGCCCCAATAGTCAATGGCGCCCTCGGCGGCCACCACGGTGTTCACCATGGTCTCCAGCGCCTCAATGGGGTATTTGCCGGAGGCGGTTTCGCCGGAGAGCATGACGCAGGAGGTGCCGTCAAACACGGCGTTGGCCACGTCGGACACCTCCGCCCGGGTGGGACGGGGGTTGCGGATCATGGAGTCCAGCATCTGGGTGGCCGTGATCACCGGCAGGCCGGCCCGGATGGTAGCCTTGATCATCTTTTTCTGGAGGATGGGTACCTCATGGGCGGGGATCTCCACCCCCAAGTCGCCCCGGGCCACCATAATGCCGTCAGCGGCGGCGATGATGGCGTCGATGTTCTCCACGCCCTCCCGGTTCTCAATCTTGGCAATGATGCGGATGTTGTCCCCGCCGTGCTTGTGGAGCTCGGCCCGGATATCCTCCACGTCGCTGGCCTTGCGGACAAAGGAGGCGGCGATGAAGTCAAAGTCATGCTCCGCGGCAAACTTCAGGTCCTCCCGGTCCTTGTCGGTGAGGGAGGGCAGCAGGATATGTACGTCGGGGATATTGATGGACTTGTTGCTGGACAGGGGGCCGCCGTTCTCCACCTCACAATGGATGGCGTGGCCCTCCACCTTCTGAACCCGCAGCTCGATGAGGCCGTCGTCCACCAGGATCCGGCAGCCGGGCCCCACCTCTTCGTGCAGATTTTCATAAGTCACCGAGACCTGGGTGGCGTCGCCGGGCACGTCGTCGGTGGTCAGCGTGAAGGTATCCCCCTGGGTCAGGGTGACCGGCCCGTCGGCAAAGGTTTTGATCCGAATTTCAGGACCCTTGGTGTCCAGAATGGTGGCCACAGGGGCGCCCAGGGTATCCCGCACCTTCTTGAACATATTCAGCCGGGCCAGCTGCTCGGCATGGCTGCCGTGGGAGAAGTTGAAGCGGGCGGCGTTCATACCGCTGCGGATCAGCTTTTCTATGGTCTCCTCATTGTTCACAGCGGGACCAAGGGTACAGATGATCTTTGTTTTTCTCATAGCGCACCTCCGTTGGGTAAGCGATCTTGTCTGTCAGCTTTTTCACAAATACGGCATCATCATACACCTTTTAGGCCGTTTTGGAAAGAGACAATCTGCCTATTTTTTTGCACAAGGCCAGCCGGCACAATACCGCTCCCACGCAGCCACAGAGAATACACCCGATCAGCATCAGGTTGGCCCCTCCCAGGTCCAGGGTCCAGCCGGCCAGAAGGCCCCCCAGCATCCCGCCCAGGCCATTGGAGGCCACCATCATCACGGTCTGTCCCCGGACCCGGTCGGCCTCGGGCACCGACTCATTGACAAAATATACCGACGCTGGGGTAAACAGACCGTAGCCCAGCACCTGGATGGGCTGCACCAGCAGCACCCCCAGATAGCTGGTGGTACACAGCAGCAGCACGCCCTTCAGGGTGCCGAAGAGCATGCTCAGCATCACCAGCCGCCCGCTGCCCAGCCGCCGCAGCAGCCGGCCGAAAAACAGGGCGGTGGGCAGCTCGGAGGCCCCCATGAGAAACAGGGCCAGCCCCAGGTCCGCCTGACTGCCGCCCCGGCTGGTGACGATATTGACCAAAAAGTTGGACAGGGGCATGATCCCCGTCAGCCCCAGCAGCACCCCCGCCAGCATCAGGGTAAACCGGGGGTTGCTCCGCAGCAGGGAGAGGGCCGACTGGGGCCGGGGCTCGGTCCGCTCCGCCGTCCGCTTTTCCCCCCGGTAGGGGGGATAGGAGGCCACCAGCGCCGCCTCGGCCACCACCAGCAGCAGATGGGTGAGCAGGGTGCTCTCCAGGCCCAGACGTCCCACCTGCAGCCCCAGCAGCACGCACACCACCGCATAGGCCAGGGAGCCGACCCCGCGGCCCAGGCTGTACCGGATAGGCACGCCGTCATTGATGAACTGGACAGCCATGGCGTCCATCAGGGGGTAGGAGGACACCTCCAGCCCGCCGATCACCGCCCACACCAGGGTGGTCTCCCACAGGCCCATGCCCGGGGAGAGCCAGTACCAGGCCCCTGCCCCCAAAGAGAGCACCAGGGAGAGGGAGACAATCCACTTCAGGGGCACCTCCAGGTGGCGGTCGGCGAAGCCCCCCAGCAGGGGCTGGCACACAATCCCCGCCAGACAGCGCACCGCCGTCATCAGTCCCGCCTCCCCATTGGTGAAGCCCCGCTCCAGCAGCAGGGCGGTCTGGTAGGCCACAATGGAGGCGAACATGGCCCAGAATCCCGCCTGCATCACGATATAGTGCAGGTCCAGCCGCCGGAAGGACGGGTTCTTTCGTTGCAGTTCCAAGCCGTTCACTCCGTTGTATCAAAGTTAAACATGTTGTCCAGGCCGGTGCTGCTGGCGGTATACAGGGTGAGCACCAGGTCCGGCTCCAGCTCCCTGACGGTATCCATCAGGTCCCCGGAGAAGTGGCGCAGGTCAATGGTGGTCAGCTCCGAGCAGGACAGAGCCAGGAAGGGGGCCAGGGCGCAGGAGAAGGACTCCCGCAGCAGCACCACCTTGGGGCCCTTGGGGTTATTGTGGTTGACCATGGTGGCCATGGCGTAATCCCCGCCGGAATAGTAGGTGTAGGGATTGCCGTTGAACCAGTCCCGCTCGGCCACCCGCTCGGGAAAGCACACCGACTGGGCAAAGGGGCCGGAGCGGTCAAAGCTGCCATCGCTGTTGGTGTAGGTCAGATTGGTGTCAAATTTGGGGGTGTAGATGGTGAAGTCGTCCACCCCGGCGTACAGACTGCCCACCCGCTTGCCCTGGCTGCCCAGGAAAAAGTCGTCCAGCACCCGGGTACCCCAGTTTTTGGGATTGGTCAGGGCGGCGGGCGTCTCGTAGCCGTAGCGCAGATCCAGCTCCCCGCTCAGATATTGCCAGGCAAAGAAGGCCGCCTCCGGCTTCCAGTGGTGGTCGGTGCGGAAAAACCAGTTGGAGTAGATGCCGTTGCTCTCAAATACCGGCCGCAGGTCCAGGTAGTCCACCCCCAGCCGGTCCAACTCCGCCAGATAGGCGTCGCAGGTGGCGTTGCCGCTCTCCTCCAGCCCCCGGGGCAGCAGCTCCACTCCCCGCTGGATCTTCTGAGGCGCGGCGATATAGAGATAGGGGATACCCCGGACCTCCAGCTTGGCGGCCAGCTCCGCCGTGGCCTGGGCCCGGCGGCCTACCGCCTCCTGGTCCACCTGGCCGGCCGTGCCCAGATTCACAAAATTCAGGGCGCCGGTGGACAGCTTGGCCACCGTGTTGCCCGCCACCATGTCCTGGATCACCTTCCGGCCGGAGAGCCGCTGCATCCCGCCGTAGAGCTGAATAAACAGATGGTCCCGGTCCAGGTCGCTGTTCACCGCGCTCTCCGCCTCACTGAGGACGGCTCCGGGATCCCGCTCCCGGACGGCGGACTTGAGCAGCCCCTCCAGCTTCCCCTCCCCGCCCACAAAGGCGGTGAGCACCAGCGTCAGGCCGGCCGCCGTCATCAGGAGAAACAGGAGGGCGGTAATGGTATTGCGTCGCTTCATAGGTCCCTCCCGTCAGAAATTGAAGTAGATAAAGGGGTTGTAGGTCCCCTTGATGATAAAGCTGGCCGACACCAGGAAGATGGCCGCCGCCAGCAGGGCGTAGCCCAGGTCCAGCGCCACGCTCCGCAGCCGGCCGGCCCGCTGGGCCAGAGCGGGGGCCACCGGCGCGGCAAACACCGCTCCCGCCAGCAGCACCGTCCAGTTCTCCCGGAAAAACAGGCCGGTCTCGGCGCTCCACAGCCCGGCTCCCCGGCCGAACATGGCGCTCAGAAAGCCCGCCGCCTCCCCCAGGCCGTCCGCCCGGAAGATCACCCAGGCAAAGTTGACCATCAGGAAGGTAAACAGCCACTGGCACACCGCCGGCCAGCCCCGGCCCAGATGGCCGTATTTCTCCAGCACCAGCAGCACGAAATAGAACAGCCCCCAGACAATAAACGTCCAGTTGGCCCCGTGCCAGATGCCGGTGAGCAGCCATACTACAAACAGGTTGCGCATATGCTTTCCCCTGGAGTCCACCCGGCTGCCCCCCAGGGGGAAGTAGGCATAATCCCGGAACCAGGTGGACAGGGAGATGTGCCACCGCCGCCAGAACTCAGTGACCGACCGGGAGATATAGGGATAGTTGAAGTTCTCCAAAAAGTGAAAGCCAAACATCTTGCCCAGGCCGATGGCCATATCGGAGTAGCCGGAGAAATCGTAGTAGATCTGCAGGGTGTAGCACAGGGCCCCCAGCCAGGCGAAGGAGGTGGTCAGCCTGTCCGCCCCCTCCAGCAGGAAGGCCCGGTCGGCCACCAGGGCCAGCTGATTGGCCAGCAGTACCTTTTTCCCCAGGCCCACAATGAACCGGGTGCATCCGGCGGAGAAATCGTCCCAGGTCTCCTTCCGGTGGTCGATCTGGTCGGCCACCGTCTCATACTTGACGATGGGACCGGCGATGAGCTGGGGAAAGAAGGAGATGTACAGCCCCACCTTCAGGGGGGAGCGTTGGGCCTGCCCCCTCCCCCGCTGGACGTCCAGCACGTAGCTCAGGGCCTGGAAGGTAAAAAAGGAGATGCCGATGGGCAGCTCAATGCCGGGGATCACAAAGGCTCCCCCCAGCCGGTTTAAAATACCTAAAGTAAAAGCCAGGTATTTAAATACAAACAGGACACTCAGATTGAACACGGCCGCCAGCAGCACGGGCGCCTTTGTGCCCGTGCCCGCGGACTGTCCGCGGGCCACCCACAGTCCGAAGCCGTAGTTTGCCGCGATGGAGAGCATCATCACCAGCACAAACCAGGGCTCCCCCCAGGCGTAGAACACCAGGGAGGCCAGCAGCAGGAAGATGTTCTGGGCCTGCCGCCACCGGCGGAGGAACAGGTAGTAGACGATGAGCACGCCGGGCAGGAACAGGAACAGGAATACCGAACTGGAAAAAAGCACAGGGTCGCCTCCTTTTAGTGCTTGTCGGGCACCAGCTCGATCCAGTAGCCGTCCGGGTCCTCGATGAAGTAGATTCCCATGCCGGGGTTTTCAAAGCAGACGCAGCCCATGGCCCGGTGCCGCTCCAGCAGCTCGTCAAAGCGGTCGGTGCGGAAGGCCAGGTGGAACTCCTGCTCTCCCAGGTCATAGGGCTCCGTGCGGTCCCGCAGCCAGGTCAGCTCCAGCCGGAAGTCGCTCTCCCCATCTCCCAGATACACCAGCCGGAAGGAGCCGTCCTCAGCGTTCTTCTCCTCCACCGGCTTCAGGTCCAGGGCCTGGCTGTAAAACTTCAGGGACCGCTCCAGGTCCAGCACGTTGAAATTGAAGTGATCAAATCGCAGCATCTCAAAACTCCTACTTTCTTTTAAATTTCCTTGTCGTTGGCTTTTTTGTCGATAAACTCCGGCCGCAGCTTGCTGTACAGGATCTTCTGCTCGCTGTACAGGCCGTAGTAGCCCGACAGCATATAGGACACCGCCAGGCACACGGCGAACAGGCACAGGCTCTGGCCGGTGAACAGCCCCAGGCTGTCCCCGGCGAAGAGCTCCAGGGCCAGCAGCAGGGAGCTGATGGGGCAGTTGGTGACGCCGCAGAACACGCACACCATGCCCAGCCCCGCTCCGAAGGAGGGGTGGAGTCCCAGCAGGGGGGCCACGGTGCAGCCGAAGGTGGCCCCGGTAAAGAACACCGGCACGATCTCGCCCCCCTTGAAGCCCGCCCCCAGGGTGATGGTGGTGAAGAGCATCTTGAGCAGGAAGGCCTCCGGCCGGGCGTGGCCGCTCACCGCCGCGTGGAGCACCGCCTCCCCGGCGCCGTTGTAGTCGTAGCTGCCCGGGTTCCACAGCCACACCAGGAAGGTGAGCGCGATGACCAGCGCGCCCCCCGCCGCCGCCCGGGTGTTGGGGCCCGGCAGATACTTCTCATACAGGTGGGGGGCGGCGTGCATCAGCCGGCAGAAGCAGATGGACAGCAGGGCGAACAGGATGCCCATGCCGACGACCTGGAGGAGGGTGAGGGGGCTCAGGTTGGGGATCCCCTCCAGGGTGAAGGCGGTGGCGGGCACGTGAAAGAGCTGGGCCATCCACAGCCCCACAATGGCGGACAGGACGCAGGGCACCATGGCGGCGTAGTAGAGCACCCCCACGCTGGTGACCTCCATGGCAAACATGGCCGCCGTCAGGGGCGTGCCGAACAGGGCGGAAAAGGCGGCCGCCATGCCGCACATGGTAATCACCCGGCTATCCTTGTCGTCCAGGCGCATCCACCGGCCGATCTTGGAGGAGATGGAGCCGCCGATCTGGAGGATGGCCCCCTCCCGGCCGGAGGAGCCTCCCACCAGATGGGTGATCATGGTGGAGAGAAACACCAGCGGCGCGGTGCGCAGCCGCAGAGGCTTGTTCTCCCGCACCGCCACCAGCACAAAGTTGGTGCCCCGGTCCCCCGCCATGCCGCACACCCGGTAGAGCTGCACGATGGCCACGCCCCCCAGGGGGAGCAGCCACAGCAGCCAGGGGTTGTGGTGGCGCAGGTCGGTGACAACGGAAAAGGCGTAATAAAAGGCCGTGGCCACCCCGCCGCACACCACGCCGCAGATGGCCGCGAAAACCAGCCACTTGACAAAGGTGAGGGCATGGCCGGCCTGGGTGAAGCGCCCCGGCAGGCGCTGCTGTACTGCTTGCATCCTCGCTCATCCTCTCCCTGTACACTGGGGCTATTATAACATGGATACCAACTTTTTTCCGCATTCTTATGGATTTTTTTCATGGCTGTGCTATACTGGATTTCATATTACTGCCGATTCGGGATATTGTGAAGAGGAGGAATTGCTTTGCAGCCCCCATTATGGCCTCAGATCGCATTGCAGGTCATACCTCTCCTGTTGACCGCCTTTTTTTCCGCCGCCGAGCTGTCCATTCCCGCCCAGGATGAGGGCGCCCTCCGCCGCCAGGCCCAGGAGGGGGACCGGAAGGCGGCCCAGCTGCTGAAGCTGGCCGGCCGCCCGGTGCGCACCCGGGCCACCATCCAGCTGTGCGTCACCCTGTCCGGCTTCTGTTCCGCCGCCTGCGCCGCCCTGTCCTTCGGTCTGCCCCTGGGCCGGTGGGCCGCGGAACGCTGGGCCCTGTCCGGGAGCGGCGCCCACGCCGTCCGGGTCCTGGCCGCCGCCGGGGTCACCCTGGTCACCGCCCTTATCGTGCTGGCCTTCGGCTCCACCATCCCCCGGCGGGTCTCCCTCCACCGGGGGAGCCAGGCCGCCCGCCTCACCTGTGGGACGGTGGCCGCCCTGTCCGTGCTGCTGCTCCCCCTCACCGCCCTGCTGGAGGGGATCAGCGGTCTGTTCCTCCGGCTGCTCCACCTGGACCCCCACCCCGACCGGGCTCCGGTCTCCGAGGAGGGCATCCGCAAACTGGTGGACATCGGGGAGGAAAAGGGGGCCATTGAGCGGGACGAGAAGGAGATGATCGAGAACATCTTCGAGTTCAACAACATGACCGCCGCCGACGTGATGGTCCACCGCACCGACATGGTGATGCTCTGGGTGGACGACACGGCGGAGGAGATCCAGCAGACCATCGAAACCTCCGGCCTGTCCCGGTTCCCGGTGTATGAGGAGGACGCCGACGACGTCATCGGCATTCTGAACACCCGGGAGTGGCTGCTCAACGCCCGGAAGGACCAGCCCAAGCCCCTGCGGGAGCTGCTCCGCCCGGCCTACTTCGTCCCCCAGTCGGTGCGCACCGACATGCTCTTCCGGGATATGCAGAGCAAAAAGATCCACCTGTCCATTGTGGTGGACGAGTACGGCGGCACCGCGGGCCTGGTGACCATGGAGGACCTGCTGGAGGAGATTGTGGGCAACATCTACGATGAGTTCGACCCCCAGGAGGACCAGGAGATCATCCCCCTGGGAAGCGACCGCTGGCGGATCGCCGGCTCGGCCGAGCTGGAGGACATCGCCGCCGCCCTGGGGGTGGCCTTCCCCGAGGACGAGGAGACCGAGACCCTGGGCGGGCTGGTGTTTGCCCAGCTCAGCGTGATCCCCGAGGACGGCAGCCACCCGGAGGTGGAGGCCTACGGTTTACACATCCGGGTGGAGGAGCTCACCGACCGCCGGGTGGAGTGGGCCACCGTCACCCGGGCCGCCCCCGCCCCGGCGGAGGAGCCCGCCCAGGTATAGGACACAGCCAGCAAACGGGACGCCTCCGGCGTCCCGTTTGTTTTTTTCGACCGTTTCTGTGACAAAGCCGACGCCCCGCTCGTATCTAAGATGAAAGGATTCACACAAGGGGGGACGCCTATGGACAAAACCAGTTTCACCGCCGCGGTGGAGCGCTATCAGGATATGGTCTACCGGGTGGCGCTCCACGTCCTGGCCAGCCCCCAGGACGCGGACGACGCGGTGCAGGAGGTCTTTCTCAAGCTGTACACCGCCCAAAAGCCCTTTCAGGGGGAGGAGCACCTGCGGCGGTGGCTGCTGCGGGTGACGGTGAACCACTGCCGGGACGTGCTGCGCAGCCCCTGGCGGAAGCGGCGGGCCTCCCTGGAGGAGCTGCCGCCCCAGCCGGTGTTCCGGCAGCCGGAGCAGGAGGCCCTGTACCAGAGCGTGATGGCCCTGCCGGAGATCTACCGCATCGTGCTGGTGCTGTTTTACTATGAGGAGCTGTCGGTGCGGGAGATCGGGGCCCTGCTGAAGCTGGAGACCTCGGCAGTAACCACCCGGCTGTCCCGGGCCCGGGCCAAGCTGAAGGAACAGTTGGGGGAGGTGTGGCAGGATGAGTAACCGTGACTTCTATCAGGAGACCTTTTCCCAGGTGCACAGCTCCGCCCACATCCGCTGGGAGGACTTCGCCCAGGAGCGCAAGACCCGGCGGAACAAGCCCGTCCGGCGGCTGTGGCTGCTGGCGGCGGTGCTCGCCCTGCTGGCCGCTCTGTCCATCGGGGCGGTGGCCGCCCACTTGCTGGGGCTGCAGGATCTGCTGCTGCCCCAAGATCAGCCCGTCCCTTCCGGCCAGCCGTCCGTGCAGGAGCGGCAGCTCAGCCTGTCCGGCTATATCAATACCCCCGAGAGCCGGGGTCTGGCGGAGTGGAACGATTTCCTGGCCTCCTACGACCCGGACGGCGCCATCCTCAAAGTGGTGGGCAACTACGTGGACCCGGCTCTGGCCCAATATCACTGTTACCTGGTGTACACCCAGGAGATGGCGGACAAGCTGGAGGAGATCGCCGCCAAATACGCCCTGAGTCTCCACACCTGGAACCATGTGGTGGAGGACCAGGGGGAGTGGGTCTCCCTGCTGGGGGATTTTCTGGGAGAAAATACCGCGTACAGCGGCAGGCTTTACGAGGACGGCACCTTCCACTATGACGGATATCTGACCACCAGCGGAGGCAGGGAGCTGAGCTACCAGTTCCGCCGCAGCGTCAAGGGCGCCCTCAACGACGTATACCTGACTGTTGGCGACCTGTCCGCCTACGAGGAGTGGTACTACAAGACCGGCGCGGGCCGGGAGATCACTCTGGACCTGGGGCCGGACCGGGGCTTCCTGCTCACCGACCTGGGAGACTCCTTTGTCTTTGTCACCGTGCTGGCGGGCACCGGCCAGGGGGTGAGCAAGCAGGACATGAAGGACCTGGCGGACAGCTTCGACTTCTCCCTGCTCACCCCCGTACAGCCCCCGGACCAGTCCCTTTGGGAACCGGAGCCTCAGGAGAGCAGCCCGACTGTTCTCCCGCTGTCCGTCCAACTTGAGCAGGTCCTGTGGGAAGACCGTCCGTTCTATGACGCCGACTACAACAGGACCCTCACCCTCTCCCAGTTCCTGACGAAAAGCGCCCCGGAGGGCAGCCGGCTGGCGGCGGACACCTTCACCGCCATCGACCTGGACCGGGACGGCGTCACAGAGGCGGTGCTGCGTCTGGTTTTGGATTCGGGAGCCCACCACGGCTGGGAGGTCCTGCGCCAGGGAGAGGACGGAACGGTCTACGGCTATATCCTGACACCGGGGGAACTGCTGGAGCTGAAAAACGACGGCAGCTATTGCTACTCCTACAATACCTCCAGCGGATTCGGCCGCATGTTTTTCACGGACACCGACGCCAGCGGCCGGCCTCAGCACAGCCGGGGCACCGCCCCCATGGGCTCCGTGGACACCGTTACCGACGCCGACGGCGCCGCCCATACCGACTGGTATCTGGACTACCGCACCGTCACCCAGGCGGAGTACGAGGCCGCCCTGGCCATCCAGCAGAGCAAGGAGGATAGCTCCTGGCACTTCCTGCATGAATTGCGGACTCCCTGACAAACGGGCGTGCCTCTTGGCACGCCCGTTTGTGCAAGTGGCACAAAACCCTCCTTCACACTTTCTCCTTTATTACTTTTTCTGTCTAACTGTGCAGTTTTATGAAATTGCAACCGCTTACGCCCGATGCTATACTCACTTTTACCAAGAATGGTTGCGGCCACAGCTTATTTTCTTGCGTTTTTGCACGAAAGAAAAAGAAGGAGGATCCATTGATGCGGTTCACATCCGTAAAAAGACTTGCGGGAGTTGCAACAGCCGTGTGTCTCAGCTGCGCGCTGTCTGTTTCTGGTGCTTCCGCTCAGGCCGCCGGGGCGTATTCAGACGTACCCGACAGCGCCTGGTATGCTGACTCTGTGGAATTTGTCTCCCAGGAGGGGCTGTTTACCGGCCTGCCCGGCGGCCGGTTCAATCCCTCCGGCACCATGGACCGGGCCATGCTGTCCACCGTACTGCAGCGGATGGCCGGAGGCGCCGGTCTGGCCGGGAGCGCCGATTTCTCCGATGTGGCGGAGGACGCCTGGTATGCCGGCGGAGTATCCTGGGCCTCCGCCAATGGCGTCATGACCGGCTCCTCCCGCACCCAGTTCTCCCCCAACATGACGGTCACCCGGGAGCAGCTGGCCACCACCCTGTACCGCTTCGCCCAGCTGCTGGGTGAGAGCACCGAGGCCGCCGGAGATCTGTCCGCCTATCCCGACGCCGGTCAGGTTTCCAGCTGGGCCAAAGAGGCCATGTCCTGGGCCGTGGGAGCCGGTATCCTCACCGGCACCGGCAGCGGCACGCTGGCCCCCGGGGCCTCCGCCACCCGGTCGGAGGTGGCTGTCATTCTCCACCGCTGCTCCAAGCAGTGGGAAAAGGACGTGAAGGTGACCGGCCTGACCGCCCTGTACAGCCCCTATCAGAAGATCGTGGCCCTGGTTCTGGAGTACCCGGAGAACGTGGTGGCTCCCTCGGTGGAGGACTTCACCATTGTGGACTACGAGAACCAGTACTACAACAGCGCCAACGAGCGGTGCGACTCCACCACCGCCACCGTCACCGCGGTGTACACCAACAACAAGCCCGAGCAGCGGGCCGACCAGACCTCCGTGGAGGGCCGGTACGTCATTGTGGAGCTGGCCGACAGCAACGAGCTGGTCTACGCCGACGGCCGCTGGAACGCCAACTATGCGGGCATCGCCAACGTGCGCTACGCCGAGGGCGCCAAGAAGGGCGTCACCACCACCAACTCCATGGTCCGGCCCGACTGGAACAACTATGTGGTCACCCAGACCACCGACGTGGTGAATGCCGACGGCAAAGTGGTAAGCACCGCCGGGCGTCTGCCCGCCATCGACCCGGCCGACATTGTGGACCTGACCGGAGCCACCGATTTTGAAGCGGTGGACTTTACCAGCTCCCGGGGCAATCCGGTCTACTCCATGCTCTACGTGCCGGAGGACTATGACGCCAGCCAGTCCTATCCTCTGGTGGTGGAGGTTTCCGGCAACAGTCAGCGGGCTGTTCTGGGCGACGACGGACAGCCCCTCAACCCCGGCACCAGCGTCTCCCGGGACACCGGAGCGGTGGGCTGGCTGCGGGTGACCGATGATGTACTCATCCTGTCGGTGCAGCCTCAGGTCAACCCCGCCGATCCCGACGGGTACAACGAATATGAGGACACCTATGAGCTGATCTCCCACATCCGCAGCCAGTACAATGTGGACAGCGGCCGGACCTACGCCATCGGCAGTTCCTTCGGCACCTTCCATCTCTCCGGCGTGATCCAGCGCCACCCCGACCTCTTTGCCGCCTACATTCAGTGCAACGGCGTGTTTGTCAATGCCGAGGGCGAGATGCTGACCATGTACAACGCCGAAACCGATGTGGTGGGCGGCGACTACACCAACACCGGCGCCTACCTCCCGGAGAGCGAGTACTATGAGCAGTACAAGGCCGTGATGCAAGGCCTGGTGGACAACGAGATGCCCGTCTGGATCGCCCACGGCGTCAACGACGGCTCCATCCCCGTCACCCGGGGTGTGTCGGTGTACAATATGCTCACCCGCCTCTACAAGGAGGCCGGCAAGACCCAGGACGAGATCGACCAGCTGGTTCATCTGACCATCTACCAGGACCAGGACTTCCTGGACAAGGGAGTCTACAATTACCACGACGCCCTGCGTCTGGCCTCCGCCGACATCGACATCCTGACCTGGGCCCTGGAGCAGAGCAAGAGCGGTGAGGACATCGTGCTCACCAAAAATCTGCCCCGTGCCGAGGATATGTTCATCAACCTGGATGACTACTATGGCCAGGTAATCGAGGGCTACTACAACTATGACTGCATCATCTCTGACGACGTGACCCGCACCGCCAAGTTCTATGTCCCCTCCGGCGTGGAGTACAACAACGCCACCGTGTTTGTGGCTGTACCCGACGGCGTGGATACCTGGGACTTCCTGGTGGAAAGCGGCTGGAAGGATCTGGCCGACGAGAACCTGTTCTACCTGGTAGCCATGGAGCCCGCAAACGGCAAGTGGGGCAGTCTGGAGGACGAGGTGGCCTATGTAGGCGCGCTGAATGAGGACGTATCCTACCGCCCCTTCTTCTGCGCCTTCTCCTCCAACTTCTACGGTGTGGCCTACGGTGAGGCCGCCGACATCCTGCTGAAACACAGCGTCAACAACCCCAAAAGCTGGGCGGGCATTGCCGTGCTGGGCTCTTCCGGCATCTCCGCCAGCGAGGTGAGCGCCCTCCAGCAGACTCCCTCCAAGGTCTCCGGCGTGATGCTCAGCCAGGTGCAGACCCCCGTCTGGATCGTGGCCGAGGAAAAGACCGCCGACGTCCAGCGGCTGGCGGACTTCTACAAGTCCGCCAACCACAGCCAGAGCGACAAGGCCGCCGCCACCTACGCCGACGAGGTGTATCTGCCCCAGGAGGGCGGCACCGTGGACGACGAGTGGTGCGCCAACGTGGTCTTTGACGCCGCCGACTGGGAGGACTGCCTGAGCAAGACCTACTCCGGAAGCATCTATGATGAGCTCTTCAAGGGCGTATACCGCTACCCCGGCGACGCCAACGGCGCGCTGCGCCGCCCCGGCGACATCTACGAGCGGGGCTTTGAGAAGTTCGAGGCCCAGGTGGCCGGCGGCTATGAGGCCGACGGCAGCGACCTGTACAACCGGGAGTGGTACGTCTACGTGCCCGACAGCGTGGACACCTCCAAGCCCGCTCCCCTGGTCTTTGTGTTCCACGGCGCCGGCGGCAGCGGCAACGAGATCGCCGACCGCTCCGGCTGGGCCAAGGTGGCCGAGGAGAATGGCCTGATCCTGGTGTGTCCCACCGGTTCCCACACTCTCTCCGTCCGCCGGGTGAGCAACCTGGTGACCAGCGAGCTGTTCCGGGCGGTTTGGAACTATGGCGACGCCACCGCTGAGCAGCCCAGCGACATCAAGTTTGTGGAGTACCTCTACAACTGGATGTGCGAGAACTACAATATTGATACCTCCCGGGTCTATGCCAGCGGCCAGTCTGCCGGCGGCGGCATGACCTACACCTGCGCCGCCTACCTGCCCGACCTGTTTGCCGCCGCCGCTCCGGTCTCCGCCCTGGTGGACGTACCCTCCAACGCGCCCGACAGCCAGATCCCCATTCTCTCCTTCATCGGTGAGGCCGACAACAGCAACAAGGGCGCCTTCGGTGCCGAAAAAGCCCAGAAGCTGGTGGATTACTGGTGCGCCCGGAACGACACGGTGGAGCATTGGGACGACTACACCTACATGGACGGCGGGCAGAACTGCTCCTCTCAGGAGGACCTGTTCACCAACTATATGTTCTACAATGCCGACGGCGTGCCCATGCTGCGCTGTGTGGAAGTGGCCACCAAGACCCACGCCATCTGGCCCTCCGAGTGCTTTGAGGCCTGGAACGAGTGGTTCACCCACTTCACCAAGGACCCGGACACCGGCACCCTGTACTATGACGGAGCCGCCGTCAACGCCAACTGAATCCTCTCCGCACAGACGAAAAGGGTGTGCCGCCGCTGGCGGCACACCCTTTTTTGTTGTCTCAGCAGAGAAACGTCTCCACGGCCCGGACAGCCTGGTTGAGGAAGTCCCCCTCCATGTCCAGCCACAGCACGTCCTTATCCTTCTTGAACCACACCACCTGCCGCTTGGCAAAGCGCTTGATGGCACGGCCCAGCTCGTCCTTCAGCCCCTCCAGCGTGGGGATTTTACCGGTGAGGTACCAGAGGATGTAGCGGTACTCCAGCCCCAGCCGGTCCAGGAATGCGTCGCTGACCCCGGCGGCGCGAAGGCCCGCCACCTCGTCCAGCATCCCGGCATCAATGCGGGCCTGGAGCCGCTGGTCGATGCGCGCGCACACCACATCCCGGGGGAAATTCACTCCCAGCAGCAGGCAGTCGTACCGGGGGCAGGCCCTGGGGGCCTCCCAGCCGCCGGACAGGGCCTTTTCCACCGACCGCATCAGCCGGTGGCGGTTGTTTTCCTCCCCGCCGGTGAGGGTAACACCGGTCTTTTCCCGCAGGATAGCGTACAGCTCGGCGTTGCTCTTGCCCTCCAGCGTCTCCCGCAGGGCGGGGTCTGGCTTGCTGTCGGAAAACTGGAAGCCTTCGGTGACGGCCCGGACATACAGCCCGGTGCCTCCTACCAGAATGGGGGTCTTGCCCCTGGCAAGCACATCGTCAATGGCGGCATAGGCCGCCGGCTGGAAATCGGCCACCGAATAGGGCTGCCCCGGCTCCACCACGTCCAGCATGTGGTGGGGGATGCCCTCCATCTCCGCTTCCGTCACCTTGCCGGTGCCCAGGTCCAGGCCCTTGTACACCTGCCGGGAGTCGGCGGAGATCACCTCGCCGTTAAACCGCTTGGCCAGCTCCACCCCCAGGCCGCTCTTGCCGCAGGCGGTGGTGCCCAGCACCACCACCAGCTTGGGCAGGCCCCCCGTCATACCTGCGCTCCGTGGGCGATGGCCCCGAAGTCCTGGAAGGGCAGCAGCACCCAGACCGCCCGGCCCAGCACATACCGCTCGTCCACCGTGCCCAGGGTCACGTCCCGGCTGTCGGAGGAGTGGTTGCGGTTGTCCCCCATGACGAAAATGGACCCCTCGGGCACCACCACGTCGGTGATGCTCTCCCCCATGGGCCGCTCCATGGGCTCGTTGATATAGGGCTCATCCAGCGCCACCCCGTCCACCGTAACGGTGCCGGCAGCGTAGTCGATGACCACATGCTGGCCGCCGGTGGCGATCACCCGCTTGACGATGGGGCCGTCGGCGGCGTCAAACTCCTTGGTCAGCACCACCACGTCCCCCTGCCTGGGGGTATATCCGATACTCTGGAGCAGCAGCATGTCCCCGTCGTGGAGGGTGGGGACCATGGAACTGCCCGACACGCCGATGATCCGCCCCACAAAGGTAAAGACCAGAATCAGCAGCACCAGGGCGGCCACCAGCGCCTGGAGCCAGAAGTACAGATCCAGCTTCAGGGAGTCGCCGCTGGACAGTTCCTCCTTCTGCTCCGGCTGCTCATGTTTGTCAAGTCTCAATCTAATCAGCTCCGTAACCCGTGAATAGACCCATTATAATGCACAAAATCCCCGATTGCAAGGGAAGGATGTCTCACTCCGCCGGTCCGAAATTCCGGAAAGGAAACACCACCCAGACCGCCCGGCCCAGCACATACCGCTCATCCACCGCCCCCAAAGTCGCGTTCCGGCTGTCGGAGGACTCATCCCGGTTGTCCCCCATGACAAAGATGGAACCCTGGGGCACGTCCACCGAGGTAAGGTGTTCATAGCAGGGTATTCCCATCCGGCCATTGAGATAGGGTTCATCCAGGATCCGGCCATCCACCGCCACGGTACCGGCTGCATAGTCGATTTCCACATGCTGGCCGCCGGTGGCGATCACCCGCTTGACGATGGGGCCGTCGGCATCTTCAAATTCCTTGGTCAGCACCACCACGTCCCCCTGTCTGGGCGTGTAGCCCACGCTCTGAAGCAGCAGCAGATCGCCGTGCTCCAGGGTGGGCAGCATGGAGATCCCGTCCACCACAATGACCCGGCCCACAAAGGTAAAGAGCAAAATCAAAGCCGTCAGCACCGCTGCCGCCGTGCCCAGCCAGAAGTACAGCGTTTCCTTCCATCCGCCGGAGGACCGCTGCCGCTGCTCTGCGCTCATTCCGTCCGCTCCTTTGCCTGCCAGGCCGCCTCCCGGCCATGGCAGGTGAACAGCAAAATCTGCCGCTCCTGTCCCAGCTCGGTCAGAGTCTCCAGCGCCAGGGCCATCCGCTCATCATCAAAATTGGCCAGAGCGTCGTCCAGCACCAGAGGACAGGGCTCCTCCCCCGGCAGCACCAGCTGACACACCGCCAACCGCACCGCCAGATAGAGCTGATCCGCCGTACCCCGGGACAGGGTAAGGGCCCGCCGGGGCAGCAGGCCGTCGCGCTCCTCCGCCAGGGCCTCGAACTCCCGGGTGAGGGACACCTTATCATATTTTCCGCCGGTGAGCTTGGCCAGCAGTTCCCCCGCCCGCCGGTTCAGGGAGGGAGAGAACCGGGCCTGGAGCCCGGAATGGGCCTTCTCCAGGGCCTCCAGCGCGGCGGTGAGGGCGGCGTGCTCCCGTCTGCGCCGGTCCAGCTCCTCCAGGATGGCCTCCCGCCGGGCGGTCAGCTCCTCCCGGTCTCCCAGGGAGTTCAGCTCCCCCTGTGCCATGGCCAGACCCCCCCGCAGCCGGGAGAGCTCCCCCTCCGCCCCCTCCAGCCGGGCGGCAGTCTGGGCCGGATCGAACCGGGGCTCCACCCCGTTGTCCTCCAGACCGTCCTCCGGCCGGGGCAGGCTGTCCGCCAGCTCCCGGGCCCCTTCCAGCCGAGCCTGGGCGGTAGAGAGCTGCTGCTCCAGATAGAGGGCCTTGGAAATGGCGGCCGACACCCCGAAGGCGTTGGTAACGCCGGGGGCAAAGGTGTGGACCAGCTCCAGCAGCTGGGCGCGGGTCTGCTCGTCCTGCTGGACCAGGCTGTTCAGGGCCTGCTCCGCCCCCTCCCGGCGGCGGGCGGCCTCCTCCGCCACCCCCCAGCGCTCCCGATAGGCGCTGGCCCGGGTGAGGATCTCATCGGCGGTCTGGGCCTCATAGCGCTCCAGCAGCTCCTGCCGGAGGGCCTCCATCCGCCCCTTGCCGACAACGGCGGCCAGCAGCAGGGCCACCCCCGCCGCGCCCAGCACGGCGCAGGCAGCGCCCCCCATCCAGAGGGCGGGAAATACCCCGGCAAAGCCCAGGGCCAGGGCGGCGGCGGCCAGCGCCAGGGCGGCGATGCCGCCCCCCAGCAGGCCGGCGGTATGGCCCTTCCGCTGGGCGGTCCCGGCGTCGTCACTGGCCTGCTGCCAGGCCTGCTCGGGAGTCAGGCCGGAGAAGATGGCGTCCTCCGCGGCCGTCCTTGCCTCCTCCTCTCCCCGGCGGGCCTCCTCCAGCTGGCTCTCCGCCTGCTTGCGGCTGATCTGCAGGGCGTTGAGCTGGTTCACCTGGGCCTGGGCCCGCTGGAGGGTGTCGGTGTCGGGGAGGGCGCCGAAGCGGTCCCGCTCGGCCTGGAGCCGGTCCACCCGGGCCTGGGCCTCCGCCAGGGCGGCCTGCCCCTCCTCCCACCGCTTCCGGCGGGCGGCCATAGCCCGGGCCAGGTGGGCCTGCCGCTCGGCCAGCAGCAGCTTGTGCTCCCGCTGGAGCTTGTCCAGCTCCCGCTTGGCCTCCTGGGAGAGGCGGAAGGCCTTGGCCTGCCGGGCCAGAACCCCCTCCACCTCCGCCAGCTCCCCCTCCAGACGGGGGATCACGCCGGTCTTGTTGTGCTGGCGGCGGTTGCGCCAGTCCCGCAGCACCCGCTCCACCTGGGAGTAGGACACGTCCTCCTCCCCGCTGGAGGCCAGGGCGGCGATGCGGGCCTCCAGGGCCGGGGCGCCGTCGATGGCGGTTCCTCCCTGGCCCACAAAGGCCGACCGCTCAAAGACCTCCCGGGGGGCCCCCAGGATGGTCTCCCCCACGGTGTCGGCGGTGAGGCCGGGCACCGGCTCGCCGGTGCCGGTATACACCGCCTCAAAGGCCCCGAAGGGGCTGTTTCCTTTGGGGCCCCGGCGGAGGGTGATAGCCTCCCCCCGCCACAGCAGGTCGATGGCGCCCTCCATGGCCGCCCCGCTCCAGGGCTGATAGCGGTTCTTTTCGGCGATATAGCCCTGCTTGTCCCGCTCCTTGGTGTTGATGCCGTAGAACATGGCCCGCAGAAAGGCGGACCAGGTGGACTTGCCCCCCTCGTTGGGGGCGGTAATGATATTCAGGCCTTCCTTCAGGGCCAGCTCCCGGTGATCCAGGCCCCCGAAGGTGGCGCGCATGTTCACAATTCTCATGGGCAGGGGTCCTCCCCGTGTTCCAGGGCCGCCAGCGCAAAGCGGGCGGCCAGTTCTCTGTCCTCCAGGTCCTTTTCCCCCTTCAGGGCACGGAGCACCAGCCCGGTGAGGCTGTCCTCCCCCGCCCGCTGCCACAGGTCCCGGAGGGGCCGGGTGTTGTCCCGGACGCTGACGCTGAAATAGCTGGGCTGGGCCAGGGCGGTGAGGGCGGCGAGGTCCGGGGTCCCAAAGCTCCGCTGGCCGGTGAGGATGATCCGGCAGCAGTCCCCGGTGGGGGAGGCGGGCAGCACTTCCCGAAGGGCCTCCTCGGCACTGTCTTTGCCGGTGACGTCGGCCTCCACGATCTCATACCGCCGCCCGGCCAGGGGCACAAAGCGGGCGGACACCGC
Organism: Candidatus Flavonifractor merdavium; assembly: GCA_019119335.1. Taxonomy (GTDB): domain Bacteria; phylum Bacillota; class Clostridia; order Oscillospirales; family Oscillospiraceae; genus Flavonifractor; species Flavonifractor merdavium. The sequence goes on from DWXF01000025.1 coordinate 46,660, forward strand.
GCCCTGGTCGTCCACCGTCACGGCGAGCACACCCTTCTCCCCCGTCTCGTCAAAGCCCCGGCCCTCGGGGCAGCCGGGGTAGGCCCAGCAGGTCTCCCCCGCCTGCTGCAGGCCGGAGCAGGCGTGGATGTGGCCCAGAGCCAGATAGGTCAGGCCGCTGGCGGCAATGTCCTCCGGCCGGATGGGGCCGTACCGCCCCTGGCCCGCCACGTCCCCGTGGAGGGTCATCAGGTGGATTCTGCCGTCCCGCGGGGCGGAGAAGCCCATAAGGGGGGAGCGGTCGGCCTGAGGGGTGGTGAAGGCCGCCCCGTGGACCACGCAGCCCAGCTCCGGCAGCTCCACCCCCTCCGGCTGCACGGAAGTAAAAATATGTACGTTGTCCGGCCACGCCGTGCCGGCGTAGGCCGACCGGGGTCCGTAGGGGTCGTGGTTGCCGGGGGCGATGAACACCGGCGCCTTGATCTGGCCCAGGGCATGGGAGAGGGCCTCCACCGTCTCCTGGTAGGTCTCCCCCCCGTCCAGCAGATCGCCGGACAGCAGCACCAGGTCCGCCCCCTCTTCCTCCGCCAGGTCGGCCAGCCGGGAGAGCAGCTGCCGCTGCTCGGCCCGCCGCTGCCGGGCCTTCTCCGGAGAGAGGGCGGCAAATGGGGCGTCCAGATGGAAGTCCGCCCCGTGGATGAGTTTCAACATGGCTCCGCTTCCTTTCAGTCCCGGATATCCACCCGCTCCACTTCCACGCAGCGGCGGGTATCGGTGTCAATGGAGAACACCACGCTCTCCAGCTTACAGGGGCCCTCGGCGGGCTCAAACCGCCGGGGCAGTCCCCCCAGGAAGCGGTTGATGGCCTGCTCCGGCCGGATGCCCAGCACGCTGCGGGCGGGGCCGGTCATGCCCAGGTCGGTGATAAAGCCGGTGCCCTTGGGCAGGATCTGCCCGTCGGCGGTGGGCACATGGGTGTGGGTGCCCCAGAGGGCCTGTACCCGGCCGTCCAGGTAGTACCCCATGGCCCCCTTCTCGCTGGTGGCCTCGGCGTGGAAGTCCACCAGCACGATGTCGGCCCCCTCCATCCGCTTTAAGATCCGGTCGGCGGTGGTGAAGGGGTTTTCAAAATTGCTGTCCATTTCGCACCGGCCGATGAGGTTGATCACCCCGATGCCCAGGCCCTCCGGGCCCTCATATACCCCCCAGCCCCGGCCGGGCACCCGGTTGGTGTAGTTGGCCGGGCGGAGGGTGTAGCGGTCGTCCTCCAGGAAATCGGCGATCTGGATACGGTTCCAGGTGTGGTTGCCCAGGGTGACCACGTCGGCCCCGGCGTCAAAAATGGCCCGGGCCTGCCGGGGTAGGATGCCCACCCCGGAGGCGTTCTCCCCGTTAACCACGGTGAAGTGGATGTTTTTCAGCTTTTTCAGCTGCCGCAGGTGGCGGTCCAGGCAGTCCAGGCCGCCATCCCCCACCACGTCGCCTACCGCCAAGATATTCAGGATCATAGTCTGCCTCCCTTTCTAAACGAAGTCTATTATATGTGATTTTGGGCAAAAGGGCAATTACCGATTCTGCTTCCAGAATTGATCCTCTTTTGTAATGCTTTTCCTGGGCGCTTGTGGTAAAATACGTGGGAAAGGGAGGCATTTTGATGAAACGAGTCTTACTCTGTCTGCTTTTGGCCCTGTCCCTTACCGCCTGCGGACAGGCCGGGCCCACGGCAGAGGTATCCGGCCAGCAGCCTGGGCTTCAGGCTGTGGAGCTGCAAAACAAAACCGCCGGCGATTCCGCCGGCCATACCCAGGCTCAGGCAGTCCAGCCCGAGCCCACACCAACCTCCACGCCCACCCCAAAGCCCCTCGTCACCCAGGAGCAGCTGCAGCAGGCGGTGGTGCAGGCCAGGAAGGACTACGGCGCCATGGGCATCCAGGCGGCGGTGGTGCAGGACGGCCAAGTCATCGCCCAGGCGGCCTCCGGCTGGGCGGTGGAAAATCAGATTACCATGACCACCCGGCACAAAATGCGCTGCGCCTCCCTCACCAAGGTGATGGTGGGCATCAGCGCCGGGGTACTGATCGACGACGGCACGCTGGACCCCTACGCCGACCTGTCCGACTACTGGGGGGTGACGGTGCGCAATCCCTCCTACTCCGGTACCCCCATTACGGCGGACATGCTCCTCACCCACACCTCCACCCTCAGCGACGCCAGCGGCAGCCTGTCCGCCCTGAAGGGGACCGCCGCCCGGCAGCGGCTGGCGGGGAAGGGCTACGCCGGGGGCAAGCCCGGAGCTCTGTCCAGCTGGTCTTATAACAACTACGGCTTTTCCGTACTGGGCATGACCCTGGAGCGGGCGGCGGACCGGGTGCTGGACGATGTGCTGGGGGAGGCCGTGCTCACCCCCATGGGCATCGACGCCGCCTTTGAGGCGGGCAGCGTGGAGGATACCGGCCTGCTGTGCGCCCTCTACTACCAGGGGGGCAGTCTGTCCCGCAGCGTGTCCACCCAGAAGGGCTACCAGTGTATGGATACTCCGGGCTACCGGGGCAACTTCTTTGCCGGCGGCTTCACCTGCAGCGCCGGAGAGATGGCCCGGCTGGTGGCCATGCTGGCGGAGGACGGAACCTACCAGGGGCAGCAGTATCTCACGGCTGAGACGGTGGCCTATCTGGAGGAGCCGCTGGGTCAGACCTCCGGCGGCTTCTACCAGTGCCGCCCCCTGCGCTACCGGGAAAATATGTACGGCCGGGACCGCATCTACTACCACACCGGCTCGGCCTACGGCTTCTATGGCCTGCTGTCCTATGATCCGGACACCGGGGACGGCGTGGTGGTCTTTACCACCGGGGCCAGCGGCGTCACCGACAGCTATGGGGTCTACTCCGTGTGCAGCCAGGTGGCCCAGGCGGTCTACGGCTGATTGCCTATGAGGAGGAATTTCATGCTGCGCAAACCGCTCCCCGTTCTGGCTCTGGCCCTGGCCGTCACGCTGACAGGGTGCGCCGCCGGAGCCGCTTTTACCGCAGAGGTCCCATCAGCCGCTCCGGCCACGCCCAGCCCCACCGCCACCCCGGAGCCCACCCCCACGCCTCCCACGGTGGCCACCCTGGCGGTGTGCGGGGACGTGATGAGCCATATGCCGGTGACCCGGGACGCCTGGGACGAATCCCAGGGCATTTACGACTACACCCCCATTTTTGAACAGGCCCGGCCCTATGTGGAGGGGGCGGACTACGCCGTGGCCAACCTGGAAACCACCCTCTCCACCGAGGGCCCCTACTCCGGTTACCCCGCCTTCCGCTCCCCGGCGGCGCTGGCGGGTGATTTGAAGGAGCTGGGCTTTGACCTGATGCTCACCGCCAACAACCACTGTCTGGACCGGGGGTACAGCGGGCTCACCGCCACCCTGGACGCCCTGGACGGGGCGGGGCTGGCCCACGTGGGCACCTATGCCTCGGAGGAAGAGGCCGCAAACCCGGTCTATCTGGCCGACGTGGGGGGCATTCAGGTGGCCTTCCTGGGCTACACCTACGGCACCAACGGCATCCCCCTGCCCAAAGGGAAGGAGTACGCCGTCAGCCTGTTCAACACCGACTATCTGACCCACCTGTCCACTCCGGACACGGACAAGCTGGAGGCCGACCTGGCCGCCGCCCGGGCCCTGGAGCCCGACCTGATCGCCGTGATGATCCACTGGGGGGTGGAGTATCAGACCAAACAGAACAGCTATCAGGAAACAATCGCCGACCTGCTGATCTCCCATGGCGCCAACCTGGTGCTGGGAGGTCACTCCCACGTGCCCCAGCCCATGGAGGAGCGCACCGTCACCGGCTGGGACGGGGCGGAGCGCACCGGCTTTGTGTGCTACTCCCTGGGCAACTTCATCTCTTCCCAGGTGGACCCCCTCACCGACACCACCGCCGCCCTCACTCTGGAGCTGACCAAGGACCACGGGACCGGGGAGACCACCGTTACCGGCTGGACCTACGCCCCCATGCTGATGGTGCGGCGGGACGGGACGGAGCGGGTCTTTACCCTCACCGATACCTCCGTGCTCCCCGCCGGGGCGGATCAGGCTCTGGTGGACCGGCTGGAGGAGGCGGCGGAGACCTGCCGGGAGATCTTTGGGCCGGAATCCATTTCGTAGCTTCTTGTTGCCTGATTGAAACCTCCTTTGTCACCCTTTGTACCGGAATCCATGGTACGATAGGGGCGGCAAAGGAGGTTTTTATTATGAAACGTATGCTTTCCCTCACTCTGGCCCTGCTGCTTCTGGCGGGCTGCAGCGGACAGGGGACGCCCTCTGCCTCCCCTTCCCCGGCGGCGCAGAGCAGCCCCCAGGCCACCCCCGTCACAGAGGAGGACGTCCGCGCCCTGTATCAAAGCGAGGGCTATCAGGTACACAAGCTCACCCCCTATGGCTCTGACTTTCTGGCGGAGCTCAGCTATGGCAGCGACGAGGACTTCACCCTGCTGGAGTGGGTGTTCGGCAGCTCCGGCCGGCGGGTGCAGCTTACCGCCATGAGCCAGTTCACCTCCTACGAGATCCTGGACGACGGACAGGTCCGCTACACCACCAACGGGCTGGATTCCGGCACCCCCTGGCAGGGTATGCCGGAGGAAGTGACGGTGCGGGTGCTGGGAGATGGGGACGGCGTGCTGGCGCCCGGCTGGTCCGAGATCGAGGAGCATCGGGAAACCGTCTGGCTGGACCCGGCCCAGCCCCTCTATATCGGGGCCTCGGAGGACGGGGTTCCCGCCTTTTCCGACCGGTACGAGCAGGTGTACGACGCCCGCATGGACGCCGACGGCCTGTCCTTCTCCTTTATCCCCAACGGGGACAGCGAAGAGAAATTTACTTCCTTCTTCCCGGCGGTTACCACCATCCCCGGCTTTTCCACCTCCTATGACCCGGACACCGGGGTATTCACCCTCCGGCTGTACAACACCTGCCTCAGCAGCGGCGCGCCCGGCACCCCGTTCAACGACAATCTGGCCCTGATGGGCTATCCGGAAAACCTGTACCCCTACGCCTTTCCCGCGGGCTCCCTGGGGCGGGACAGCCATTTCCTCACCGGCGTGGTCATCCGGGAGGAGGGGGCGGATACGGTGGTCACCGCCCAGCTGACGGAACAGGCCTACCGCTTCACCGTGGAAACCTCCAACCTGGGCTATGACAACATCCCCAGCTTCCGGCTCGTTTTCCGGGAATACAACCAGGACCTGGACGGCTGAATTGTAAACATTTCTTGAACTCCCTTGCAATTTTCCGTACGAAGGATTATGATAGCGTTAGCACTCAGGATATCAGAGTGCTAACGCTATGTTTTTAATGATAGTTTTCAGATATAGGAGGCATCCACGATGGCAAAGAAACAGTTCAAGGCGGAGTCCAAGCGGCTGCTGGACCTGATGATCAACTCCATCTACACCCATAAGGAGATTTTCCTGCGGGAGATCATCTCCAACGCCAGCGACGCCATGGACAAGCTGGCCTACAAGGCCCTCACCGACGACAAGGTGGCGGTGGACCGGTCGGAGCTGAAAATCACCCTCACCCCCGATCAGATCGCCCGCACCCTGACCATCAGTGACAACGGTATCGGCATGACCAAGGAAGAGCTGGAACAGAACCTGGGCACCATCGCCCGCAGCGGCTCCCTCCAGTTCAAGGAGGAGATGGCCAAGAGCGAGAAGGCCGAGGGGGACACCACCGACATCATCGGCCAGTTCGGCGTGGGCTTCTACTCCGCCTTCATGGTAGCCGACCACGTGAGCGTCACCTCCAGGGCCTACGGCTCTGACGAGGCCTTCCGCTGGGAGTCCGACGGGGCGGACGGCTACACCATCACCCCCTGCGAGAAGGAGAACGTTGGCACCGACATCGTGCTCCACATCAAGGCCAATACCGAGGAGGAGCACTACGACGAGTATCTGGAGCAGTACCGGCTCAGCGACCTGGTAAAGAAGTACTCCGACTATATCCACTACCCCATTGTGATGCTCATGCACAAGTCCCGCCAGAAGCCCCGCCCGGAGGACGCCGGCGACGACTACAAGCCGGAGTGGGAGGACTTTGACGAGTGGGAGACCCTCAACTCCATGGTGCCCCTGTGGCAGCGGCCCAAGAGCGAGGTGAAGGCCGAGGAGTACAACCAGTTCTACAAGGAGAAGTACGGCGACTGGGAGGACCCGCTGAGCGTGGTCCACGTGTCCGCCGAGGGCACGGTGGAGTACAAGGCCATGCTCTACATTCCCGCCCACGCCCCCTTTGACTTCCACACCCGGGAGTACCAGAAGGGCCTGCAGCTCTACTCCTCCGGGGTGCTCATCATGGACAAGTGCGCCGACCTGCTGCCCGACCACTTCCGCTTTGTCAAGGGCGTGGTGGACTCCCAGGACTTCTCCCTGAACATCTCCCGCGAAATGCTCCAGCACACCCGGCAGCTGAAGGTGATCGCCACCAACCTGGAGAAGAAGATCAAGGCCGAGCTGCTGCGGCTGCAGAAGGACGACCGGGAGAAGTACGAGACCTTCTGGAAGGCCTTCGGCATCCAGCTGAAGGTGGGGGTGGTGTCCGACTACGGCGCCCACAAGGACCTGTTGAAGGACCTGCTGCTGTTCTTCTCCTCCAAGGAGGACAAGCTCACCACCCTGGCCGAGTACAAGGAGCGGATGCCGGAGGACCAGCCCTATATCTACTACGCCTGCGGCGAGGACACGGCCCAGCTGGACAAGCTGCCCCAGGCCGAGCGCATCCGGGACAAGGGATACGAGATCCTCTACCTCACCGACGAGCCCGACCAGTTCGTCATCAACGCCCTGGGCGAGCTGGACGGCAAGGCCTTCAAGTCGGTGGACGACGACGACGCCCTGCCCGAGACCGACGAGGAGAAGGCCGCCCGGTCCCAGCAGGCGGAGGAGAGCAAGCCGGTGCTGGACTTTTTGAAGGAGGCCCTGGGGGAGCAGATCAAGGAGGCCCGGATCTCCAAGCTCCTCAAAACCGGCGCGGTGTGCCTCACCGCCGACGGCCCCATCACCCTGGAGATGGAGAAGTATTTCCAGAAGATGGACCCGGAGAACGCCGGGAACATGAAGGCCCAGCGGGTGCTGGAACTCAACCCCCAGTCCCCCGCTTTCGCCGCCCTGAAACGGGCAGTGGAGGAGGACAAGGAGCTGGCGGGCAAGTACGCCCAGCTGCTCTACGCCCAGGCCCAGCTGATCGCCGGTCTGCCCCTGGCCGACCCGGCGGGGTACGCCGAGCTGGTGTGCTCTCTGATGAAATAAGCATAAAAATTCCCCTGGCGCTGCCGCCAGGGGAATTTTTTTACCTTTTTCTCCCAAACACCGCCCGGAGGACGCACAGCACCGCCGCCCCGGCCAGGCACAGCCACAGGAGAAACAGCACGTTTTCATTAAACGTCCATTCGTTGGACCAGTTGGTGAGATCAGGCCGGAACCAGAAGGCGTGCTGGAACTCTACGCTGCTGCCGCCCCATCGCACCAGCCGGTCGGCCACCGGATTGACCAGCGGGAGGAGCACCCCGGTCCAGCCCAGGCAGGCCGCCCCCTTCCACCACCGGCCAATGGGGGCGTAGCGAAGAATCAGCGTCCATCCCCAGGGGAAGGCCAGGCCGAACAAGGTGCCCGGCAGGGCGGGAATGGGGAACCAGTCCGCGCCGCTGTAAGCGGGCGGCCAACAGCAGCAGCTCCAGCGACAGGGTGAAGCCCCCCAGGGTAACCGCCCCCCGGTACTGCTTCACCAGCACCGGCAGCAGGGTCAGGCTGGCCCCGGTGAGCTCGCCGGTGAGCACCAGCCAGAACCAGGTCAGGCTGTGGTCCACCGCCAGATTGCAGATGAGGCAGATCAGGGCGGTGCCGCCATATAAGATGTACTGGGTCCAGCGAACCCGGCGCAGCAACGCCAGGTACTTTTTGGCCAACGTCTCGGCGTTGCGGGCCTCCACGTCCTCGCTGGCGGTGAGCAGCTCGTGCTCGCTTACCCCCAGCACCGCGCAGATGTCCCGGAGCAGGGTAATATCCGGGTAGGAGAGCCCCCGCTCCCACTTGCTCACCGCCGACTCGGTGACAAAGAGTTTGTCGGCAAATTCCTTCTGGGTCAGCCCCAGCCCCTTCCGGCAGCGGCAGATATACGCGCCGAAGGTCTTTTTGTTTTCCATATGCAGCCCATCCTTTGCTGTGGCAGTTGTCGTTGTCCCCGGGGTGCCTCCACCATACGACACCCCGGCCCAAAAGGCAAGCGCTTTCCCCCAATTTGCCCCTCGACCGTTAGGCAAGTCCTTTTTACCCGTTCCTTTTTGTTAAAAATACCACAATCCTGTTGCATTATATTGGGCAAGATTGTCAAAAAAATATCATAGTATTTTCTAGGATTTTCTCATTGACTTTTCAAAAAAGGGTGCTATACTAAAACTGAACTCACCAGTATATTTACTGTTGTGTCCATAACTTCAAATATTTGAAAGGTCGTGTCATCATGGAAAAGCTCACTCAGGAACAGTTCGGTCTGTATATCAACGGCAAATGGGTGCCCGCCAGCGACGGCGCTACCTTCCAGACCCGCTGCCCCGCCAACGGGGAAGTGCTGGCCACCTGCGCGCAGGCCACCAAGGAGGACGTGGACACCGCCGTCAGCGCCGCCTGGGAGGCCTTCAAGACCTGGAAGGACGTTACGGTCAACGAGCGGGCCGCCATCCTCTACAAGGTGGCCGATATCATTGAGCAGAACACCGAGCACCTGGCCATGGTGGAGTCCATGGACAACGGCAAGCCCATCCGGGAGACCATGACCATCGACATTCCCTATTCCGTCCGCCACTTCCGCTACTTCGCCGGCTGCATCATGGCGGAGGAGGGCTCGGCCAACGTGCTGGACGGCACCACCCTCTCCCTGATCCTGCGGGAGCCCATCGGCGTGGTGGGACAGATCGTGCCCTGGAACTTCCCCTTCCTGATGGCCGCCTGGAAGCTGGCCCCCGTGCTGGCCGCCGGCTGCTGCACCGTGTTCAAGCCCTCCAGCGACACCCCGCTGAGCGTGCTGGAGCTGGCCCGCCTGACCCAGGACGTGATCCCCGCCGGCGTGTTCAACGTGATCACCGGCTCCGGCTCCAAGTCCGGCCAGTACATCCTGGACCACCCCGGCTTCCGCAAGCTGGCCTTCACCGGCTCCACCGAGGTGGGCCGCAACGTGGCCCTGGCGGCGGCCCAGCGCCTGATCCCCTCCACCCTGGAGCTGGGCGGCAAGAGCGCCAACATCTATTTCGACGACTGCAAGTGGGATATGGCCATGGACGGCGTCCAGCTGGGCATCCTGTTCAACCAGGGCCAGGTGTGCTGCGCCGGCTCCCGCGTGTTCGTGCAGGACACCATCTACGACAAGTTCGTGGAGGAGGCCGCCAAGCGGTTCAACGCCGTAAAGGTGGGTCTGCCCTGGGAGAAGGACACCCAGATGGGCTCCCAGATCAACGAGAACCAGGTGAAGAAGATCCTGGAGTACATCGAGATCGGCAAGAACGAGGGGGCCAAGGTGGCCTGCGGCGGCGAGCGCGCCACCGAGGGCGAGCTGGCCAAGGGCTGCTTCATGAAGCCCACCCTGCTGGTGGATGTGGACAACAAGATGCGGGTGGCTCAGGAGGAGATCTTCGGGCCCGTGGCCTGCGTCATCAAGTTCCACGACGAGGACGAGGTCATCGCCATGGCCAATGACAGCGAGTACGGTCTGGGCGGCGCCGTCTGGACCCGGGACATCAACCGGGCCATCCGGGTGTCCCGTGGCATCGAGACCGGCCGCATGTGGGTCAACACCTACAACGCCATCCCCGAGGGCGCCCCCTTCGGCGGCTACAAGGCCTCCGGCATCGGCCGGGAGACCCACAAGGTCATTCTGGAGCACTACACCCAGATGAAGAACATCATGATCAACCTGTCCGAAGCCCCCTCCGGCTTCTACCCCGACAAGTAAGCGAGCCTGAAAAAGTCCGGTGCGGTAAGACCGCACCGGACTTTTTTTGCCCCTTGTGAAACATTTTCCGCCGGGATAGGATATTTACGGTGAAATGCATTTCAAGGAGACGCACGATGATGACAGACCAACAATTCACGCCTCTGGCTCAGCGGTACATGGACACCATCTTCCGGCTGGCGTTCCACTACACCAAAAGCCAGGCGGAGGCGGACGACATCACTCAGGAAGTCCTTTTGAAACTATACCGGACGGACAAGCAATTCGAGAGCGCGGCCCACGTGAAGCACTGGCTGCTGCGGGTGACCATCAACGCCTGCAAGAAGGCGCTGCTGTCCCCCTGGCGGCGGACGGAGCCTATGGAGGACCACACTGCCGCCCTCCCCTTCCCCAGTCCGGAGCACAGCGCGCTGATGGACGCGGTGCTGGCCCTGCCCGCCAAGTACCGGGTGCCCATCTATCTGCACTACTATGAGGACTACTCCTGCGACGAGGTGGCCGCCCTCCTCCATATCCCAAGCGCCACGGTCCGCACCCGCCTGCGGCGGGCCCGGGCCATACTGAAAACCGATCTTCAGGAGGCTGACGAGCATGTTTGACAAAAAGACTTATCGGGAGGCTGTGTCCTCCCTCCACGCCTCCGGGGAGATCCTGCGGGAGGTTCACACTATGACACACCAGATCAGAAAACCCTTCAAGCTGTCCAGAACCATCGCCCTGGCCGCCGTCGTGGCCGCCCTGTGCGCCGCGGCCGCCGTGGCGGCGGTGGGCTTCGTCCGCTACGAAAATCCGGCCAATATGCTCCAGGCCTTCTTTGGAGAGAACGTGGACTCCCACGAGGGCATCGTGGAATACAACGAATACGGCAAGCTCATCACCAACATGCCGGCCTGGGAGCGGCTCCCCCTGGACGAGAGCGTGGCCCAGGAGCTGGTAGCCCCCTATCTCTTCGCCGTGGGGGAACAGGCAGTGTACGGGGACTACACCCTGACGGTGGAGGCCGGCCTGTACGACCCGGCTGTGGGGGCGGGCCTGCTCTACTACAAGGTGGAAAACCCCAATGGGGTGAGCGGGTATGAGGTGTTCCCCGACGGGGAGCTGTGGTGGCCGGAAGATTCCCCGGTATTCGCCATGACCAACGCCGCCAGCAGAGACTATCTGGACACCGCCTCCACCACCGACACCACCCTCTGGCTGTGTACCTACTTCGTCACCGACTTCATCACCGACGCTTCCAACCTTCAGGTATCCATCGGTAACGGCCAGGACCGGCTGGACATGGCCACGGTGGCGGTGGCTCTGCCGGAGGATGGCGGCCCAGCCAGCGTGGAACTGGCGGAGGGGGCCATCACCCTATCCCCCATCGGCATCCGCATCCACGCCCCTGCCCTGGGCCTGCCGGTGGATTCCGATATCGACCAGATCGTGCTCCACTACGCCGACGGCACGGACTATGTTTTGGAGGATGAGGATGCCTTTGTCTCCAACCGTACCTACGGCTTCCTGGACATGGAGCAGGGGGCGTTTATCTCCACCTTCAACCGCATCGTGGACACCACGGCGCTGGCATCAGTGACCATTGAGGGCACCGACTACCCCCTTCTCACCCCTTCTGAAAGGTGATGCGCAGTTTGGTGTCCAGGGGGAATTCCAGCAGCCTGTCCCCCGTCCGCCGCTCCTCCGTCAGCGCCACGGCGGTAATGGCGCAGTTGTCATAGGTCTTGTAGTAGTAGGTGCCGGTATCCGTATTGATGCAGCAGGAATACCGGGTGATATCGCAGTTCCCCTCGGGGGTTCGCACCGCGCCCCGGGGCATGGCCACCGTGTCCAGCAGGTGGAAGAACTGGCTGACACTGCTCTCCTCGCTGTCCTCACAGACAGAGTTCCGTTTGCAGAATGCCGTCCGGACATACCGGGAGGCGGGGGACCAGTCCCCCGGCAAACCGATTGCCCCCATACCCTGGCCGAAGGGGGGCAGCTCCAGGGCCGGATCCAGGGTGTTCTCCGGCTGGGCGGCGGACAGCCCCCGGTACTGGGTCAGATTGGTGCGGTGAAAGGGGAAGGGCGGGTTGTTGGTCAGCACCCCCACCGGGTCAGGGTACACCTTCACCCCGTCCGCCATGGGCTCGGCCACAAAGGCCCCCTGCCTGTCGGCAATGTGCCAGTGGAGAGGGGCCAGGGGCATGTCGGGCCGGAAGGGCACCCCCAGCAGGGGGATGCGCTGCATCTGCTCCGCCGCCTCCGCCGCCGTCTTGCAGGTGCCCAGCAGCCAGGGGATCAGCTCGTACGGGGCCAGGGCCTCCCCTGTCCCCCCCTCCGGCGGATAATACGCGTTGCCGGGGAAGTTGAGCCCGGCCATATAGACCCCCGACTCGTTCACCCCCTCGGCGTACAGAGGATAGCCCTCCGCCACGCTGGCCATGCCGATGATGGCCTGATGGGTCTCCAGGGCGGGCATTTTGTGAAATTGCAGCGGAAATTGCCGGGGCGTAATCACAACCTTCTCCCCAAAGGCATATTCCAGATCCAAATTACGGCCTGTATAGGTGTCTTTTGTGGTCAGAGCGATGCTGGTACACATGACAAGACCTCCTTTTTCTTCAGTGTATCCCGTTTGAAAAAAATTCCCTGGGCGGGGCCCAGGGAATTTTTTTACATCTTTTCAGGGGCGGTGACGCCGATGAGCCCCAGGCAGTTGGCGATGACCGCCCGGACGGTGTCCGCCAGCTTCAGGCGGGCGGAGAGCACGTGGGCCTCCTCCCCCTTGATCCGGCAGGCGTTATAGAACCGGTGGAAATCGCCGGCCAGGGTGATGAGGTAGCGGTTCACGTGGGAGGGGTCGTAGTCCCGGGCGGAGAGCCGGATGGTCTCGGGCAGCTGGGACAGGGTCTTGATGAGGGCCTTCTCCTCCGCCGTCTCAAACAGGGCGGCGTCCACGGCGGCGGCGTCGGGCACCAGGGCACCCTCCTCCGCCAGACGGCTCACCAGGGAGCAGATGCGGGCATGGGCATACTGGACGTAGTACACCGGGTTGTCCGAGTCCTGCCGTACCGCCAGGTCCAGGTCAAAGTCCAGGGCGGAGGTGGAGGACCGGGAGTTGAAGAAGAACCGGGCGGCGTCCACGCTCACCTCGTCCAGCAGGTCCCGCAGGGCGATGGCCTTGCCGGAGCGCTTGGACATACGGACGGGCTGGCCGTCCTGGAGCAGGTTCACCAGCTGCATCAGCACCACCACCAGCCGGTGGGAGCCGTCCAGGCCCAGGCCGTCCAGGGCGGCCTGGAGCCGGGCCACGTGGCCGTGGTGGTCGGCGCCCCAGATGTTGATGGCCTTGGAGAAGTCCCGCTTCTCCAGCTTGTTGCGGTGGTAGGCGATATCAGCGGCGAAGTAGGTATAGAACCCGTTGGCCCGGCGGAGCACGTCGTCCTTCAGGTCCAGCTTGTCCACCTGCTCCTGGCTCTTGCCCTCGGCCAGGAACTTCTGCTTGAGCAGGGCGGTGGTGTTGAGCCACAGGGCCCCGTCCTTCTCGTAGGTCCAGCCCTTGTCGGCCAGCATGCCCACCGTCTCGGCCACGTAGCCGCTGTCGTGGAGGGTGGACTCCAGGAACCACTCGTCGTACTGGATCTTGTACCGGAGCAGGTCGGCCTTCATCTTGGGGATGTTCACAGACAGGCCGTACTGGGCCATGGCCGCCTGCCGCTCCTCCTCCGGCTTGTCCTTCCAGTCGGGGCCGTGCTGGTCGTAGAAGGCCTGGGCCAGCTCCTTGATGTCGTCCCCGTGGTAGCCGTCCTCGGGGAAGGGATAGTTCTCCTCACCCAACACAATCTGGAGATACCGGGCGTCGATGGATACGGCGAACTTGTGGATCTGGTTGCCCGCGTCGTTGACGTAGAACTCCCGCCACACGTCATAGCCCGCCCGCTCCATCACGGCGGCCAGGGCGTCGCCAAGCACGCCGCCCCGGGCGTTGCCGATGTGCATGGGACCGGTGGGGTTGGCGGAAACGAACTCCACCATCACCTTCTCCCCCTTGCCCTCGTCCACCTTGCCGTAGGTGTTCCCCTCGGCCTGAATGTCGGTGAGCACCTGGCCGTACCACTTGCTGCCCAGGGTGAAGTTCAGGAAGCCGGGGCCGGCGATCTCCACCTTGTCAAAGAAAGTGCCCGCCAGGTCCAGGTGGTCCACGATGGTCTGGGCGATCTGCCGGGGGGCCTTGTGGAGGGCCTTGGCCCCCGCCATGGCAAAGGAGGAGGCGTAGTCCCCGTGGGTGGGGTCCTTGGGAATCTCGATGGTGGCCTTTACCTCCGCGCCGGCGGGCAGCAGCCCCTCCGCCGCGGCCTTCTCATAGGCCGCCTGGGTCAGCTGGGCGACCTGTTCCCGGGCCGCCTGGATCATGTTGGACATCTCTATCACCTTTTCTTCAAATTCTTCTCGTTCACCGGGCCGTCACTGCTTGATGTGCAGACCCTTTTGCCGCACCTGGATGCGGAACAGGTTCTCCCCCGCCACCGCATGGTCAATTTCGATGGCATAGTCAATTTCGATGCTGCCGCCGGCGGCGTCCAGCTCCGCCTTCATCTTCCTGGTGCTGATGCCCACCGCCAGGGCGCCGTAGGGGGTGTTGTACATGGACAGGTGCCGCCGCCCCTCCTCAAACACCATCTGGGAGTTGACCTCCCCCATCCGCAGCAGGGTCACCCGGTCCCGCTCGATCTGGAAGGTGGTCAGCGTACCCTCCAGGCCGGTGAGCTCGCTCTCCTGATAGCTGAGGGTGTAGCCCTCCGCCCCGTCGGGCTGGAGACAGCCCTCGGTGACCAGCTCTATGGTCTCCTCCCCGGCCTGCTCATAGCTCTGCCTGCCCTGGATGGAGATAATCACATTGTTTTCCATACCCTTTTGTACCTCGTGCCTATGTGGCTGCAAATTGCAAAATATTATACCGAATTTGGGTCAAAATGTAAAGGGCCGCCCCTTAATATTGGCTGATATCCACCTGCCCCACCGCCTCGGTCACGTCCCAGCCCAGGAAAATGGAGGCCAGGTGGGAGAAGTCCTCCTGCCGGTCGCTGACAAAGTAGCGGTAGGTACCCCGGCTCCGGGCGGACAGGGCGTCCGCCCCCTCCAGGGCACAGGCCACCGCCCGGGCCCCCTCCGCTCCGGCGTTGATCAGGGCCACCTCCGGGCCCATATAGGCGGAAATGACCTCCTCCAGCAGGGGGTAGTGGGTGCAGCCCAGCACCAGGGTATCCACCCCGGCCGCCTGCAGGGGGGCCAGGTATTCCGCCGCCACCGTCTCGATGACCACATCCCCCCGCCGGAACCGGCCGTTCTCCACCAGGGGCACAAACAGGGGGCAGGGCTGGGAGAGCACCTGAGCCGTCGGATTTT
Source organism: Candidatus Flavonifractor merdavium (assembly GCA_019119335.1). GTDB lineage: Bacteria > Bacillota > Clostridia > Oscillospirales > Oscillospiraceae > Flavonifractor > Flavonifractor merdavium. Next base: position 62,009 of record DWXF01000025.1, read on the forward strand.
CTGCCTGGATGAGCCGCTCATAGGCCCCGCTGCGGATAGAGGCCTGGGTGCCGATGAGGCCGATTCTGCCGTTCTGGGTGGCCCGGGCCGCGGCAGCGGCCGCCGGAGCCACCACCCCCAGCACCGGGATGGGGTTCTCCGCCGCCAGCACCTCCAGAGCGGTGGTGGACACGGTGCCGCAGGCGATCACGATGGCCTTCAGGTCAAAGGTACGCAGAAAGGCCACATCCTGCCGGGCGTATTTCACGATGGTCTCCGCCGAGCGGCCGCCGTAGGGCACCCGGCCGGTATCTCCGAAATATACGATATCCTCCCCCGGGAGCAGACGGCGCAGCTCCCGCACCGTGGTCAGCCCCCCCAGGCCGGAATCAAACACGCCGATGGGTCTCTCGTCCAAGACCATCCCTCCTACCAGCTTTTATCCTGCGTCTATTCATCATATGCGAAATCCCGCCATAAAGCAAGGCTATTTCCGCTGAAAATGGGAGAAAAAATAACGTGGAAACCGGTCTTTTTTCTCCGGCCGGTTTGACATTTGGCTTCGGCTGATTATAATAGAGCTATAAGGGCGCCCGCGCCCCCAGTCACGACAGCGAGGAGGGTCTCATGATGAAGCTGGAGCTGACAACCAAGCAATTCCGCCGCCTGCTGGATATGGCGTATATCGGAAACTGGATTCTGAATTCCACCCGGGGAGACGACCGGTTCCGGGACTATGACGAGGTGGAGAGCCTTCTGTTTGCCAAAGCCCGGGAGGAGGGTATGCCCACCCTGGCCGAGGACTGGCAGGGAGAGGTGGTGCCCTCCCGGGCCTTTGCCGAGGGCGGCATCCACGAGGCCATTATGGAATATGAAAATAACGTGTTCTTCGACATTCTGGCGGAGGACCTGGCCCGCCGGGATATGGACGACGCCCCCATCGACGAGAGCAATTACGACGAGCTCACCAGCCGTATCGACGCCTATATCGCGGAATTTGAGCAGCACGGCACGGACAATATTCTGGTGGACAGCGATCAGCTGTGATCACCCGGCAAATGGGCCCCCGGTCATCGACCGGGGGCTTTTTGCGTACCTCAATTTTTTGTATTCTTTACACAAAAATCACTTTCACAAGATTTACTTTTTGTGCTATCATTAGCACAGCAGGAAAATTTTGACCTTGGAAGGGAGGCGGTATTGTGACCATCACCCAGGCAGAGGAAACGCTCAGGAGGCAGCTGGTCACGGAACTGACCAGCTTCATGCTCCATAAGCACTATTGTGAAAATGACGCGGAAGCCATTATCGCCCAGATGGACGACGACATTATCTGGATGGGGGCGGCGGAGCACGAATACGCCCGGGGCAAAGAGACGGTGGCCCACATTTTCCGGCAGTTTGCCGGACAGGTGCCCAAATGCAATATCTCAGACGAGGAATACCAGGCCCTCCAGCTCGGGCCGGAGACCTATCTGTGCAGCGGCCGGTTGTGGATCGCCACCGATCCCTCCACCCAAATCAGCCTGCGGGTCCACCAGCGCATTACCACCGCCTTCCGCTTTGTGGACGGTCTCCCCCGCTGCTGCCATATCCACATTTCCAACCCCTATGGAGAGATGACGGAGGAGGATGTGGGCTTTCCCACAAATATGGCCAGGCAGTCTTTGCTGTACCTGCAGGAGCAGATCGACCTGCAGAAGGCCCAGGCGGCGGCCCAGACGGCCGCCCTCCGGCGGCTGAGCTTTGAGGACGCCTTGACCGGGCTGTATAACCGGAACAAATTCACCCAGGTGATGAACGCCGGCAAGGAGGGGGCGCCCCTCCGGCTGGGCGTGGCCTATTTTGATCTGAACGGCCTGAAGGAGGTCAACGACGGGATGGGACACAGCGCCGGCGACGCCCTGATCCGGGACACGGCGGACCAGATCCGGGCCAGCTTTGACGGGATGGCCTATCGCATCGGCGGGGACGAATTCGTGGTGATCGACGACAGCCGCGGCGAGGAAGCCTTCCGTGCCGCGGTGGAAAGCGTCCGGGGCAGAATGGAGCGGCAGGGCATTCACTGCTCCGTGGGCGTCTCCTGGCGGGATCTCCACTGCAGCGCCGTGGAACAGTTTGAGGAGGCCGACCGGATGATGTATGAGGACAAACGGCATTTCTACAACACCCACGAAAATGACCGCCGCCGCTGAACGAAAACCAAGCGCAAGACGGGACCTGCCGGAGCAGGTCCCGTCTTAGTTATGCCCCTCCCAGCAGCGCCAGGAAAAAGCCTTTGAATTTATCCCAGTAGCCCATGATAAAGATCACCAGCACGATAAGGGGCAGAATGTAGGTGAAATACACCCGGAACCGGGCGGGAAATCTGACCCCCTGGCCCTGGTCGGCCTCCGCCAGGAAGTTGTCAAAGCCCCAGCCATACTTGGGGGACACACAGCAGAACAGCAGATAGATCACCGAGCCGATGGGCAGCAGATTGCTGGTCACCAAAAAGTCCTCAAAATTCATGATCGACATGCCCATTATTCTGACGTTGACCCACAGGTTGTTGCTCAGCAGGAAGGGCAGGCTCAGCAGGAAAATGAGCACCAGGTTGGCCAGCACCGCCTTGGACCGGGCGATGCCCCACCGGTCCATCCAGCAGGCCAGGATGTTTTCAAACACGGCGGTAACGGTGGACAGGGCGGCAAAGAACAGGAACACAAAGAAGAGAGCGCCCCACAGCCTGCCCCCGGGCATAGCGTTGAAAATATTGGGCAGGGTCACAAAAATCAGGTTGGGACCCTGGTCGGGGCTGATGCCGAAAGCAAAGGCGGAGGGGAAGATGATCAGGCCGGACACAAAGGCCACGCAGGTGTCCAGCACCCCCACGTTGATGGACTCCCCAAACAGCCGCCGGTCCTTGCCGATATAGCTGCCAAAAATGGCCATGGCGCCGATACCCAGGCTCAGGGTGAAGAACGCCTGTCCCATGGCGGCGTACACCGCCTCCCACAGGCGGAAGGTGCCGTCGGCGCTGTACATCAGATTCTGGAAGTTGGGCACCAGATAGAACTTCAGCCCCTCCTCCGCGCCGGGCAGGGTCACGGACCGGATGGCCAGTACCACCAGCAACGTCAGCAGGCAGAGCATCAGCACCTTGTTGACCCTCTCCACGCCGTTGCGCAGGCCCCGGCTGCAGATCACCATGCCCAGCACCACTACAATGACCAGAAAAATCAGCTGGATGCCGGGATTGGCCACCATATCTCCGTAGGCCTTGGCAACGCCGTCCTGGTCCAGGCCCTCAAACTGACCGGCGGCGATCTTGAGGAAGTACAGCAGCAGCCAGCCGGCAATGGTGGTGTAGAACATCATCAGCAGATAGTTGCCCGCCATACCGAACCAGCCGTACCAGTGCCACTTGGCCCCCTTGGGCTCCAGGGCCTGAAAGGACATGGTGATGCTCTTTCGGCTGGCCCGGCCCACAGCAAACTCCATGGCCATGATGGGCACCCCCATGATCAGCAAAAACAGCAGATAAATCAGCACAAAGGCAGCGCCGCCGTACTGTCCCACGATATAGGGGAAGCGCCAGACGTTGCCCAGGCCGATGGCGCACCCGGCGGAGATGAGCACGAAGCCCAGCCGGGACGCAAAGGTCTCTCTCTCTTTCAACACGATCCCTCCAAAAAAACAAACAGCCTGTCAATTCTCTCCCTTGACAGGCTGAGACGGCGGACGAAATCCCATCCGCCCATTGCCGTCCTATATCATAGCGGATTTTGGAAGGCGTGTCAATGGAAACCCCGTTACAGCCAGTCCTCCACCACGTCCCGCAGCGTCACCGGCGTGACCCCGTTGCGCACCAGCAGCTCCATCAGCTGGTCAATGCGCCCGGCGCTGACGGTGAGGTTGGGCACCGACGCCTCCTCCCCGTCCTCTCCCACCACCTTGACTCCGTAGCTTTCGCAGGACATGCCGCCGCTCACCGCCATTTCTCCCACCAGTATGTAGTAGCGGCAATCCAGCGTCCGACCGTCCTCCCCTGTCTGACGGCAGGTATCCACCAGCAGTTCCCTCATGTTCCCTCGCCCCTTTCCGGCCTCGTATGACTCAATTATACATTATTTACATTATTTGTAAAGAATTACTTATCGTACCTTTTCGTCATCGTTCGCCACTGTACCGGTATTCCCAGGCATCGCTGTGGGGGAGGCCGGTTCTGACAAAATTTTTCCGTCAGTATTGACAAGAGGAAAATTTAAGATATAGTGGATTATGTGGTATTTGACCACAAGCTTGGAAAGGAGTGGACATGTAATGAAACCGACCGTCTCACGGCATCCTCTGCATCGACCGCTTTCCCTTCTGCTTACCTGCGCCATGCTCCTGACGCTGCTGCTTCCGGCGGCGTCGGCGGCAGGAGAAAAGGCCTCTCTCTCCCTGGACCACACCACCCTGTCCCTGGCGGAGAGCCAGGAGTACTTCCGGGCCACCCTCACCATGGATGTTCCGGACGCCTCCTCCGGCTGGACCCAGGCGGACTGGGACAGCTGGGCAGGCGGGCTGGAGTGGTATCTCACCCGGGATGCCTCCGACAGCCCCCAGGATCCGGACCTTTACCCCAACGTCTACACCGGAGACGCGCTGAAAAACTGGATGAGCTGGGGCACCATCAACGGCGGCGGCGCCGACGGCTCTCCCTACTTCACCCTGGAGACTCCCACTGTGACGGTGGCGGACGGCAAGGCCACCCTCACCCTGGACTTCTCCCACGGGGTATTCTTTGAAAATGAGACCACAGGCAACTCCCTGCAGTCCATCGGCAGCGGCGCCTTCCGCTACACCCGCAACGTGTGGGGCAGCTTTATCGGCGACTACGATCTGTCGGTGCGGCAGGGCGCGGACACCCTGGCCTCCACCCAGCTGGAGGTGACGGTATACGAGAGCTATCTCCGCTATGACGAGCTGTATCAGGAGCTGCTGGAGATCCAGGCGCTGGCCCAGGCCAAGGGCCGCTACTTTGACATCCGCTCCTACGGCAAGTCCGTGGAGGGCCGGGACCAGTGGTATGTGGTCCTCTCAGACAGCGCCAAATCGGTGTCCGACTTTGAGACCATGAATCAGCTGGCCCTCACCGACCCGGCCTCCCTGCAAAAGCAGCTGGACGCCGGCGCCCTCACCCAGCGGGTGCCCGTGCTGGTCAACAACGTCCACCCCGACGAGGGTCCCGCCCCCGACGCCCCGGTGAATCTGCTGCGGGTACTGGCCACCGAGGACCAGATCCCCTACAACACCATCACCGGCCTGACCTCCGGCCAGAAGGTGGACATGAGCCTCTTTGATCCCAAGCTCACCGGCATTCAGGTGGGGGATTACTCCTTCACCGGCTACGGCCTGAAGATCAGCGGCGACCCCGATGATCCCAACGGCAACAACGGCCGCACCGACGCCAGCGAGTTCTACACCTTCAGCGAGGATCTGTACCTGGACGTGGACGAGGTGCTGGACCAGCTGATCATTCTGGTCAGCCCGGTGGAAAACCCCGACGGCCGGACCTACAACACCCGCCCCAACGCCAACGGCTTTGACCTGAACCGGGACTGCACCAACCAGACCCAGCCGGAGACCGCCAACATGGCCAGACTCATCAGCCAGTGGAATCCGGTGGCCTTCATTGAGTTCCACGGCTTCACCGCCCAGTTCCTGGTGGAGCCCTGCACCCCGCCCCATGAGCCCAACCTGGAGTACGATCTGCTGGTGGACAACTTCATCCTGGGGGCCGAGGCCTTCGGCAACGCCGCCCTGGCCACCCTGTCCGTCCAGCACAAGGACGAGTTTGAGACCAAGATCCAGACCTATTACACCCCCCTGCGGGACAACTACGACCCGGAGACCGGCTGGGACGCCTGGGACGATCTGTGCACCAACTACACCCCCAGTTACGCCATGCTGAACTGCGGGTCCATGGGCTTCACCATTGAGACCCCCGCCGGCAACGAGGCCGCCTGCTCCCTGCTGGAGGGCGGCATGTACGGCATCCTGCAGTACTTCACCGACAACAAGGACGACATCTACCGCAACCAGCTGGAGTTCTTCCGCCGGGGCCTGGAGAACGAGGACCACCGGGACGAGATGGAAGTCTGGTACGTGGACGCCCAGAACCAGCAGCTGGCGGAGGACACCTGGCGGGTGCCCAACGGGGAGAACGACAACTACTTCCCCGAGTACTGGGTGATCCCCGTGGGGGCCGCCGACCAGCGGGACCCCGCCGGCGCCTATGAGATGGCCCAGTTCCTGCTGGACAACGGGGTGCAGGTATCCAAGCTCACCAAGGACGTGACGGTGGGCGACGTCACCTATCACGCCGGGGACCTGGTGGTCAACATGTACCAGGCCAAGCGCAACTACGCCAACTGCGTGCTGTGGACCGGCTGCGACGCCTCCAACTCCGGCTTCCCCGACCTGTATTCCGAGTCCGTGTCCAACTTCCCCGAGATGCGGGGCTTTGACTGCGTGAAGGTGTGCACCCCCGGCGCCTTTGACGGAGCCCTTGCCTCCTTTACCCAGTCTGAGGCCGCCTCCGTGGCGGGCAAGAGCCAGTTCACCGGCGTCACCGACGGCGCGGTGGTGCTGTCCAATAACGGCGAAGAGGCCGTGCGGGCCGTGAACGCTCTGCTGGACCAGGGCACTCCCGTGGGCCTGATCACCAGCGGCAGCTACGCCGGCGACTTCCTGGTAAGCTACAACGCCTATCAGCAGGCCGCTCAGGACTACATCCTGGTGGGCACCGGCGTATCCCAGCTGCCCGAGGCCTATGAGATCCAGCGTCCGGCAGTGTACCTGACCGGCCGCTACGCCGAGGGCGACGGCAACAAGGTCACCGAGGGCTACTACGCTCAGTGGTTCTCCCAGGGCTTCGGCTACCGGGATTACCAGAACGTCCACAACAACGGCACCTCCAACTACGACGTGATGGCCTATGACACCCAGCTGGGCTTCCACATCGTCTCCGACCCCGCCCAGGCCGACGTAATCGTGGGCTCCGTGGCTCTGGACGCCGGAGCCTATGGACAGGCCACCGTGGACGCCGTCAAGGGCGGCACCCCCTACATCGCCACCGGCACCGGGCCGCTGGACTACATCAAGGAGAACCTGCTCAGCGGCTCCTTCGACTACGAGTCTCTGGGTATGGAGTCCCTCCACACCGTCACCTATCCCACCGACAGCATCATCACCGCCAGCTATGCGGGAGATGAGGACTACGTCCTGTACACTTACAGCTGCTCCGCCATCACCAAGATGCCCAACGGCGCTCAGGTACTCATTCAGGCCGCGGACAAAGACAGCCACATTGCCGGCTGCTGTCTCACCGAGGACGGCAAGGCCCTGGACGGCCGGGTGGAGGCCATTGCCCTCACCCAGAACGGCATGGATCTGACCATCTTTGCCAACTCCATCGTCAACCGGGCCCATCAGCAGGACGACTACCGCTATGTGACCAACGCCATTTACAGCAAGTGCCTGTCCCAGTCCGCCATGACCCTGGCCGACCTGACCGGCGCCTCCCCCTCCACCGGCTTCACCGACGTGCCCGCCGGCCACTGGGCCGCCGACAGCATTGCCAGCGCTACCGCCCAGGGCCTGTTCAAGGGCACCAGCGGCACCACCTTTGATCCTAGTGGCACCATGGACCGGGCCATGCTGGTGACCGTGCTCTACCGCATGGCGGGCAGCCCCTCCGCCGCCCCCTCCAGCTTCTCCGACGTACCCGCCGGCAGCTGGTACAGCGCCGCGGTGGACTGGGCCGTGGAGCAGGACATCACCACCGGCATCGGCAACAGTTCCTTCGCACCTCAGGCCCCGCTGACCCGGGAACAGATCGCCGTATTCCTGTACCGCTACTCCGGCGCTGAGGCCCCCGCCGACGGAGCCCTCACCGCCCCCGACGCCGACCAGGTCAGCGCCTGGGCGGTGGAGGCCATGGAGTGGGCGGTGGCCGAGGGGCTGATCACCGGCTCCGGCGGCCGTCTGGACCCCGGACGCACCGCCACCCGGGCCGAGGTGGCCACCCTTCTGGTGCGCTACCAGGCTCTGTAAGCCCCACACACGTTCCTCCGCAAATCCAAAAGCGGCGGCCGGACCTTGTGTCCGGCCGCCGCTCTGTTTTGCTGTCCTGCAAAAAGATACCGGCCAGCATTGCTGGCCGGTATCTTTCTCTGTGTATGGTTTGCTCTTACTTCGCGGCCTTGGCGGCACGGATGGCCTCGATGAGCATGGGAGTGACCTTGTACAGGTCGCCCACGATGCCGTAGGAAGCCACGTCGAAGATGGGAGCGGACTCGTTCTTGTTCACCGCGATGATGCACTCGGAGTCCTGCATGCCAGCCAGGTGCTGGATGGCGCCGGAGATACCCAGGGCAACATAGATGCGGGGATGTACGGTCTTGCCGGTCTGGCCGACCTGGTGGTCGGCGGTGATCCAGCCGGCGTCCACACAGGCACGGGAGGAGCCCACAACGCCGCCCAGGACGGAGGCCAGCTCCTCAGCCAGCTTGATGCCGCCCTCCACATCCTTGCTGATGCCGCGGCCCACGGAGACGACAACGTCGGCGCCGATCAGGTCCACCAGCTTCTTGGCGGCCTTCTTGACCTCCAGCACGTCCACATGGATGTCGTCCTTGCTCAGAGCCACATTCACGTTCTCGATGACGGTCTTGGCGGCGCCAGCCTCGTCGTAGGGCTGGGTCTGCATCACGCCGGGACGGACGGTGGACATCTGGGGACGGAACCGGGGGCAGATGATGGTGGCCATCAGGTGGCCGCCGAAGGCGGGACGGGTCATCTTCAGGTTGGTGTTCTCCTCGAACACGGTGTTGTCCACGTCGATGGTGGAGGTGGTCTTCAGGAACTCCTTGTACTTGGCCACGTCCACGTCCAGGTGGGTACAGTCGGCGGTCAGACCGGTGTGCAGCCGGGCCGCGCAGCGGGGGCCCAGGTCACGGCCGATGTTGGTGGCGCCGATGAGGAAGATCTCGGGCTTCTTGTCCTCCACCAGGTCGCAGATGACCTTGGTGTAGGCGTCGGTGGTGTAAACGTCCAGCAGCTCGTGGTTGCAGTAGTACACCTTGTCCGCGCCGTAGCCGCCCAGGGCCTTCAGGTACTCTTCCTTCACGTCCTTGCCCAGCACCACGCCGCACAGCTCCACGCCCAGGTCGTTGGCCAGCTTCCGGCCCTCGCTCAGCAGCTGGTAGCTGGTGGACATGATCACGCCCTCGCGCTGCTCACAGAAAACCCATACGCCCTTGAAGGCGGCGGTATCGCTACTATTGAAAGCCATTTGATTGCTCTCCTTTCACTTCTCAGATAATGTGCTTGTCGTTGAGGATGGAGACCAGCTTCTCGACTGTCGCCTTGTCGGCGCCCTCCATCATCATACCGGCGCCCTTCACCGGGGGGGAGAAGGACTTGTACACATTCGTGGGAGAGCCCTTCAGGCCGATAGTGGTCACATCAATCAGGGGATCATCCTTCAGAGTCTCATAGTTGTAGATCTCCAGAGGCTTCTGGTAGCACTCCATGATGCCGCCGACGCTCATGTAACGGGCGTCGTTGAGCTCCTTCACGCAGGTCAGCAGGCAGGGAGTCTGCACCTTGATGGTCATGTAGCCGTCCTCCAGCAGACGCTTCACGGTGACAGCCTTGTCCTCCACCGCGATCTCGGCCACGTAGGACACCTGGGGCAGATTCAGCTTCTCGGCGATCTGGGGACCAACCTGAGCGGTGTCGCCGTCGATGGCCTGACGGCCGCAGAACACGATGTCGTCGCTGTCCACGCCCACCTTCTTGATGGCCGCGGCCAGGATCTGGGAAGTGGCGTAAGTATCGGATCCGCCGAACTCACGGGCGGAGACCAGAACGGCCTCGTCGGCGCCCATGGCCAGCAGCTCACGCAGCATTCCCTCGGCGGGCGGGGGACCCATGGAGATCACAACCACCTTGCAGCCGGTGGCGTCCTTGATGCGCAGAGCGGCCTCAACGGCGGCCAGGTCGTCGTGGTTGGTGATGGTGGCCATGGCGGCACGGTCCATGGTGCCGTCTTCCTTCACCGCCACCACGCCGGAGGTATCAGGTACCTGCTTGACACAAACGATGCATTTCATATCGTAATTTTCCCTCCAGTTCCTTTAGTTCACGCCCAGGTTGGCGGCGATAACCATGCGCTGCACCTCGCTGGTACCCTCGTAGATCTCGGTGATCTTGGCGTCGCGCATCATGCGCTCCATGGGGTACTCACGGGTGTAGCCGTAACCGCCGAACAGCTGCACGCAGCGGCGGGTCACGTCGCTGGCGGTCTCGGCGGCCACCAGCTTGGCCATGGCGGCGTCCATGGTGTAGGGCTCGTGGTTCTGCTTCTTCATGGCAGCGGAATACACCAGCCACTTGGCAGCCTCGGTCTTGGCGTGCATGTCGGCCAGCTGGAACTGGGTGTTCTGGAACTGGGAAATGCGGCGGCCAAACTGGACGCGCTCCTTGGTGTACTTGACGGTCTCCTCGATGGCGCCCTCGGCCAGACCCAGAGCCTGGGAGGCGATGCCGATACGGCCGCCGTCCAGGGTCTTCATGGCGATGCCGAAGCCCTTGCCCTGCTTGCCCAGCAGACGATCCTTGGGGATAATGCAGTCCTCCATGATCAGCTCGCAGGTGGAGGAGCCCTTAATGCCCATCTTCTTCTCGTGCTTGCCCACGGAGAAGCCGGGATCGGTGCGCTCCACGATGAAGGCGGAGATCTCCTTCTTCTTGCGGCCGCGCTTGTCGGTGGACACGCCGGTGATGGCGAAGATCACGAACACGTTGGCGTAGCCGGCGTTGGTGATGAAGATCTTGGAGCCGTTGAGGATCCAGTTCTCGCCCTTCTCGTCCAGCACGGCGGTGGTCTGCTGGCCCTGGGCGTCGGTGCCGGCGCCGGGCTCGGTCAGACCGAAGGCGCCGATCCACTCGCCGGAGCACAGCTTGGGCAGATAGTACTTCTTCTGCTCCTCGGTGCCGTTCTCAAAAATGGGAGCGCAGCACAGGGAGGTGTGAGCGGAAATGATAACGCCGGTGGTGCCGCAGACCTTGCTCATCTCCTCCACGGCCATGACGTAGCTGAGCACGTCGGCGCCGGCGCCGCCGTACTCCTTGGGGAAGTAGATGCCCATCATGCCCAGCTTGGCCATCTTCTTCACGGTCTCCTCGGGGAACGCCTCGTTCTCGTCCACCCACTCGGCCAGGGGCTTGACTTCGTTCTCGGCGAAGTCGCGGTACATCTTGCGGAGCATTTCCTGCTCTCTGGAAAGGTGCAGATCCATTTGTTGCCTTCCTCCTAAGATATGTATTTCAGAACGGGCGGGCGGGAGTGTATTGGGCTCCCGCCCGTCGTTGCGCGCTTAGGGAATGTTTACTTGCGGTAATCGAAGAAGCCGATGCCGGTCTTGCGGCCCAGCTTGCCGGCCCGCACCATCTTGCGCATCAGCAGAGAGGCGCGGTACTTGGGATCGTGGGTCTCGTTGTACAGGGTGTCCATGATGGCCAGGCACACGTCCAGGCCGATCAGGTCGCCCAGAGCCAGGGGGCCCATGGGGTGGTTGCAGCCCAGCTTCATGGCGGTGTCGATACCCTCGGCGGAGGCCACGCCGGTGTACAGCAGGTCGCAGGCCTCGTTGATCATGGGAATGAGGATCTTGTTCACCACAAAGCCGGGGGCCTCGTTAACCTCAACGGGCTCCTTGCCGATGGCGACGGAGAGATCATGAACGGCCTGATAGGTCTCGTCGGAGGTGTGAGCGCCCCGGATGACCTCCACCAGCTTCATGACGGTGGCGGGGTTGAAGAAGTGCATGCCAATGAACTTGTCGGGGCGCTGCGTGGCCGCGGCAATGGCGGTGATGGAGATGGAAGAGGTGTTGGAGGCCAGGATGGTCTCGGGCTTGCAGATCTTGTCCAGCTCCGCGAAAATGCTCTTCTTGATATCCAGGTTCTCGATGGCGGCCTCCACCACCAGGTCGGCGTCGGCGGCCATGTTCAGGTCGGTGGTGAAGGTCATCTTGTCGGTGATGGCCTTCTTGCCGGCCTCGTCCAGCTTGCCCTTGCTCACCAGCTTGTCCAGGCCCTTGTTCAGCCGGGCCTCGGAGGACTGGATGATGGCGTCGTTGATGTCCCGCACCACAACGTCATAGCCCTTCTTGGCAAAGGCCTGGGCGATATCCAGACCCATGGTGCCGCCGCCGATGACAACAATCTTTTTCATAGCAGAAAACCTCTTTTCAATCTCTTTAATAAAGATGTTCCAAACTTGCTCAGACGGGTTTGTAAGAATGGGTGACACGGATCTTAAGTATCAAAGTGGTCTGCTTACTTGTTCTGGAAGTGCTTCTCGGCCCGCTTCTCCAGGAACGCGCCCATGCCCTCGTTCTTGTCCTCGGTGCCGCAGGTGACGCCGAAAGCCTCGGCCTCAAAGGCGGAGCCGGTGTTGATGTCGGTCTGCATGCCCATGCGGATGCACCGCTTGGACTCGCACACGGCGATCTGGGCGTTGGCGCAGATGGCGTTGGCCAGCTCCATGGCCTTGTCCATCAGCTCCTCGGCGGGGTACACCTCGCTGACCAGGCCGATGGCCTTGGCCTCCTCGGCCTTGATCACCTTGGCGGTGAGGATGAGCTCCATGGCCTTGGAGATGCCCACGATGCGGGGCAGCCGCTGGGTGCCGCCGAAGCCGGGGGTGATGCCCAGGCCCACCTCGGGCTGGCCGAACTTGGCCTTCTCACTGGCCAGACGGATGTCGCAGGCCATGGAGAGCTCGCAGCCGCCGCCCAGAGCGAAGCCGTTGATGGCGGCGATAACGGGCTTGGACAGGTTCTCCAGCTTCAGGAACACGCCGCCGCCGTGGACGCCGAACTTTTTACCGTCAATGGAGGAGAAGCCCTTCATCTCACCGATATCGGCCCCGGCCACAAAGGAGCGGCCCGCGCCGGTGAGGATCATGACATAAATTTCATCATCCGCGGCCACCTGATCGATCACCGCGTCCAGATCGCTGAGCACCTGGCTGTTCAGCGCGTTCAGCGCCTCCTGCCGGTCAATGGTCACAATGCCCACATGGCCCTGCTTTTCCAGCTTTACGAATCCCATTTGCTCTGCCTCCTTAATGATTTCTATCCTGAAAAGTTAGAATCGTTATTTTTTTAACATGAACCTACCTAATAAGTATACTGCGTTCTGACCAAACAAGCAAGCAAAATGACGGCAGAAAATCGTTATTTTTTTGTCAATGCATATGTAAAAAATGCACAAAGCCAAAAACCCTGGCTTTGTGCCTCTCAGAAGAATGGTCAAACTTCTCCGTCTGCTTTTTTGCCGTCAGCCCCTTTGGCCAGTCTGGTCAGCCCACCAGACTCCCCAGCCATTGGCTCAGCGGTATGTACCCCAGCGGCAGAAAGATCGCAGGCAGCATATTGATCCCCACCGAATGTTCCATTCGGCGGGGACCCCTCCCTTTTATTTGCGGCCGCCGGAAGTGAATTCCGCCGGCCTGCGGCGCAAAGCGCCGTCCCGCTGCGCGGGTCCCGTGGGCAATATGCTGCCCGTTACCCCACCAGGCTCCCCAGCCATTGACTCAGCGGTATGTACCCCAGCGGCAGAAAAATCGCAGGCAGCATATTGATCCCCCACCGAATGTTCCATTCGGCGGGGACCCCTCCCTTTTATTTGCGGCCGCCGGAAGTAAATTCCGCCGGCCTACGGCGCAAAGCGCCGTCCCGCTGCGCGGGTCCCGTGGGCAATATGCTGCCCGTTACCCCACCAGGCTCCCCAGCCATTGGCTCAGCGGTATGTACCCCAGCGGCAGAAAGATCGCAGGCAGCATATTGCCCACCCGCAGTTTTTCTTTGGGCAGACCCAGCATATTGATGCCGATGCCCACGATGATGGTGCCTCCCACGGCGCTCATCTCGTTGATCACCGCCGGGTCCATGCCCTGGCCCACCGCGGCGAAGATCAGAGTCAGGCCTCCCTGGTAACCCAGAATAGGCACAGCGGCAAACAGCACCCCCACCCCCATGGCGGCGGCAAAGGTGATGGAGGTCACCCCGTCGATGACCGCCTTTGAAATGATGATGTCGTAATTATGGTTCATGCCCGCCTCCATGGAGCCGTTGATGGCCATGGCCCCCACGCAGAAGAGCGCCGAGGCGTTGACAAAGCCCTCCACAAAGCGGTTGTTGCCCTCTCCCCGGACCAGCCGGCGGCGGAGCAGCTCCCCTATCCCGTCCATCCGCTTTTCGATGTTGATGGCCTCCCCCAGCAGGGTGCCCACCACCATGCACACGATGACGCACAGGCTGTCCGCCGTGGCGATCATGCTGGTGACGCCGATGCCCAGCACGCACAGGCCCAGGGCAAAGGTGAGGCCCGAGGCGAAGCGGGCGCTGATGCGGTTTTTGAATACCAGTCCCAATACGCTCCCCAGAACGATCAGGACCACGTTGATCACGGTGGCAATCATGGCTTCTCCTGCTTTCACACTGCAATGCGTTAATAGCGCTATGATACCCCTTTTTTTCCCATTTGTCAACGGACGACGTATGGCGGACAACCCGTGGGGAATACAGTGGTAGGCGAAGGGGGGCGGCGCCATGAAGCTCGACCGGTCATCCATGCTATACGGCACTCTGCTGCTTACAGGCACCGGGATCTGCTCCCAGGCCCTGGGATTTGTATACCGCATCCTGCTGTCCCGGCTCATCGGGGCGGAGGTAATGGGCCTGTACCAGCTGGTGATGCCGGTGTACTCGGTGCTCATGTCCATCACCGCCGTGGGACTGACGGCGGCGGTGTCCAACCTGTCGGCCAGCTACCACGCCGTGGGCAACCGGGCGGCCATCGCCGCCCTGCTCCGCCGCTGCCTGACGCTGTTTCTGGCCCTGTTCGCCCCGGCGGCGGCGGTCACCGTGCTGTGCTACGACCCCATCTCGGTCTATCTGCTGGGGGACGCCCGCACCCAGACCGGGCTGGTGCTGCTGCTGCCCTGCGTGCTGCTCACCGGGGTGGAGAACCTGCACAAGCACTACTTCTACGGCACGGGAAACGTGCGGCCCCCGGCGGCGGTGGAGCTGTGCGAGCAGGTCATCCGGGCGGGGGCGGTGCTGGGGCTGCTGGTGCTGTTCCTGCCCCAGAACCCGGAGCGGACGGTGGCTCTCATTGTGCTGGGCATGACGGCCTGCGAGCTGTTTTCCGCCCTCACCCTCCTGCTGCTGGCCCGCCGCAGCCTGGACCGGGCCGCCGGCCTGCCGGGGCGGGTCCCCGGCAGGCGGGAGCTGAACCGGAAGGTGGCGGCGCTGGCCCTGCCGGTGGCCATGACCAGCCTGCTGGGCAACCTGATGGGGTCGGCCACGGCGGTGATCATCCCCCAGCAGCTGGTGCGGGCGGGGGCGGAGGTGAGCCAGGCCATGAGCGCCTTCGGCGTGCTGTGCGGCATGACCATCCCCATGCTCTGCCTGCCCACCGCCTTCATCGGGGCCCTGGGCCTCACCCTGATGCCCCGGCTGGCCCAGGCCGCCGCCCTGGGCCGGACCGACCTGGTCCGCAGCCGCCTGGACCGGGCCATGCTGGCCACCTCCGTACTTGTGCTCCCCGCCATGGCCCTGCTCACCGTGCTGGGCCCCACCCTGGGGGTACTCCTCTTCCGGGAACCCACGGCGGGAAACTATCTGCTCCCCCTGGCGGTGGGGGTGGCCCTGTCCTGCTGGCAGGCGGTGCTCTCCGGCGCCCTCAACGGAGTGGGGCGGCAAAGAACCGCCGCCCGCAACGCCCTGCTGTCCGCCGTGGCCGAGCTGGGGTGTACCTACTTCCTCATGGGCCTGCCGGGGGTGGGGCTGCGGGGCTATGTGGCCGGCTTTGTGCTCTCCGCCGCCCTGGGGGCCTGGCTCAACTGGCGGGGGGTGGGAAAGGCCACCGGCCTGAAGGCCCGGTTTTTTGCCTGGTGCGCCGCCCCCGGCCTGGCCGCCCTGCTGATGGGACTGGTGACCCGGCTGCTCTTTCTCACCCTCCGCTCCCACGGGCTGGCCGACATCCCCAACCTGGGGGTGTGCCTGGTGTTCGGCGGCGTGTTTTACCTGGCCGCTCTCCAGGCTCAGGGGGTGTCCCTCCGCTTCATCTTCTTCCGGAAATGAAAACAGCGGCGGCCCGCAACGGGCCGCCGCTGTCTTGCGCTTACTCCTTGGAGAACTGATCCTTGCCCACGCCGCACAGGGGGCACACCCAATCGGCGGGCACCTGCTCCCAGGGGGTGCCGGGGGCCACGCCGTTGTCCGGGTCGCCGTTGGCGGGGTCGTAGATATAGCCGCAGATATCGCAAACATACTTGTCCATGAGAAAATCTCCTTTTCTGAATTTGTGTCGCAAAAGGCAGGCGGAGCGAACGGCCTTGCCGAATCCCCTGCCTTGTGGTATGATACGCTTGTTACGCTATTATTTATAACACATGAGGGTACATCGTGAAAATTGGCAATATCACCATAAATACCAAGCTGGCATTGGCCCCTATGGCCGGAGTGACGGACCTGGGATTCCGCACTGTCTGCCGGGAGCTGGGGGCGGGGTATACCGTCACCGAGATGGTCAGCTCCAAGGCCCTGTGCTATCAGGATAAAAAGTCCATACCCCTGCTGAAGCTGGGGGAGGGAGAGCATCCCGCCGCCGCCCAGATCTTCGGCAGCGACCCGGCCTGCATGGAGCAGGCGGCGGGCATCGCCGCGGAGGTGTCCGGGGCGGACATCATCGACATCAACATGGGCTGCCCGGTGCCCAAGGTGGCCAACTCCGGGGACGGCTCGGGGCTGATGAAAAACCCCGACCTGGCGGTGAAGGTGGCCGAGGCGGTCATCCGGGGCGCCGGCGGAAAGCCAGTGACGGTGAAATTCCGGCTGGGCTGGGACAAGGGCTCCATCAACTGTGTGGAGTTTGCCCAAGCCATGGAACAGGCCGGCGTGTCCGCCGTGGCGGTCCACGGCCGCACCAAGACCCAGATGTATGCCGGGAAGGCCAACTGGGACTACATCAAGGCGGTGAAGCAGGCGGTGTCCATTCCGGTCATCGCCAACGGGGACGTGTTCGAGCCGGAGGACGCGGTACGGATTTTGAAGTACACCGGGGCGGACATGGCTATGATTGGCCGGGGCTGCTTCGGCAACCCCTGGCTGTTCCAGCGGGCCCTTGCCGCTCTGGAGGGGAAGGAGATCCCCCCGCTGCCCCCCCTGGCCCAGCGGTGCGACACGGCGGTGCGGCAGTTTGAGCTGTCCGCCGCCCAGAAGGGGGAGCACATCGCCTGTCTGGAGGCCAGGAAGCACTACGCCTGGTATCTGAAGGGGGTCCCCTACGCGGGCTACTACAAGGAGCAGATCAGCCACGTGTCCACCCTGGAGGACATCTACCGGGTGACGGCGGGCATCAAGCGGGATCTGAAGGACGGAGAGCGGTAAGGGCCGCCGTCCGGAACAGGAGGTGAGGAAGGCATGAAACCGGAATGGGAGCTGGTCCAGCGGGCCCGGCAGGGAGACGAGGACTGCTTTGCCGCCCTGGTGGAGCAGAACCAGGGGCGCATCTACAACCTGGCCCTGCGGATGGTGGGCAACCCGGACGACGCGGCGGAGCTGTGCCAGGAGGCCTTCCTCAACGCCTGGAAGGGTCTGGGAAAATTCCAGGGGGACAGCTCCTTTGCCACCTGGCTCTACCGGCTGACCAGCAACGTGTGTATCGACTTTCTCCGCAAGGAGAAGCGGCGCAGCGCTCTGTCCATGACGGTCTCCCTGGACGACGGCGGGGAGGAGCAGCAGGCCGACCTGCCCGACGAGCGCTACTCCCCTCATGCCCAGGCCGAGCGTCGGGAGCGGCAGGATACCCTGCGGGCGGGCCTGGCCGCCCTGTCGGAGGAGCACCGGAAAGTGCTGGTCCTGCGGGAGCTGGAGGGGCTGTCCTATGGGGAGATCGCCCAGCTGCTGGAGGTGGAGGAGGGTACGGTAAAGTCCCGCATCGCCCGGGCCCGGCTGGCCCTGCGGAAATATTTACTCCAGAGCGGGAACTTTTTCGACGATCCTTCGTCCATAAAGTGAAATAACCGGAATTGGATTCCGGCAAACAAGGAGGGATCGACATGCTGGACTGTGATCAGGCGCTGGAACTGCTCAGCGCGGAGATAGACGGCGCTCTGACGGCGGAGGAGTCCGCCGCGCTGGAGGAGCACCTGGCGGCGTGCCCGGCGTGCCGGGCGCTCCTGGCCGATTTTGAGTCGCTCCACACGGAGCTGCCCCGGCTGGCGGCCCAGCCCCCGGCCGGTCTGAAGGACGATATCATGGCAGCGGTGCGCCAGTCCAAGGTGACGCCCTTCCAGGGCAAACAGAAACAGTGGCGGTGGCGCTCGCTGGCCTCGCTGGCGGCGGTGCTGGTGCTGGTGTTTGTGGGCGGCAGCGCCCTGCGCCAGTGGGACGGCGCCGCCTCCCGGGCGGGACAGGTCCCGGCGGCGGGAGGAGAACTGGCATCCAACGCCGCCCAGGACACCACAGCCCCCGCCGTGGCGGCGGCCACCCCGAACGCCCAGCCCACCGGCAGCGTTGAGGAAAAAGCCGGCCGGAACCTGGAGGATACCGACCAGCCTTCCGTCCAGGTCTACACCGAACAGCAGCAGGTTGAGAGCACCACCCCTCCCGCCACCTCCGCGCCCACACAGGAGATCGCCCCGGCGGAGGGGAGCGGCACCGGCACCAGCCTGCCGGAGGAGCGGGTGAATCCCACCGGGCTGACCATCACCCCCGACAGCATGGGACTGACCCAGGCTCAGGCACTGGAAAAGCTGGCCCTGTATCTGGGCTGGGCGGCGGACAGCCTGACGGCGGACAGCTCCGGCGTGTTTACCGGGCCCAATGAGGACGGGATCACCCGCACCATCACCTGCACCGGTCTGAACGAGGCCGGCACCGGCTGGGTCTGTCAGGTGGAGGAGATCCACCCCAGCGCCGACGGTACCGCCGGCTGCGCCACCTACACCGTCCCTCTGGACGGAAGCGAGATTACCCAACCCTGATGATCTGAAAAAAAGCGCGGGCCGCCGGCCCGCGCTTTTTTTGCGCCCTGATGTGACGGAAGGCCGCTCTGCCACGTATTTCAGGTGAAAGGCCTTTTCAACCACTTTGGAAAGGAGGGAGATCGGAATGGATGGAAACGCTCAGGAGTTTTCCACCCATGCGGAGGAATTGGTGGACAAATACGCCAAACTGGTCTACCAGCTGGCCTACGCCCGCACCCGCAGCAGGGAGGCGACGGGACGCTGGACGCCTGCCTGGACCGGCTGTCCCCACAGCTGCGCACTGTGATCCATCTCTATTACTACGAGGGCTACTCCGGCCCGGAGATTGCCGCCCTGCTGGGCAAGGGGATCCGTATCCAGGTTCAGGCAGCTCTGGCTGATACCAGGGTGACCCGGCTCTACTTCACCGTGCAGGATCTGACCGGGAACACTCTGGACGCGGACACCACAAGCGATCTCACCCTCTCCCTGGAAACCAACGGACAGTTTGACTGGGGCAATGGCGGTAAGGGCCTGGAAGTGCTCTCCTACGACCCGGAACAGCAGCTGGCCACCCTGGTATACAGCCGCGGCACCACCGACCTGGCGGATTCCCCTCCCACCCGGGCCCGACTGGAGGCCACCTATTTTATTCCCGGCCACCGGCAGGCCCGGCTGGCGCTGGCTCAGGACGAACTCCCCGCTCAGGCCCTGGAGAGCACTGTCACAGATAACGGCGCCACCATCCTCTTGCCGGGACAGAACCCCACAACTCTGGACAAAGACGGCGCCGTTTCCATCTCATCCATGGGCTTTGCCGCAGACGGGCGCTATCACGTGCGCTTTATTCAAAAAGAGGATGTTTTTCCACTGATAGACGATGGACATTCCTGCTGTGTGGAGTATTACCTGTATGACCCGGAGAACCCGGATCGCTGGCCTCAGCAGGGCATGGGAGACGTCATCTGTACCGCCGTGAAGGACGGATGGGATGTCTGCCTGCCCAGCCTGACACCGGATACTCTGAAATATCTGGAACTTGTCCACTTGCGTACGGAATACGCAGCGGCGGGCGGCCAGATTGAAGGCAACTGGAAGATCACCGTTCCGGTGGAGGTGATGGCTCTGCGCGCCGCCACTCCAGCCACGCCCCTGGTGTTCCCCTATACCCACGGTGGTGAAATGCCCTTTGGCCGCGCCCGGGATGCCCAGTTGCAGCAAATCATGGTCTCTCCCCTCAGCATCTGCGCCGACTTTATCACACCAGAGGGACAGGAGTACCCCTGCCAGCTCACCGGCACAGAGCTCTCACTTACCGTCACTCTGGCCGACGGCACCGTGCTTGCACCAGTCTATTATGACGAGGTGTGGAGCCAGCGGGCAGGCTGGGTGATGTGGGAATTTGAGGACCCCATCGACCCGTCGGAGGCGGTCTCGGTGACCTTTAACGGCCAGACCATCCCCCTCTCCTGACTCTCCAAATGTCCCGGCGGTTGTCCGCCGGGGCATTTGCGCGATTTTTCTAAAATTCTTATTGTAAGTCCTCTCCGTTTCATGTATAATGGACAACAGCAGTTTACCGTACTGCTCCGCGATTCCAAATGTAAGGAGAGGAAACAAGTTATGAGCTATTCCGTACAAAACATCCGCAACGTCTGTCTGCTGGGCCACGGTGGCAACGGAAAGACTTCTCTGGCGGAGAGCATGCTGTACTTGACCGGTGGCACCCCCCGTCTGGGCAATCCCGTGGACGGGAACACCGTTTGCGATTATGACCCCGAGGAGACCCGCCGTCAGATTTCCATCTCCACCGCGGTGGCTCCCGTGGAATATAACGGCTGCAAGATCAACGTGCTGGACACCCCGGGCTACTTCGACTTCTCCGGCGAGGTTATCGAGGCCCTGCAGGTCTCCGACGCCGCCATCATCGTCTGCTCCGCCAAGGGCGGCATGAGCGTGGGCGCGGAGAAGGCCTGGAAGCTGTGCCATCAGCGCGGGCTGCCCCGGCTGCTCTATATCTCCAAAACCGACGAGGATAACTCCGACTACAACGCCGCCTTTGAGACCCTGCGGGAGCGGTTCGGCAAGAACATCGCTCCTGTGGTGGCTCCCATCTGGGACGCGGACAAGAAGGTCATCGGCTTTATCGACGTACTCCACAAGCGGGCCTTTGAGGCCGGTCCCAAGGGCGAGCGCGTGGAGATCGACGTGCCCGACGACAAAAAGCCCGTGCTGGACGAGCTGTACGACGCCCTGAAGGAGTCTGTGGCCGAGACCAGCGAGGAGCTGATGGACAAGTACTTCTCCGGCGAGGACTTCACCTACGCCGAGATGATCCAGGGCCTGCGGGCGGGCGTGAAGGGTCTGTCCCTGTTCCCCGTGGTGTGCGGCTCCGCCGTCTCCGGCCTGGGCACCCGTATGCTGCTGGATATCATTGTGGAGCTGCTCCCCTCCCCGCTGGAGGGCCGCCCCCTGATGGGCGAGAACGAGAAGGGCGAGCTGGACGAGTTCGTTCCCTCCCCCGGCGCTCTGCCCTGCGCCCTGGTGTGGAAGACCGTGTCCGACCAGTACGGCAAGTACTCCTATGTGAAGGTGCTCTCCGGCAACCTGAAGCCTGATATGCAGGTGGTCAACTCCCGCACCGGCGCCACCGAGAAGCTGGGCCGGCTGTACGTGATGAAGGGCAAGAAGGCCGAGGAGGTCAAGGAGCTGGAGTGCGGCGACATCGGCGCCATCGGCAAGATGGACAAGGTGAAGACCGGCGACTCCCTGTCCGACCCCCGCAAGGTGGTCAAGCTGGAGGCCATCCCCTTCCCCGAGCCCTGCTACTCCGTTGCCATCACCCCCAAGACCAAGGGCCAGGAGGACAAGATCGCCGCCGGCCTCACCCGTCTCAACGACGAGGACCCCACCTTTAACTGGGTCAATAACGCAGAGACCCACCAGATGGTGGTCTCGGGCACCGGCGACATGCAGA
>DWXF01000026.1 GCA_019119335.1 Candidatus Flavonifractor merdavium
GGCCTTGGTGAAGATGCCGCCGCCCACGCGGCCGAACAGTGCCATGAAGGAGGCGCCCATGCCGAACATAACCATGGTCTGAGCAATCTTGGTGGCCTCAAAGCCGGCGATGTACTTCAGAATGTGGAACCAAATGGACACGTCCAGCAGGCCCAGGCCCACCACGGTGAAGCCCATGACCGCGCCGGAGGAGAAGGCTACATTCAGCCCCCGGTTCAGACTCTCATGGGCCGCGTTGGCGGTGCGGGCGTTGGCGGAGGTGGCGATCTTCATGCCGATAAAGCCGGCCAGACCGGAATAAATGCCGCCGGTAAGGAAAGCGAAGGGGATAAACCAGTTATCCAGCATGCCTTGCCAGGCCAGGAGGAGCAAAATAATGAAGACAATAATAAAGATCTTTGCGACAGTCGTATACTGGCGCTTAAGGTAGGCGTTGGCTCCCTTACGAATGGAAGCGGCCAGTTTTTGCATGAGTTCATTACCTTCTGAGAAGCTTAATACCTTCTTTGCTTGAATTAAGGCGAAGATTAGTGCTATTGCGGCACCCACTAAGCCAAGACAAAACAGGTTTTCCAACAACTTTCCCAACTCCTTTGTAGTTCGGAAACCCTTGTAGCCCAACGGGTTCCCGGTTTTCCAGACAACATAATTTTAACGCAAGACACCACTCTTTGGCAAGTCCCATTCACAGAAAGAAAGCGTCAAATCCTAGGATTTGACGCTTTCTACAAAGATGACTATGAAATTAAGAGCGTTTCCATGCATTTCCGCTAAAGAGTACGAGTATGGGAAGTATTTCCAAACGGCCCACAATCATACAGAGAGACAGGATTGTCTTGGAGAACAGGGAGAAGGAGGCGTAGTTGCCCATGGGACCCACCAGCTCCAGGCCGGGGCCGATATTGCCGATACAGGCCACCACGGCGGTAAAGGTGGAGCCAAAGGAGAAATTATCCACCGATATCAGCAGCGTTGCCCCCAGGGTGATGAAGATGTAGGCGGAGAAGAAAATGTGCACCGAGCGCAGGGAGCTCTCCTCCAGCACATGGCCGTCCAGCTTGACCACATTTACCGCCCTGGGATGGATTACCTGCCGGATCTCCCGGTGGATGCACCGGAAAATCAACAGGATGCGGGAGCATTTAATGGCGCCGCCGGTGGACCCGGCGCAGGCGCCGATGAACATGAGCAGTACCAGCAGGATCCGGGAGAACTCTGGCCACTGGTTGAAATCGGCGCTGGCATATCCGGTGGTGGAGATAATGGAGCCGACCTGGAAGGCGGCGTGCCGCACCGCTTCGCCAAGCGTGGCATAGAGATTCCGGATGTTTGCGGAAATCAGCGCGATGCTGAGAAAGACCACCACCAGGAAGAAGCGCAGCTCATCACTCTGAAAGACCTGCTTGATCTTTCCACGCAGCAGAAGGAAGTAGAGGGCAAAGTTCACCGAGAACAGCAGCATGAATATGGTAATGATGATCTCAAAGGCGGGGTTGTTGTAGGCGGCAATGGAGAGGTTCTTGACGGAAAAGCCGCCGGTACCCGCGGTGCCGAAGGAGTGAACCAGGCTGTCATACCAGGGCATGCCGGCCAGACGGAGGATAAGAACCTCGATGATGGTCAATCCGCAATAGATGCCGTAGAGGATCTTGGAGGACTGACTGCTCTTGGGTACCAGCTTGCTGACCACCGGGCCGGGGCTTTCCGCCTTCATCAGGTGGAGGGTGCGGGCCCCCAGGCTGGGCAGCAGGGCAATGGTGAGAATCAGCACGCCCATACCTCCCAGCCAGTGCATGAAGGACCGCCAGAACAGGATCCCCTTGGGAAGGGGCTCCACCGCCGTCAGGATGGAGGCGCCGGTGGTGGTAAAGCCGGAGGCTGACTCAAAAAAGCAGTCGATATAGGTGGGGAAATAGCCGGAAAAATAGAAGGGGAGAGCCCCGGTGGCGCTGACCAGCAGCCAGATCAGAGCCACGGCGAAGAATCCCTCTCTGGGAAAGAAGTGGTCGTTGCTCTTCAGCAGAGAGAGGAGAAAGCCCACCACGATCAGCAGGGGAATGGTAAGCAGGAATGGGGTGGGATTTTCCCGGTAGTACAGGCAGACCGCCAGAGGCAGCAGCATGGTGGCGGCCTCCACCATCAGGGTTTTTCCCGTCAGCTTGAATACCAGTCTGAAGTTCATTGGGCCGCCCCCATGTCCAGCAGAGAGTCCTCAAAGATATCGTTGATATCCAGAATCCCGTGGTTGCGGGAAATCAGGATCACGATATCCCCGGAGGAGATGACAGAGGAGCCGTCGGGAATGATGATCTTGCCGTTGCGGACCAGCACGGCGATAAGGATGCCCTTTTTCAGCCGCAGATCCCGGAGGGGAATGTTCAGGTTATGGGTGGTCTCGTTGACCATGAACTCCATGGCCTCGGCCCGGCCGTCGGCAATCTTGTACAGGGCGTTCATCACGCTGCCCTTGGAGTTCTGCATGCCCCGCACCACCTGCAGAATGTGGCTGGCGGTAATCATTTTGGGGGAAATGATGCTGTCCAATCCGGCGGCGTGGGCGATGCCCACATAGTTCTGCCGGTTGCACTTGGCCACTACCTTGGGGATACCCTGCTGCATGGCGTAGAGGGAGATGATGAGGTTGTCCTCATCCCGGTCGGTAAGAGCCACAAAAGCGTCGGTGGCGGACACATTCTCCTGCTCCAGCAGTTCCTGGTCGGTGCCGTCGCCGCAGAGGATCATGGCGTGGGGCAGCACTTCGCTGAGGTGGCGGCAGCGCTCCATGCTGCGCTCGATAATTTTGACGTGCATGCCGATGCGGTCCAGGATCACCGCCAGATAGTGGGCGATCCGTCCGCCGCCCACCACCAGCACGTCCCGGCTCTTGGGGGTGTGCCGGCCCAGCAGGCGGAAAAAGGAGGTCAGGCCCACAGGGTCGCCCACCAGATACAGGTGGTCGCCCACCTGGGGGACAAAGGAGCCGTCGGGAATGACGACCTCGCCGTTCTCCCGCTCCGCCGCGCACAGCAGCATGGACAAAGACTGAAGCTTGCGGCTCTGGGCGGACAGCGGCGCGCCTACCAGAAAATCTCCCTCCCGGACCCGGAAACCGATGAGCTCCACCCGGCCCCGGCAGAAGGTCTCAATATTGGCGGCGGGGGGAAAGCGCAGCAGGCGGGAGATCTCCACCGCCGTGGCGTTTTCCGGATTGATGGCCAGGTCTACCCCCAATTCGTCCTTCAGGTGGGAAAATTCCATGGCGTATTCCACGTTGCGGACCCGGGCGATGGTAAATTTGGCCCCCAGCCGCTTGGCGGTGAGGCAGCATACCATATTCATTTCGTCCAGGTTGGTGGCGGCGATCACCACGTCCGCGGTTGAGACGCCCGCCTCTTCCAGGGGAGAAATTGCCGCGCCGTTCCCCTTGACGCACATCACGTCCAGCGCATCGGAGGCATGGCGCAGGGCCTCGTCATTGGTGTCAATCACCGTAACGTCATGTTCCTCCTGCGAGAGGTGCTCCGCCAGGGTGAAGCCCACCTTGCCGTTGCCCACGATAATGATTTTCAAGCTCCAAACATCCTTTCCAAGCGCATCTCCAAGATGCTGTACACATTGGTAAAGCCAATCTTAACCCAAACGAAGCCCGGATGCAAGAGCTGATGCACATTATTTTGTCGGAAGAACGAGAAAACGCTCCCTTAGCCGGCGGCAGCCGGTTAAGGGAGCGTGTTATGCCTGAAAGAATCGGTATTATGTCGTCCATTCACTGTGGATGAGGCCTACCAGATACCACTCATTCTGCCAGGGCTCAAACACCAGCTTGAGAGAGCACCAGTCGTAGCCGTTTTTGCTGGGATCGATGCCGGGAAAGTTGTAGTCCACGAAGCGGGCGGCGGGGTAGGCGTCGGACACATTTTCCAGAGCGTTGCCGCTCATCAGAACGGTGTCCACCCCTACCTCCGGCGCCTGGGCGTAGTCGGCGTTGTATACGAAACGGTCAAAATAGTCGCTGCAGGTGGAGCGGATCGGAGAGCCGGAGCCGTCCATAACACCCCACACATAGGTCTGCTGGTTATCCTCCAGCTCCGCCACGTCCGTCTGGGTCAGCGTGCGGTCGCAGCCTGTGGACACCGTGGAGAAGGGTGTGAGGGTAACCCCCTTTTGGGGATGGACCAGGCCGGACAGTGTGGAGTAATCCTTTTCCTTCAGCAGCTCCAGAACCGACCCCGCCCGTTCCAGAAGCAAGTCGTTATCCTCCGTGTTCAACGGAACCGGGGTGGAGCGGGCGGCTGTCATCTGCGCCTGAGCCATGGGCACACTGGCGCTGGCGGCACGGCTCAGCCCATGCCCGGCGCTGAAAAGTCCGCTGCCCAGCAGGGTGCCCAGAACCAAGCCTCCTACCAGGGCTGTGGACAGAAGTAGGATTGTTCTTCGCATCGTCTCATCCTCACACGAACCGGGATTCTGTCACGACATGATATTTTAAAAGAAACGCATAAAAAATACAACAACAAAAAGTTACAAACAGAAGATATATTTGTATATCTTGCAAAGAGGGGCGGAAACAGATATAATAAAAACCATCAAACAGGAGAAATGAGGTGACAGCCATGCATCAGCATGAGCTTCAATTCCATATTCAATGCGGCCCCGGCGACGTGGGACGGTACTGCTTTCTGCCCGGCGACCCGGGCCGGTGCGAAAAGATCGCGGCCTACTTTGACAACCCGGTAAAGATTCAGAGCAACCGGGAGTACACAACCTATACCGGTACCCTGCTGGGGGAGAAGGTGAGCGTCTGCTCCACCGGAATCGGAGGCCCCTCCGCCGTAATCGCCATGGAGGAACTGCACAATATCGGCGCGGATACCTTTATCCGGGTGGGCACCTGCGGCGGTATTGCGCTGAAGGTGAAGAGCGACGACGTGGTGATCGCCACCGGTGCGGTGCGCCATGAGGGAGCCAGCCGGGAGTATGCCCCCATCGAGTTCCCCGCCGTGTCGGACTATGAGGTGCAGACCGCCCTGGTGCAGGCCGCTAAGAACCTGGGTAAGCCCTGGCACGCCGGAGTAGTCCAGTGCAAGGACTCCTTCTATGGGCAGCATGACCCGGCCAGGATGCCGGTAAGCCAGGAGCTGCTGTACAAGTGGGAGGCCTGGAAGCGGCTGGGGGTGCTGGCCTCCGAGATGGAATCGGCCGCCTTGTTCTGCTGTGCCGCCGCCCTGGGGGTGCGGTGCGGCTCCTGCTTCCACGTCATCTGGAACCAGGAACGGGAGGCCGCCGGGCTGGATCAGGCCGAGAGCCACGATCTGTCCGCCGCCCTGGAGGTGGGCATTGAGGCGGTCAAGCTGCTCATCCAGGCCGACCGGAACAAGTAACAGGAAAAAGGAAGGTCCGTCCCTCCGGGGACGGACCTTCCTC
This sequence comes from Candidatus Flavonifractor merdavium, assembly GCA_019119335.1. Lineage (GTDB taxonomy): Bacteria > Bacillota > Clostridia > Oscillospirales > Oscillospiraceae > Flavonifractor > Flavonifractor merdavium. The sequence goes on from DWXF01000026.1 coordinate 5,425, forward strand.
TGTTTTCAGCTCTGTTTTGGCTGCCGCAGGCACCGCATGGCGTTGAGAATGGCGATAACCGACACCCCCACGTCCGCGAATACCGCCGCCCACATGGAGGCCCAGCCTGCGGCGCTGAGCACCAGTACCAGCAGCTTGACCGCCAGGGCAAAGACGATATTTTGCCGGACAATAGCCAGGGTGCGCCGGGCGATGGCGATGGCGTGGGCGATTTTGGAGGGCTTGTCGTCCATCAGTACGATGTCGGCGGCCTCAATGGCGGCGTCGGAGCCCAGACCGCCCATGGCGATGCCCACATCCGCCCGGGAGAGCACCGGGGCGTCGTTGATGCCGTCCCCCACAAAGGCCAGCGCCCCCTTGGAGGAGACCTGCTTCAGCAGGGTCTCCACCTGCTCCACCTTGTCGGCGGGGAGCAGCTGGGTGTGGACCTCGTCCAGACCCAGGCGGCCGGCCACATCCTCGCCCACCTCCCGGGCGTCGCCGGTGAGCATCACGGTTTTGCGCACGCCCTGGGCTTTCAGGGCGGCAATGGCCTCTTTGGCGTCCGGCTTCACCTGGTCGGAAATGACGATGTGGCCCAGGTACACCCCGTCGGCCGCCACGTGTACGGTGGTACCCACCCGGTGGCAGGGGTGCCAGGACACGCCGATGTCCTCCATCAGCTTGTCGTTGCCGGCGCAGACGGTATGACCGTCCACAACTGCCCGCACGCCCCGGCCGGACAGCTCCTCCGCCTCTGATACCCGGGCGGAATCCAGCTCCTTGCCGTAGGCCTCCTTCAGGGAGCGGGAGATGGGGTGGTCGGACCAGGATTCGGCCAGGGCGGCCAGCTCCAGCAGCTGCCCCTCTGAGCAGTCGTCGGGATGGATGGCGGTGACGTTGAAGACCCCCTGGGTCAGTGTGCCGGTCTTGTCGAATACCACGATTTCCGTCCGGGCCAGCACTTCCAGATAATTGCCCCCCTTCACCAGGATCCCGTCCCGGGAGGCTCCGCCGATGCCGCCGAAAAAGGACAGGGGTACCGAGATCACCAGGGCGCAGGGGCAGGAGACCACCAGGAAGTTGAGGGCCCGATGGATGGACTCCACCCACTGGATAGATGTAAACAGGGGAGGCAGAAAGGCCAGCGCCACCGCGGCCAGCACCACAATGGGGGTGTAATACCGGGCGAATTTGGTGATAAAGTGTTCCGCCTTGGCCTTTCGCCCCGAGGCGTTCTCCACCAGGTCCAGGATCTTGGACACGGTGGATTCCTCAAAGGGCCGGGTGACCTGCACCCGCAGCAGGCCGGACAGGTTGACGCAGCCGGAGATCACGTCGTCTCCCGGCCCCGCCTCTCTGGGAAGGGACTCGCCGGTGAGGGCGGCGGTGTCCACGGTGGTGGAGCCCTCCAGCACCACCCCGTCCAGGGGGATCCGCTCCCCAGGCTTGATGACAATGGTATCTCCCACGGCCACGTCCTCCGGGTCCACCTGTTGGAGCTGGCCGTCCACCTCCATATTGGCATAGTCGGGGCGGATGTCCATGAGGGCGGTGATGGATTTGCGGGACTGGTCCACGGCGTAGCTCTGGAACAGTTCGCCCACCTGATAAAACAGCATGACGAACACCGCCTCCGGATATTCCCCGGTGGCCAGCGCCCCGATTGTGGCCAGGGCCATCAGAAAGTTCTCGTCAAATACCTGCCCGTGGGCGATGTTGCGCACCGCCCGCCACAGCACATCCCAGCCTACCACGGCGTAGGGGAGCAGGAACACCGCCAGGCGGGCCAGGCCCGTCAGCGGCAGCGGCAGGGCGGCCGCAAAGAGAACGGCAGCGGCCACCAGCCGCGCCAGCATCCGCTTTTGCTTCTTGGACATCACAAACCACTCCTTCCGGCTGGGGGGGCCGGAGCATTTACAGTACGATGGTGCAGTCGGGCTCCACCTTCTTGCAGAGCTTGGCCGCCTGTTGCAGAATTTCCTCAAACCGGGCGTCGTCGGCGTCCAGGGTCAGCTTTTGGGTCATGAAGCTGACCGTGGCGTCATGGACCCCATCCAGCTTCTTGATGGCCTCTTCCATCTTGGCGGCGCAGTTGGCGCAGTCCAGGTTGAGCAGCTTGAAACGCTTTTTCATATCGGGTTCCTCCTTTATCCTTTTATAAAATATGCAGGGGCAGCAATTCCGCCACGTGCTCGATGCCCTGGTCCAGAATGGCGCGCACGTGGCCGTCGGCCAGGGAGTAAAACACGGTTTTCCCCTCCCGCCGGGCCTTCACCAGACGGCACTGCTTCAAAGAGCGCAGCTGGTGGGAGATGGCGGACTGGGTCATGCCCAGCAGCTGGGCGATGTCGCAGACACACATCTCCGAGGCAAAGAGGACGTACAGGATCTTGATGCGGGTGGAGTCGCCAAAGATCTTGAACAGCTCGGCCAGGTCGTACAGCACTTCCTCGTCGGGCATATCCCGCTTGACCTGATTCACAATATCCTCGTGGACGTGCATATATTCGCAGCGCTCCACATCTTTGGGCTCGGGCATCCGGCCACTTCCTTTCTTAAACATATGATCTATTGCTCATATATAATTATATGCACGATTGTTCAAATGTCAATACCTGCTTGAAACTTTTTCTTGCGGAATGGGCTGCGGCGCATTATGATAGGGAAAAAAGGAGGGAGCGCTGTGAAGCGGGAGGAACATCGGGAAGAAGGACTGAAGGCGCTGGACCAGTGCGAGTATATGGTGCTGGCCATGACGGATCTGGCGGGGGAACCCTATTGCGTGCCGCTCAACGCCGTGCGGGTGGGAGAGGCGATCTACTTCCACTGTGCCAGAGCGGGGGAGAAGCTGGACTGCCTGCGGGCGCATCCGGCGGTGTGTCTCACGGCGGTGGGGGAGCAGCATGTGGTCCAGGCGGAATATACCACCCATTTTACCAGCGCCGTGGTCCGGGGCAGGGCGGCGGAGGTCACCGACCCGTCGGAGATACGGCGGGGGTTAAGGGCCATCTGCGCCAAATATACCCCCGATTGTCCGGGCCGGGTGGAGGAGGTCATTGAGAAGTATCTGCCCGCCGTCTCGGTGTGGCGGGTGGACCTTACCTCGGTCAGCGGCCGGAGGAAGGAGAACGGCTGAAAAGGGCCCTCCGGACCGTCATACAGACGGTCCGGAGGGCCTTTTTGTCGGTATCACAGGGTTTCCAGCAGGAAACGGCCGATGCTCTCCATGGCCTCGTTGGCCTTTTTCATGGGGAACATCTGGAACACATGCCACAGGTCGGACCACACCTCCAGCCGGCAGGGAACGGCGGCCTGGATCAGCCGGTCCCGCAGGCGGACGGAGTCGGAGAGCAGAATCTCGTTGGTGCCCGCCTGGATCAGGGTGGGAGGGAAGTCGGTAAAGTCTCCAAACAGGGGGGACAGGCAGGGATCGGACAGATCCTGGCCCCTGGCGTAGGCGTCCCGCACAGCGTAGATATAGTTCAGAGTGAGTACCGGGTCAATGTCCTCCCGCTCCTGGTAGGATTTTCCGCTGGCCGTCATGTCCGTCCAGGGGGAGAGGAGGATCAGGGCCCGGGGCAGCCGCCGTCCGGCCTTTTTCAGCAGATGGGTGAGCACCAGGGCCAGATTGCCTCCGGCGGAATCGCCGGCCACCACCACGTCCCGGGCGCCGTAGCCCTGGTACATCAGGTAATCCCAGGCCTTCATGGCGTCTTCCACCGCGGCGGGGTAGGGGTGTTCGGGGGCCAGACGGTACTCAAAGGAGAGCACCTGCCAGCCGGTGACGTTGGACAGCTTGGAGGCCAGAATACGGGAATAGCCCAGGTTGCCGCTGGTGTAGCCGCCCCCGTGGCAGTAGAGCACGGCCCGCCGACGGTCATGACCCCGGTGGGGCCGCACCCAGGCGCAGGGCATGTCCTCCAGGGAAAAGGGCTCCCAGCTCATGCCGGCCATGGGGGCCACCAGACGGCCCAGCAGCTGCTGGCCCTTGCGCTGCTTTTCCAGGTCCTCCAGATTCATGGTCTCCGGCGTGGCGGCGCTGTGGATGGCCCGCAGGGCCCGGAGAAAGGGGTCCAGCCGCTGGGTCTCGGCGGCGGTCCGGGGTTTGGGGGCGAGGCCCTGAAGCTTGATGTGGATCTTGTCCTGGTCCATGGGGGATCTCCTTCCTGACAAATTGAGACATAAAATATTATACCACGGCGGCAGGGAAAAGGAAAGCGGTGAGAGCCGTCAGCCTTCCCCTTGTGACCGGGGTGGGAATGTGGTATGCTATCCTTATATAAGGAGGGGATGTCATGCCTGAGAAAGCGGGCGCCTCGGAGTGGTACCGGCTGGACAACGCGGGCGTGCTCTACTCTGCCCTGCAGAAGGAGACCTATTCCGCCATTTACCGCTTCTCCGCCGTCATGGACCAGCCGGTGGACCGGCAGGCGCTCCAGCGGGCGGTGGATCAGACCATGCCCCGGTTTCCCACCTTTCGGGTGCGGATCAAAAAGGGGGCCTTCTGGTATTACTTTGAGCCCAACGACGCCCCCGGCCCCTTTGTGAAGGAGGACATTTCCAATCCCTGCCAGCCGGTGCGCTTTCGGGAGGACAACGGCTGGCTGGTACGGTTTTATTACTATGAACACCGCATTTCGGTGGAGGTGTTTCACGCCGTCAGTGACGGCGGCGGGGCGCTGGTGTTTTTCAAGACCCTGCTGGCGGTCTATCTGCGGGAGCTGGGGCATAAGATTGGAAATACCCACGGCATTCTGGATATTGGGGAGCCGCCCCGGCGGGAAGAGCTGGAGGACGCCTATGGGAAATACGCCCAGGGCAAGGGCCGGCGCTGGAAGGAGCGGGAAAAGGCCTACCAGAACACCGGCACGCCGGAGCCCTTTTATACCCTGAACGTGACCATGGGCTTCTGCTCGGTGTCCCAGCTGAAGCAGAAGGCCAAGGGATACGGCGTGTCCATCACCGAATATCTGGCGGCGGTGCTGATACAGGTGATCCTGGAGAAGCAGCACCGGGAGCGGCCCCGGAAGGAGCGGCCGGTTGCCCTGGCCATTCCCATCAATCTGAGGGCCTGGTTCCCGTCAGAGACTCTGCGCAACTTTATTCTCACCGTCCGGCCGGTTATTGATCCGAGCCTGGGGGAATATACCTTTGAAGAGGTGCTCAGTCAGGTCCATCATACCTTCCGGCTGAAGATCAACCGCCAGCGGATGCGGGCGGAGCTGACGGGCAACGTGCGCTTTACCAAAAACCGGCTGCTGCAGATTGTGCCCATTGTGCTGAAAAATCCGGTGATGGCCCTGGGCTACCGGATCGCGGGGGTGCGGCCCTACTCAGGCACCTACACCAATCCGGGAGCTTTTTCCGTGCCGCCGGAGATGGAGCCCCACATCCGGCGCATGGAGGTCATTCTGGGGCAGGCCACCAATCCCCGGGTCCACTGCGCCTCCATCAGCTATGGGGATTTGATGGAGATTACCTTTGCGGGCACCCAGCGGGAGAGCGACACCGAGCGGGATTTCTTCCGCTTCCTGGTCCGGGAGGGCATCCACGTCAAGGTGGAGAGCAACCGGGCGGAATGAGAAAAAAGGGGACGTTTTTATGCCGTATTGTGTCCACTGCGGGGTGGAGCTGGATGCCACAGCCACTTTCTGCCCTCTCTGCCATACTCCGGTGGCGGATCCGAATCAGCCGCCGGACCTGAGCGCGCCCAAGCCCTTTCCCACCCAGCGGGGAGAGGTGGCCCCCGCGTCCAAGCAGGAGCTGGCGCTGCTGGTCACCGCCATGCTGGCCTGTGTGGCCCTGTGCTGCGGGCTGCTCAACGTGTTCCTCAAGCCGGAGCGGGGGTGGTCCCTGTATGTCATCGGCGCGGCGGCCATGCTGTGGCTCTGGCTGGTGCCCCCGCTGCTGGCCAGGGGGATGCACCTGCTGCTGCGGCTGCTGGTGGATGTGGCGGCGGTGGCGCTCTACGTCTATCTGATTTCCATGGACCTGAACGGGAAAGCCTGGTTCTGGGGGCTGGCCGCGCCCATCATCTTTTGGGGCGGCGCCGTTCTCCTGCTGCTGGGCCTGGTGCTGCGGGTATACCGCCGCTCGCTCATCACCAGCCTGACCATCCTCATCGGCAGCCTGGGGGTGTTCCTGTTCGGGGTGGAGTATCTGATTGATCTGTGGCTCTACGGCCGATGGGACCCCTCCTGGTCTCTGGTGGTGCTCACCATCTGCGTGGGTCTGGTGATCCCGCTGATTATTGTACGCCGGATTCCCTCCCTCCGGGAAGAGGCCCGCAGGCGGTTTCATGTATGACCGGTATGACTTGACGATTGAGTGAGAGTGTCGTATAATGCAGAAAGCAGAATGTTCCTCGATTGGAAATACATTTTGCGGATAAGAGAGAAGGGAGTTGTTGTTATGTCGCAGGATAATGGTAAGGGACTGGCTACCGCCAGCATGGTGCTGGGTATTGTGGGCCTGGTATTCACCTTCTTTATCAATGGGCTGATCGGTCTGATTTTGGGCATTATTGGCCTGGTTCTGGCCAGCAAGTCCAAGCAGCAGGGCTTCGTGGGTCCCATCCGCACCGCCGGCTTTGTGATGAGCCTGATCTCCGTGATCGTGGGCGTGCTGGCCTTCGTGCTGGTGCTGGCCTGCGCCGCCACCATCGGCGCCATGGGCCTGAGCCTGTAAGCGAACCGTACATGACATGACACAAGCGCCGCGGCGCCCCGTCAAGGGACGCCGCGGCGCTTTGCCTGAGAGGAGGAAACGGCGTGCTGCCCTACGTCACCCTGTTCGGACACACCCTGTCCACTTATAGCGTTCTGGCGATCCTGGGCTTTCTGGCCGGCCTGCTGCTGGTGGTGCTGGCCAGCCCCCGCTTTGCCCTGAACAGAGATGACAGCGTGTACCTCTATGTCTTTTCCTTTGCCGGGGTGCTGGTGGGGGCCAAGCTCCTGTCTCTGCTGCCGCTGCTGCCCCGGCTGGCGGCGGACCTGCCCATGCTGTGGACGGGGGAATGGGAGCAGTTTGTGCGCACCTATCTCACCAGCGGCATGGTATACTATGGCGGTCTGGCGGGGGCGGTGGTGGGCGCATGGCTCACCGCCCGCTATTTCTCCCTGTGCCTGAGCGATTTTTTCCCCGTCCTGGTCCCTGCCATCCCCCTGTTCCACGCTTTTGGCCGGGTGGGCTGCTTCTGCGCCGGCTGCTGTTGCGGCGTGGAGGCCCCGGAGCCCTGGGGGATTGCCTTCACCCACGCCGTGGCCGGTCCCAACGGGGTGCCCTTGCTGCCGGTGCAGCTGTGGGAGAGTGGGGCGGAGCTGGTGATCTTCGTCATCCTGCTGTGGTATGCCGCCAGAACGAAGGCACGGGAAAGGCTGCTGCCGGCCTATGTGCTGCTCTACGCCCCCACCCGCTTTGTGCTGGAGTTTTTCCGGGGAGATCCCGCCCGGCGGCTGTACGGGCCCCTCTCCACCTCCCAGTGGCTCAGCCTGGCCGCGATCGCGGCGGCGTTCTGGCTGCTGTACCGGCGCAAAAACCATGAATATTCACAATAAAGTGAATATTATGCATATTATCGGAAAAATGCACCAGAGAAATGGGGGGAAATTCGCATATTTATGCGAATTTCCCCTTGCTTTTTCCACAGGGCTGTGCTACACTATCTCCAACAAGAACAAACGGAGGTTTTTACCATGGCTGATATCAAGAAAGTAGTGCTCGCCTATTCCGGCGGTCTGGATACATCCATCATCATCCCCTGGCTGAAGGAGAACTACAACAATCCCGAGATCATCGCCGTCTCCGGCAACGTGGGCCAGGCCGACGAGCTGGAGGGCCTGGAGGAGAAGGCCATCAAGACCGGCGCCTCCAAGCTGTACGTGGAGGACCTGGTGGACGAGATGGTGGACGACGTGATCATCCCCTCCATGCAGATGGGCGCCAAGTACGAGGACTACCTGCTGGGCACCGCCTTTGCCCGGCCCATCATTGCCAAGCGTCTGGTGGAGATTGCCAAGGCCGAGGGGGCCGACGCCATCTGCCACGGCTGCACCGGCAAGGGCAACGACCAGATCCGGTTTGAGCTGGCCATCAAGCGGTTTGCCCCCGAAATGAAGATCATCGCCCCCTGGCGTGAGTGGGACATCAAGAGCCGGGACGAAGAGATTGACTACGCCGAGGCCCACAACGTGCCTCTGAAGATCTCCCGGGAGACCAACTACTCCAAGGACAAGAACCTGTGGCACCTGAGCCACGAGGGGCTGGACCTGGAGGACCCTGCCAGCGAGCCCCAGTACGACAAGCCCGGCTTCCTGGAGATGGGCGTGTCTCCCGCCATGGCGCCCGACCAGGCTACTTATGTGACCATCGACTTTGAGAAGGGCTGGCCCGTGGCGGTGGACGGGGAGAAGATGAAGGCCTCCGACGTCATCCGCAAGCTCAACGACCTGGGCGGTAAGAACGGCATCGGCCTGCTGGACATCGTGGAGAACCGGATGACCGGCATGAAGGACCGGGGCGTGTACGAGACTCCCGGCGGCGCCATTCTGTACCGGGCCCACGAGGTGCTGGAGATGATCACCATTGACAAGGACACCGCCCACATGAAGAGCAAGCTGGCGGTGGACTTCGCCGATCTGGTGTACAACGGCAAGTGGTTCACCCCCCTGCGGGAGGCTCTCACCGCCTTTGCCACCGAGACCCAGAAGCACGTCACCGGCACCGTGAAGCTGAAGCTGTACAAGGGCAACATCATCACCGCCGGCGTTACCTCTCCCGACACCCTCTATTCCGAGGAGATCGTCACCTTCCAGGAGAGCGATTACAACCAGAACGACGCCACCGGCTTCATCAATCTGTGGGGCCTGCCGGACACCGTGCTGGCGCTGCGGGATCAGGGCAAGCTGAACAAGTAATTTTCAAATGTTCTGCGGGCGGCCGCAGGCTGACCCTACCGAAACCGTAGGGACAACCTGCGGTCGCCCGCAATCCAAATAGGGAGCGATTGACTATGAAACTTTGGGCCGGACGGTTCCAGAAAGAGACCGACACCCTGGTGAATGACTTTAACTCTTCCATTACGTTTGACGCCCGGATGTACAAAGAGGACATCACCGGCTCCATGGCCCACGCCGCCATGCTGGGCAAACAGGGCATCATCGAGGCGCATGAGGCGGAGAAGATCATCGAGGGACTGAAGGTGATCCTGGCCGATATCGAGGCCGGACAGGTGGAGTTCTCCATGGAGAACGAGGACATCCACATGAACATTGAGACTATGCTCACCCAGCGCATCGGCGACACGGGCAAGCGGCTCCACACCGCCCGCAGCCGCAACGACCAGGTGGCGGTGGATTTCCGGCTCTATGTGAAGGGGGAGATCCCCAAGATCATCGGTATGGTGCTGGAGCTGGAGAAGGTGCTCGTCAAGAAGGCGGAGGCCAACCTGGAGACCGTCATGCCGGGCTATACCCACCTCCAGCGGGCTCAGCCCACCACCTTCGGCCACTACATGATGGCTTACGCCAATATGCTCCGCCGGGACGTGACCCGGCTGGAGGACTGTCTGAAGCGCATGGACGAGTGCCCCCTGGGAGCGGGCGCCCTGGCCACCTCCACCTATCCGGTGGACCGGTTCCAGACCGCCGCTGCCCTGGGTTTCCAAAAGCCCACCGACAACTCCATGGATTCGGTGTCCGACCGGGATTTCGCCATTGAGTTTCTGTCCGCCTGCTCGATCCTGATGATGCACCTGTCCCGGTTCTCCGAGGAGATCATCCTCTGGTGCTCCTGGGAGTTCAAATACGTGGAGCTGGACGACGCCTACTCCACCGGCTCCTCCATCATGCCCCAGAAGAAGAACCCCGACGTGGCCGAGCTGGTCCGGGGCAAGACCGGCCGGGTGTACGGCTCCCTGATGACCCTGCTCACGGTCATGAAGGCCCTTCCCCTGGCCTATAATAAGGACATGCAGGAGGACAAGGAGTGCGTCTTTGACGCCATCGACACGGTGGAGATGTGCCTGCCGGTGTTTACCGCCATGCTGGACACCCTCACCGTCCTGCCCAAGAATATGCGCGCCGCCGCCTCCGGCGGCTTCATCAACGCCACCGACTGCGCCGACTACCTGACCAAGAAGGGCATGCCCTTCCGGGAAGCCTATATGATCGTGGGCCGGCTGGTGAATATGTGCATCAAGGCGGGGGAGACCCTGGATACCCTGCCTCTGAAGGACTTCCGCTCCATCTCCAACCTGTTTGACGCCGACGTGTATCAGGCCCTGGAGCTGAAAACCTGCGTCAACGGCCGGAAGGTCTACGGCGGCCCGGCCAGGGAGGCCGTGGAGCAGCAGATTGCCAACATCAAAGCCTTTGTGGAGGCGCGGGAACATGAGTAAGCCAAAGGTATTTATTGACGGCCAGGAGGGCACCACCGGCCTGCAGATCCACGAGCGGCTGGCGGGCCGGGACGATATTGAGCTGCTGGCCATTGACCCTGACAAGCGGAAAGACCTGACCGAGCGGAAAAAGCTCATCAATGCCGCCGACCTGGTGTTCCTCTGCCTGCCTGACGCGGCGGCGGTGGAGGCGGTGGGGCTGATTGAAAATTCCCGTACCCGGGTGATCGACGCCTCCACCGCCCACCGTACCGCACCCGGCTGGGTGTACGGCTTCCCGGAGCTCTATAAGAAGCCGGAGGAGGTCATCGGGACCGCCCGGTTTGTGGCCAATCCTGGCTGCCATGCCACCGGCTTTCTGGCCTCGGCGGCTCCGCTGGTGTCCATGCGGATTTTGCCCCGGGATTACCCCCTGACCTGCTGCTCCCTCACCGGCTACTCCGGCGGGGGCAAGAAGATGATCGCCCAGTATGAGAGCAAGGATAAAAGGGAGGACCTGTGCAGTCCCAGAGTGTACGGCACCACCCTCAAGCACAAGCATCTGCCCGAAATGCAGAAGATCTCCGGCCTGGACAACCCGCCGGTGTTCACCCCGGTGGTGGACGATTACTATAAGGGCATGGCCACCACCATCTACATCCACAACCGCTACCTGGTAGGTCAGCCCACCGCCAAGGAGCTGAGCCTGATCCTGATGGCCTACTATGCCGGACAGCCTCTGATCTCTGTGGCCCCCTACACGGAGGAGCCGGCCTATCTGGCGGCCAACGCCCTGGCGGGCACAGACAAGCTGGAGCTCACCGTCAGCGGCCATGAGGGGCAGAGCGTCATTACCGCCCGGTTTGACAACCTGGGCAAGGGAGCCTCCGGCGCGGCGGTGCAGAACATGAACCTGATGCTGGGCTTTGAAGAGACCCGCGGCCTGGCGCTGTAAGGAAAGAGGAGTGAAGGATATGAAACAGATTCCCGGCGGTGTCACTGCCCCCAAGGGTTTTACCGCCTCCGGCGTCCACTGCGGCGTGAAAAAGGGCAAGGGAGACGGCAATCAGCCTCCCATGAGCAAGATGCCCGAGGTGCTGGAGGGCAAGAAGGATCTGGCCCTCATCGTGTCCGAGCAGCCCTGCGTGGCGGCGGCGGTGTACACCATGAACCGGGTGAAGGCCGCCCCCCTGTATGTGACCATGGACCACCTGGAAAACGGGGAGGCCCAGGCCATTGTGGCCAACTCCGGCAACGCCAACGCCTGCGCTCCCAACAGCCATGAGCACGCCGAGGAGATGTGCCAGCTGGCGGCCCAGGCCACCGGGCTGAAGGCCAGCGACTTTGTGGTGGCCTCCACCGGCGTCATCGGCCAGGAGCTGAACATCGAGGCCATTGCCAAAGGCATGCCCGCCGCCGCTGCCGCCCTGTCCAAGAACGGCTCCGACGATGCGGCCAACGCCATCATGACCACCGACACGGTGAAGAAGGAGCTGTCGGTGACCTGCTCCATCGGGGGCAAGACGGTGACCATCGGGGCCATCGCCAAGGGTTCCGGCATGATCCACCCCAACATGGGTACCATGCTGTGCTTTGTCACCACCGACTGCGCCATCACCCACGAGATGCTCACCGAAGCCCTCCATGAGATCGTTCCTCGTACCTTCAACCGGGTAACTGTGGACGGGGACACCTCCACCAACGACATGTGCGTGGTGCTGGCAAACGGTATGGCGGAAAATGAGCTCATTGAGTGGAAGGACGACAACTATACGGTGTTCTATAAAACACTCCACTACGTCTTTGAGCAGCTGGCCCGGAATATCGCCGCCGACGGCGAGGGGGCCAGCAAGCTGATCACCTGCACCGTGTCCGACGCCCGCAGCGAGGAGAGCGCCGAGCGCCTGGCCAAGGCGGTGGTGGGCTCTGCCCTGGTGAAGGCCGCCATGTTCGGCGCTGACGCCAACTGGGGCCGGGTGCTGTGTGCCATGGGCTACTCCAAGGCCCCCTTCCGGCCGGAGTTTGTGGATGTGAAGTTTGCCTCCGCCGTGGGGGAGATCCTGGTGTGCCGTCAGGGCGCCGGGGTGGACTTTGACGAGGAGGCCGCCAAGAGCATCCTGTCCCAGGACGAGGTGATCATCCTGGTGGACCTCCACGAGGGCGAGCACCTGGCTACCTGCTGGGGCTGCGACCTGACCTATGACTATGTGAAAATCAACGGCGATTACCGGACATAAGAGGTGTGGAAGATCATGTCCTATTCCCATGTGGAGCGGGCCCAGGTGCTGGCCGAGGCCCTGCCCTATATCCAGAAATATAACGGCAAGACCGTGGTGGTGAAATATGGCGGCAACGCCATGATCTCCGACGAGCTGCGCCAGGCGGTGATCTCCGACATCATCCTTCTCCATCTGGTGGGGGTACGGGTGGTGGTGGTCCACGGCGGCGGGCCGGAGATCACCGAGATGCTCAAGAAGATCGGCAAGGAGTCCAAATTTGTGGACGGCCTGCGCTACACCGATCAGGAGACCATGGATATCGTCCAGCAGGTGCTGTGCGGCAAGGTGAACAAGAACCTGGTGGCCACCCTGAACCGCCTGGGCGGCAAGGCCGTGGGCCTGTGCGGCATGGACGCCGGCCTGTTCCAGGCCAAACAGCTGGACGAGAAGTACGGCCTGGTGGGTGAGATCACCGCCGTGGATCCCAAGGCGGTGGAGGACTGCCTGGAAAACGGCTATATCCCCGTGGTGTCCACTGTGGCCCAGGGGATGGATCAGGAGACGGCCTACAACATCAACGCCGATACCGCCGCCGCCAAGCTGTCCATGGCCCTGAAGGCGGAGAAGCTGATTTTGCTCACCGACGTACGGGGGCTGATGATGGACCCCACAAACGAAAATACGCTGCTGCCGGTGGTGAAGCTGTCCCAGGTGCCCGGTCTGGTGAAGGACGGGGTAATCAAGGGGGGCATGATCCCCAAGGTGGACTGCTGCGTGGAGGCGGTGCGCTCCGGCGTGAAGGACGCGGTGATCCTGGACGGCCGGATCCAGCACTCCATCCTCATCGAGCTGCTCAGCGACGAGGGCATCGGCACCATGCTGCTGTAAGGAGGGAAGGCACGTGAATCATGAAGAGCTGGTCGCGCTGGACCACCAGTACGCCATGCAGACCTACGGCCGCTTTGACGTGGATATCGACCACGGCAAGGGGGCTACCCTGTATGATCTGGCGGGGAAGGAGTACATCGACTTCTCCTCCGGCATCGGGGTGAATTCCATCGGCTACGGCAACGAGAAGTGGGTGGCGGCCATCACGGCCCAGGCCCAGAAGCTGGGCCACATCTCCAACCTCTTTTACTCCCAGCCCTACGCCCAGCTGGCCCAGACCCTGTGTCAGCGCACCGGCATGGCGGCGGCCTTTTTTGGCAACTCCGGCGCGGAGGCCAACGAGGGCATCATCAAAATGGCCCGGAAATACTCCTTTGACAAGTACGGCAAGGGGAGAGGCACCATCATCACCCTGAAAAACTCCTTCCACGGCCGCACCATCACCACCCTGACCGCCACCGGCCAGGATGTGTTCCATAACTATTTCTTCCCCTTCACCGACGGCTTCCGGTATGCCCAGGCGGGCAGCATCGACGCTATCCAGGAGGTGGCGGGCCATGATGTGTGCGCCGTCATGCTGGAGCTGGTCCAGGGGGAGGGGGGCGTCTACCCCATGGACCCGGAGTACGTCCACAATCTGGCGGTGCTGTGCGCCGAGCGGGACTGGCTGCTGCTGGTGGACGAGGTGCAGACCGGCGTGGGACGCACCGGCACTCTGTTTGCCTTCCAACAGTACGGTATCATCCCCGACGGCGTATCCTTCGCCAAGGGCATTGCCGGCGGCCTGCCTATGGGCGGTTTCCTGGTAAACGAGCGGTGCCGGAACGTACTGGGTCCCGGCACCCACGCCACCACCTTCGGCGGCAACCCCATCTGCGCCGCCGCCGCTCAGGTGGTGCTGGATACCCTGGACGAGGACGCCCTGGCCGCCGTGAAGGAAAAGGGCAACTATATCCGCACCCGCATCGCCCACATGGGCCTGTCCAGCCTGGGCGAGAGCCGGGGGCTGGGCCTGATGATCGGGGTGGAGGTCAAGGGAGAGGAGAGCAACAGGGTACTGGCCGCCCGGCTGATCCAGCAGGGTCTGCTGGTGCTCACCGCCGGTACGGCGCTGCGGCTGCTGCCCCCGCTGACCATTACCATGGCTGAAATCGACAAGGGGCTGGCGATTCTGGAACAGACCCTGGTTTAATCTGTTGTGAGGTGAACTGAAATGCAAAAAGACCTGCTCAAGCTGCTGGATCTGACCCCCGCGGATATCACCAAGATTCTGGATACCGCCGACCAGATGAAATACAACCAGAAGCACAGCCTGACCCACCACTATCTGGAGGGAAAGACCCTGGCGATGATTTTTGAGAAGAACTCCACCCGTACCCGGGTCTCCTTTGAGACCGGCATGTACCAGCTGGGAGGCCACGCCCTGTTCCTCTCCGGCAAGGAGAGCCAGATCGGCCGGGGGGAGCCCATTGAGGACACCGCCCGGGTGCTCAGCCGCTACTGCGACGGCATCATGATCCGCACCTACGGCCAGGAGGAGGTGGAGACCCTGGCCAAGTATGCCTCCATCCCCGTCATCAACGGCCTCACCGACTTCGCCCATCCCTGCCAGGTGCTGGCTGACCTGATGACCATCCGGGAGCACAAGTCCCGGCTGGAGGGCCTGAAGCTGTGCTACATCGGCGACGGCAACAATATGACCAACTCCCTGATCGTGGGCGGCCTGAAGGTGGGCATGGAGGTGTCCGTGGCCTGTCCCGAGGGCTACGATCCCGACCCCAAGGTGCTGGAGTTTGCCCAGAACTGCGGCGGCAAGTTCACCCTCTGCCGGGATCCCAAGGAGGCCGCCGCAGGCGCCGACGCCATGTTCACCGACGTGTGGGCCTCCATGGGTCAGGAGGGCGAGGCCCAGGCCCGCCGGGCGGTGTTTGAGGGCGTCTATCAGATCAACAGCGAGCTGATGGCCCTGACCAACCCCGGCTGCATGGTGCAGCACTGCCTGCCCGCCCACCGGGGAGAGGAGATTACCGCCGAGGTGTTCGAGGCCCATGCCAACGAGATCTTTGACGAGGCGGAGAACCGCCTTCATGCCCAGAAGGCGGTCATGTACCTGCTGATGGGCGAACAGTAAGCGTATATATACCCAAACCGGCGCACAGCAAAGGCTGTGCGCCGGTTTTTTGTCTTGACACAAGAGGTTTGTTCTGATAAACTAGCCTCATAAAAGAGGTTTATCCAAACAAACCAAACGAAAGGCGGGGTGCAAGATGGAAGATTTCAAGCTGTTCGACGCGGAGTACAGGCTGATGGAGCTGCTGTGGGAGCGGCAACCCATCAACTCCACCGCGCTGTCCAGGCTGTGTCAGGAGAAGCTGGGGTGGAAGAAGTCCACCACCTTTAACCTGGTGCGTAAGCTGGGGGAGCGGGGGATTTTAAAGAACGAAAACGCCACCGTCACAGCCTTGATCCAGCGGGAGCAGGTGCTCCGCCGGGAGAGCGAGGCGGCGGTGGCCAAGTCCTTCGGCGGCTCCCTGCCCAACTTCGTGGCCGCCTTTCTCAGCGGCAAAAAGCTCTCCCACCAGGAGGCGGAAGAGCTGCGGCGGCTGATTGACGAGAGTGAGGCGCGCCATGACTGAGCTGCTGGCAGCGGTAGGGGGCATGAGCCTTACCGCCGGACTTACCGCCCTGGTGGTGCTGGTTCTGCGGTGGGCGTTGGTGCGGCTGAGGGCCCCGGCCTTTGTGCGGCTGCTGCTGTGGGTGGTGGTGCTCTTCCGCATGGTGTGCCCTGTCAGCTTCACCAGCCCCTGGGGAGCCGCCGCCCTGGTGGAAGAAGCGCTGCCCACCACGGCCCAGGTGCAGACCACCAGGGAGCCTGTACAGCAGCCGGGTACGGCGGGCGTCCCAGGTATCTCCCCAGCGGAGCCCCTGCCGGAGGACGCCGTGGTGGAGCTTACACCCATGGAGTCGTCGGAGGTGCCGAAACCCCGGATTTCCCCCATGCTGCCGCTCTCCTTTTTGTGGCTGCTGGGGGTGACTGTACTGTGGGGCTGGTGGCTGTATACCCACCGGAAGCTGAAAAAGCGGATGGAGACGGCGGTGCGGGTGGCGCCCGGGGTGCTGGAGAGCGACCAGCCCGGTCCGCCCTTCGTCCTGGGCTTTTTCCCGCCCAAAATCTACCTGCCCCGGGGGCTGGAGGAGCCTCACCGGAACTATGTCCTCTCCCATGAGCGGTTCCACCTGCGCCGGGGGGATTTTGTGTGGAAACCCCTCTTCTTCCTGGCGGCGGCGGTCCACTGGTTCAACCCGGTGCTGTGGCTGGCCTGGCGGCTGTTCTGCCGGGATCTGGAGGCCTCCTGCGACGAGGGGGTGCTGAGAAATCTGCCGGAAGGGGAGCACGCCGGCTACGCCCGGGCCCTGCTGGCCCTGGCCGCCCCCGAGACCAGCCGCCTGCCCGCCGCTTTCGGAGAGCACGACGTGTCCCGCCGGGTGAAGGGGGCCTTGGCCTACCGCAGGCCTGCCGTCCTTGCGGCAATCATTCTGGCGGTTTCCGCTGTGGGCGTCGGCTTGTGGCTGGCGGCGGATCCCACTGGAGGGGCGGGCCTGCCCCAGTCGCCGCCTGCTATCACGCTGTCCATCGACAGCCGTGAGGCAAAGCTGACCGCTGCCAGTTGGGATGGGGAAAATCCCGCCGACCCGGCGGCCCTGCTGGCGGACGCTCCGCGCTTCACCGATGACTACGCCTGGTCCCACAGTGTGGACATGAGCTTTGGAGACCAGCCCCGCCCTGCGGAAGGGACCTACACCGACTACCTGCTTCAGGATGGCCAGTGGGTGGAAGGGCACAGCGGCTTTATGACGTATACAATCGCCCTCCAGCCCCGGGTGGATTCGGCAGAGAAGGGGACAGAGGAGCGGGGGGTGGTCTTTACCTATACCTGGAAGGAGGGCTTTGCCACCCGCTCAGCCACCTATGCCTACCGCCTTCTGGTGCCCTCCGTGCGGGAGGACCAGATGCTGGAGGAGCCGCTGATGGTTTCCGGCGGCACCATCCTGCCGGTCTGTGAGGGCGGGCCGTCGGAGTTTGGCTCCCTGATCGTGCAAGGGAATCTGTGCACCCTGCCCATGAACGCCATTCTCACTGTCAACGACCTCTCGGAACCCTTCCAGTCCACCGAAACGACGCTCTATCTGCTGGACAGTACCGGTACGATACTGGAGCAGGCCTTTGTGGGGGGCAGCGGAGGAGGCGGTGAGCGGGAACAGGTGCGCTCCGCCTTTGGCTTTCCCCTGAACCTGGAGGAAAAGGGCTGGTGGAACGGAGAGGATCTGCTGCTGGGGGTGACGGTGGCATATACCTGGCCGGATGGGACCCAGACCCAGTGGAGCACCGCCTTTTGGGCGGTGCCGGAGGAGGAACTGCCCGGTCAGCCTGCCGCCGGGGAGGAGATTATCGTGCGCCTGTGGCCGGATCCCGCCCAGGGGGAGGACGTCACCGGTGTGTCCATCTACGTGCGCAATGACCCGGAGCAGGAGACCAGCCAGATGGGGGTGTGGGTGAATGGCGTGACTTCCTGGTTTGATGCAGGCGCACTCCTGTCCGGTCAGCATGCCTGGGCAACTCCAGGCTGGGCCGACCTGGACGGGGACGGAACGAACGAGCTGGCCATTACCCGGTATGACGGACACGGCACGGGGGCGAGCCTCGAAGCGCTCCATGTGCTGGAACCGGGTGAGAGCGGCGGCTATACCCTGGCAGCCACCTTCACCCTGGGCCAGGCGGAGATGGAGCAGGTGGAGTCCATGCTGGAGGAACTGGGGCTGGATCAGCTCTCCTGCGGCTATATCTGCCATTTTCCTGATCCCTTTACCGTAGATATCGGGATCTGCGACCCGGTCAACGGCCCGCCCCTGGGCAATTATGTGGGTACACTTACCTGTACTCTAGCATACGACGGCGAAAGCCTTACTTTGACGGAGCCGGTGTATGTCCCGTCGGTTTGATCTCCTCCGGCGGCCCCGGCGGGATGGGCCGCCGGTCTCCCCGCCGGAGATTGGAGGCGGAGGAGATGGCCTCCCGGCCGAATTTGTCCCGGATGCCGTCCATGGCCTTTTCCAGTTTCTCCAGCTTATCCCGCCGGGGAGCGGCGTTGGCGGCGAACAGGTTGAGCTGTTCTCCCGCGTCTCCCTCCTCCACCAGATTCTGGGCGGTGATGGTGAGGGCCCGCACCGGGGCCTTCTCGTTCCACGCCGCCCGCACCAGCGCCATGGCCGCCTCCACCAGGTCCCTTGAGACGTAGGTGGGGGCGGCCAGCCGCGTCTGGCGGCAGATATCCTTGAAATTGGGGTCCCGGATGGTGACCTGGATTGTGGTACACTTGAGGGCGTGCTTGCGCAGCCGGGCGGCCACCTCGTCAGCCAGCTCGGATAGGGCGGTGCGCAGCTCCGCCCACCCCACCAGATTCCGGGGGAAGGTGAGGCCGTTGCCCACCGACTTGGGCCCCGGCATGTCCCGGGCGGGGATCACCGGGCTGTGCTCCGCTCCGGTGGCGTAGTCGTGGAGGGTGTAGCCCCCCTTGCCCAGGATCTCACCCAACGCCGCCCGGTCAAACCGGGCCAGGTCCCCGATGGTGTGTACCCCATAGCCCGCCAGCACCCGGGCCGCCGCCCGGCCCACAAACAGCAGATCGGTCACCGGCAGGGGCCACAGCAGCTCCTGATAATTGTCCCGGGAGACGACGGTGGTGGCGTCCGGCTTTTTGTAGTCGCTGCCCATTTTGGCAAAGACCTTGTTGAAGGACACCCCAACCGACACGGTAAGCCCCAGCTCCTCCCGCACTGCCCGGCGGATCCGGTCGGCCAGCCCCTTGCCGTCGGTGTGGAACAGGTGGAGGGTGCCCGTCACGTCCAGCCAGCTCTCGTCGATGGAAAAGGGCTCCACCAGGTCAGTGTACCGCTCATAGACGGCGTTGACTTTCCTGGAATATTCCCGGTACTTGCCGTGGTGGGCGGGGAGAAGGATCAGGTCGGGGCACTTCCGGCGGGCCTGCCAGATGGTCTCGGCGGTCTGGACCTTGAATGCCTTGGCAGGCTCATTTTTGGCCAGAATGATGCCGTGGCGGCTATTTGGGTCGCCGCACACCGCCACCGGCTTGTCCCGCAGCTCCGGGTAGTCCAGCAGCTCCACCGAGGCGTAAAAGCTGTTCAGATCGCAGTGGAGAATCACCCGCTCCATCCCGTCACCCCCTTTGCCTCTAGGATATCACGCTTCTGTCCGGAAGTCAAACAAACGTTCTAATTCTGGAAGGAGGATAGTTCTTCCGGCAGCTCCGGGCGGCAGGTCAGGTCCTGATTGCCGGAGTAGCTCAGGTAGACCACCACATTGCCCTTTTGGAGAAAGAGACGCTGGCCGGGCCATTGGCTGTCGGTGGCCAGTACCGCCCGGTCAAAGCCGGGAAGGCTGATCTCCTCCACATCGTACTCCCCGGGAGCGTAGTTGTACCGGGTGTACTGGTACACCAGCTCATCCAGCAGCGGGGAGGCCAGGAAGGGGAGGGAGAGCCGGTACCAGCGGGTTGTCAGCCGGGGTTCATAGTCTCTGCCGTCGGTGAGCTTTTGGACGATCTCATACTGCTCCGGGGCCACCGGCGTACAGGTAAAGGAGACATAATTGTTTCGATCCTGTCCGTCGGCCCAGCGGCCGTCCACCAGTGGTTCCAGCGCTAGATTATGTTCCAATTCCGCAAGGGACAGGGTGGGGACGGGCTTGCTCAGGCCGTCCAGCTGACCCTCCCAGGAGCGGGAGGTGGTGACTATCAGAACGGTGGCGTAAACAACCGCCAGAGCCAGACCGGTCCAGTTCAGCACTTGCTGCCAACGAACGGCGGATTTCCAGCTTCCGTCCCGGCGGGGCGGCTGCCCCTCCTCCAACCGCTTGCGCAGCCGGAAAAAGGAACGGTATGCCTGGACAGTCATGGCGGTAGAGAGCAAATCCAGGAGGATCACAAGTAGGTTGCCGCTGGTGGGGCTCTCTACCAGCCAGGTAAGAATGGGGGTGGAGAAAAGGAAAAAGGGCAGAAGGACGGCGGCCAGCATCACCAGGGTCAGGGCGGTCAGCAGGATACAGGTTCGCTTGGCCCGGTTTGCCACCTGTTCCAGGGCGTAGCTCTGCACCACCGGGTCGGTGTGCAGCTCCGGGGCCTCCGAGTCCCGGTTGACATACAGGTCGAAATACCTTCCCACCTGGCACACGAATTCCCAGCCCAGGGATTTACAGTAGTTTTGGTCCTCTCGGTTCCACAGGCTTCCGGCGGGGTCCAGCCGGTAGCGGACGCAGGCGGGTTCTCCCCGGCGGAACACGATACCCAGGGCCCAGGTGCGTTCAAAGAACAGGCCCTTTCGCGCCATGGTTTCCAGCCAGCCCTCAAAGTGATCCATGTCGATGGGATCCAGACGCATCCATTTCCGCACCGTATCCTTCATGGTGATTCCTCCCATGCTCTTGAAAATTGAGCGCTCAGATCAGGACAGATGCAGTGCCGCCAGGAGCCCCAGCTCCAGGAGCAGCACGGTCAGACCTACCAGGATGGGGAGCGTTCTCCACTGCATGCTCCGACGCCAGCTGCCGTCCCGCTGAGGCGGCATACCCTCTGCCAGCTGGCGCCGCAGCCGGAAGAAGGAGACGCAGGTCCGTATCTCTTGGGCCAATACGGACAGGTCAAAGACCAGCAGGCACAGATTAGGAAAATTGACGATCTCTTCCTGCCGGGTAAGGACAGGGAAGAGGACGGCGGCCAGCAGCAGCAGGGTCAGAGCGGCCAGCCCTCCCAGGAACCAGCGCAGCCGCTTGCCCAGCAGGTCCAGCGCGTAGCTCTGCACCACCGGGTCGGTGTGGAGCTCCGGGGCCTCCGGGTCGGGGTTGGCGTAAAGTTCAAAATGCTGCCCCGCCTGACCCAGATAGTCCCAGCCCAGCTCTTTGCAGTAGTCCTTGCTCTCCCGGGTCCACAGCCGCCCGGCGGGCTCCAGCCGGTAGCGTATGGCGGCGGGCTCCCCCCGGCGGAACACCACGCCCCAGTAAGACATCCGCTCAAACAGCAGCCCCTTCCGGGCCATCTCCTCCAGCCAGCCTTCAAAGTGGTCCATGTCCAGCGGCTCAATATAGACCAACTTGCGTATGCTGTCTTTCATTGCCCTTCCTCCTCCGCGTCGCTCAGGCAGGCCCGCAGCCGGGCCACCTCCTCCAGATAGCGCTTACGGCCCTCCTCTGTCAGGGTGTAGGTCCGCCGCCGGCCGTCCACTGCCGTCTCCCGGATCAGGTTCTCCTCCTGAAACTTGGCCAGAATGGTGTACAGGGTGCCGGGGCCCAGCCGGACCCGGCCTCCGGTGCGCCCCTGCACCCAGTCGGCCATTTCGGTGCCGCACCGGTCCTCCCGCAGCAGGGACATGAGCACGTAAAACATGGACTCGGTCAGCAGCTCCAGGGTCTTGCGGCCCATCTTCCTCACCTCCTGATATCGAGACTCGATATCGTCTGTGGATATTATAATATCGTCCCTCGATATTGTCAAGAAAAAAGCCGGGCCGGCAATCCGGCCCGGTGATAAAGCGCTAGTTCAACAAGAGGGCTGCCAGTTCCTCCCGGGTGGCCACGATTGTGGCGGCCCCGTGATCCTGGAGGAAAGCCTCGTCCCGGAACCCCCAGCTCACCGAAATACAGGGCAGACCGGCATTTTGAGCAGTCTGGATGTCCACATCGGAGTCGCCGATGTACACGGCTCCTTGGGGCTGCGCCCCCAGTTCGGCCAGGGCGCGGAACACAGTGTCAGGGGCGGGCTTGCGTTCCACGCCCTGGGATTCCCCGATGGCCACTTCCACCCGGTCTCCGAAATAGGCCTGGCACAGGCCCTTCACCGCGCCGTCAAACTTATTGGATACCACCGCCGTCCGGACTCCCGCCGCCTGGAGCCGGTCCAGCAGCTCCAGCACCCCGGGATAGGGGGCGGTCTTGTGCTCCATGTTCACCAGGTAGTGGGCCCGGAAATCGGCCAGTACCTGATGCTCCAGGGCCTCGTCCGTGCCCTCCGGCACCGCCCGGTGGATCAGCAGCCCCACGCCGTTGCCCACAAAACGGCGGATCTCCTCCACCGTGCGGGTGGGCAAGTGGTGGAGCGCCAGGGCGTAATTGGTGCTGTCGGCCAGGTCCTGCAGGGTGTCCAGCAGGGTGCCGTCCAGATCAAAAATGGTGGTATGATACTTCATAAAAGGTCGCCTCCTGTCCCATAACGGGGAATTCCCGCGGAAGGCAGTATATCATATCAGCGGCCAAAGAGAAAGAGCTTTGCCAGGAAAAAACCCAGCAGGCCGCAGCCGGGGAAGGTGAACAGCCAGGTCAGCGCGATCCGGCCGGCCACCCGCCGGTCGGCCCTGGAGCCGGCCCCCAGAACGGCGGCGGTTTTGGCGTGGGTGGTGCTGACGGGCAGGCCCAGCAGAGTGCAGGCCAGCAGGCAGGTTCCGCCACCCAGGTCGGCGGCCAGCCCCTGCCTGGGGTTCAGGCACACCATCTCCCGGCCCACCGTGTCGATGATCCGCCGGCCGCCCAGGGCTGTACCCGCCGCCATGACCCCGGCGCACAGCAGGGTCAGCTCCGGAGGAATGGAGAGGGCCCCCTGCTGAGGCAGAACGGGGGAGAGGGAGAGTCCCAGCAGCAGGATACCCAGACATTTCTGGCCATCCTGGGCGCCGTGGAGGAAGGCCATGGCCGCCGCGCCTCCCACTTGTCCCCGGCGGCACAGGGCGGGGGATGGGCGCAGCCGGGTCAGAGCCAGCCGGAACAGCCGTCCGGCCAGCCAGCCCAGGCCCACCGACAGGGCCAGGCCCAGCAGGATCCTGGCCCAGGGGCCAGGGTGTACCGTGCCGCCGGACAGAGCCAGGGCGGCGCCGGTGACGGCGGCGGCCAGACCATGGCTTTCGCTGGTGGGGATGCCGAAGCGCCAGGCGGCGGTGGACCATAGCACCACAGCGCACAGCCCGGCGCACAGGGCGGAGCGGGCGGCGGGTATGTCCGCCCCGAAGCCGGCGATGGAAAACAGGGTTTCCGCTACCACCGGGGAGAAGGCCACAGCCCAGCCCAATCCCAGCAGATTGCACAGGGCGGCCAGCCCCACCGCCCGCCGGAAGGACATAGCCCCGGTGCACACTGCCGTGGCGATGGCGTTGGGCGCGTCGGTCCAGCCGTTGACCGCCACCACCGCCAGCACCAGCAGGCAGGTCAGGGCGGTCACCGGATGGGACAGGATCGCAGTCAGCATAACATCACCCCCGTCCCATTTTACTGGAACGGGGGTGGGGATATGCGTGGCTAATACAGGCCGATGGCGGTCAGAATGCGGGTGACCTGCTGGGCCCGGACCGACCAGGCGGCGCTGGCGCCGTGCTCCTGGCGGCGCAGGCGGGCCCAGTCGCCGGTCTCGGCCAGGGCCCGGCGGCACAGACGGGCAAATTCCTCCGGGGAGTGGGCGCCGTAGACCACATCGGGGAAATGCTCCACCTGTTCGGGGTAAAACATGGACACGGTGGGCTTGCCGGAGGAGAGGTATTCGTATACCCGGGTGGGAATGACGTCGTCATACCGCTCCGACTTGCGTCGGAGGTTAAGGCAGACGTCAAAACGGGCCAGGTAGTCGGGCACCTCCACCGGCGGGCGGCGTCCCAGAAAGCGCACATTGGGGAACCGCTCCAAATGGCGGACCATGGAGCTGTCCTCCACCCGGCCCAGAAAGACAAAGGTGCAGCCGGGCAGCTCTCCGGCGGCGGCGGCTACCGGGGTCAGGTCCAGGTCCTCCCACACCACTCCGCAGTAGCCCAGCACCGGGCCGGGAATTCCCGCCAGCTCCCGGGGACACTCCGCGTCGGGACGGGTAAACATCAGGTGGTTGACCCCGTTGGGCAGCAGGGCGATATTGTCGTTGCAGGGGGCCAGGTGGTGCATCAGCCCCGGGGAGGCGGCGAAGATCACGTCCGCGGCCAGAGCCAGATCGCTTTCCCACACCGGAGAAAAGTCCTCCCAGTCCCGGTAGCAGTCGTACACCACGCCCCGGTGGGGCAGATATTCCAGCAGGTGGACCTGCTCCGGGGAGGTACACCACAGCAGCGGCTCCCGGAACCGGTGCCGGTCCATCCGCCGCTGGATATAGCTGGCTAATTTTCGATAGTGGCGTCGGAACAGCAGTCGGTGCCGTTCCTCCGCCTCCAGCACCGGCGGGAGGGCGTAGACCGTCAGGCCGGGCCGCATGTTCCGGCCCGGCTCCTTCCAGTGTCTGGCCGGCGGCTCAAAAAAGAGAACCTGGGCGTCCTTCAGCCGGATCATCAGCTGCTGGGTACGAGTGGGAATGGTGCGCCAGGGGGTACAGGAGAGGCAGAGGATCTGTTTCAAGGCCGCTCACCTCTCCAGGAGCTTGCGGGCGGTCTCGCTGTTGCGCTCCTCTACCCGGCGCAGCCGGTCCACTCCTCCGGACAGAAATTCCTGGTCCCCGATGCGGGCGCACGCACCGTCGATATAGTGCCGGAGCCCCTCCGCCGTAACCTCGTTCAGGTCGGTATAGAGATCCTGCCCGATATAGGAGAGGAAGGAGCTGATTTTCTGGTCGTATACCACCCCCACCAGCGGGACGCCCTGCCCCGCGGCGAACACCAGGGCGTGCAGGCGCATGGACACCACCACCTGCATTCGGGCGAACAGGCCGATGGTATGGCTGGAGCTGCCCGTCTCCTGCAGGATATAGTGGGGGGCCTTCATATACTGGGCGGCGGAGCGGGCGGCGGCCACGTCCAGCCGCCGCTCAATGGGTAAAAAGACCGGAGTCAGGCCATACTTCTCGTAGGCATAATCCGCCGCGGCGGCAAAGATGCGGGCCTTATCCTCAAAGCCCGGCCAGGGCCGCAGGGCAAAGCCGATATACTTCCCCTTGGGGTCGATGCCCTGACTCTCCAGAATGCCGTCGATGGCCTGTTCGGGAGCGGGGGGGAGGATGACGGTGGGGTCGGCGGAGAGGATGATCTCCGGCGTGGTGACCTTCATGTCCTCCAGCTCATCCTTGGAGTGGGTGTCCCGGAGGGTGATGGCGTCCACGCTCTTCTGAAGAACCCGGGAGGCCCGCCGGCGGTTGGCGGGGGAGTGGATGGGACCGATGCCGCAGCCGTACATCATCACCTGGTTGCCCAGGCGCTTGGCCCAGGAGATGGTGAACAGATAGAACCACAGGGAGCGGTGACTGGTCACATCCTGCATCAGGGAGCCGCCGCCGTTGATATACAGCTTGGTCTTGCGCATCCGCCACAAAAATTTGGGGAAGGCAAAGGTGTAAATGGAGTTGACCCGGTAGGTGAGCCGGGTGCTCTCAGGATTGCGGGAGAGCACCCACACCGGCAGGTCGGGGTCTACCTGCCGCAGCTCGGTGACAATGGCCTCCAGAATGGCGTCGTCTCCGGCATTGCCCCGGCCGTAGGCCCCGCACACCAGGGCCCCGTCCCGGCGGCCGGTTTTACGGCCCTGGCGGCGGAGAATGGCCTGGTAGATGGAGAGCTGCCGCTGAAGCGTGCTCTCCAGGGAGTAGTCCTCCCTGGCCCGCTGGTAGAGACGCTGGCCGATGTGGCGGCGCAGCTCCGGATCCTGGGCCAGGGTGATCAGGTGACGGGCCAGGGCCTGATAGTCTCCCGCCTCAAAGAGAAAGCCGTGGACGCCGTGCTCGATGAGGTAGGGCACGCCCCCCACCCGGCTGGCCACCGTGGGCAGTCCTGCCCGGGCCCCCTCGGTGAGGGAGTAGGGGAAGGTCTCGGACAGGGAGGTGAGGGTGTTGATGTCCAGGGCGTTGTAGAAGCTGTCAGTGTCGGTGACCCAGCCGGCAAAGCACACCTGCTCCGCCACCCCCAGCTCCCGGGCCAGGCTTTTGAGCATGTCCATCTGCTCGCCGTCGCCGGCGATGAGCAGACGCAGATCGGGGCAGGTCTCGTGGGCCAGGGCGAAGCCCCGCACCAGGGTGGCGATGTCCTTCACCGGGTTGAGCCGGGCGGCGATGCCCACCACCACGCTGTGTTCGTCCGCCTGCAGCCCCACGCTTTTCCAGTAGGCCTCCCGGGTCATGGCGGGGGTACGGGGGGTGAAGTCCAGGCCGTTGTAGATGGTGAACAGCTTGTCCGGGTCAAACTTCCGGGAGATCAGCAGGTTGGTCATGGCGTCGGACACCCCGATGCGGTAGTCCAGCCGCCGCAGCGCGATGGTGTTGATGGTGCCGTAGGAGACACGGGAGAAGGGGCGGCCCAGATAGTCCAGCCGGTAGTCGGAGTGGACGGTGGTGACCACCGGCAGGCCGGTGGCCTTCCGCAGCAGGGCGCCCATCATGTTGCCCCGGGCGCCGTGGCAGTGGATGATCTGGTAGCCGCCCTCCAGGATCATCTGCTTCAGGGTGCGGAAGGTGCGCAGCAGATTGCGCCCGGGCAGAACTACGGTGGAAATGCCCAGCTCCCGGGCTTCCTGGGCGAAAGGACCCTCCATAAAGCACACCATGGTTACCTCAATGGTGCGGGAGAGATTTTGAAGCAGCGAATGGACGTGGGTCTTGGCCCCGCCGCTGTCGCCGCCGGAGATCAGATGGATGACCTTCATGGATTGGAAACCTCCAAAGAAAGTACTTGTCGGGCTGTGGGGAGATATGGTACAATACCCAAGTACCATTGTACCAACGATACCGTCAATTTACAACCTCGGAGGCTACAAAAGATGATAGACGAAAAGGGAAGACTCTTTGGAAAGATCAACATTGTGGATCTGCTGGTAATTCTGGTCATTGTAATTGCCGCGGCGGTGCTGGGCGTCAAGTTCCTGGGCCCCAACAGCACCGTGGCCGTCAATCCCAAGACCACTCAGGTGACCTATAAGGTGCTGGTGGAGAGCGTTCAGCCGGAGGTCTATGAGAATATCCAGCAATATATTCCCTCCACCCTGATGGCCTCCGGCGAACTGCTGGACGGTCAGGTGATTGCGGTGGAGGCCAAGCCCCATACCACCAACGCCACCGTCAGCGCCAGCGGGGACATGCTGCTGGTGTCCACCGACAAGGGGCTGCTGGACCTGACCTTTACCGTCCAGTGCAACGTGGTCAACACCATCACCTCGGAGATCGGCACCCAGGAGGTCCGCCTGGGCAAGAGCCACATTGTCAAGACTGATAAGTTTGAGATGAGCTCCGGCACCATTACCTACTGCGTGTGGGGCGACGAGGCGGAATAATTTGACACCAGACAGGGGCGGCAGATACGCCGCCCCTGATTTTTTATAGGAGGATTGCTATGCCGGAATGGTTTCTCGCAATAGACGGCGGCGTGCTGCTGTGGATTCAGGAGACGCTGCGCTGCGCCGTGTGCAACAGTATTCTGAGCGTGTATACAAAGCTGGGCGACGCGGGCATGCTGTGGATCGCGCTGTCCGTGCTGATGCTCTGCTTTCGGAAGACCCGCAAGGCGGGACTGGCCAGTCTGCTGGCCATGGTGCTGGGGCTGCTGTGTACCAATGTGGCCCTCAAGCATCTGGTGGGCCGGGCCCGGCCCTGGCTGTCGGTGGAGGGACTGGTGCCGCTGGTGGCGGAGCACGACCCCAATTCCTTCCCGTCGGGTCACACCTGCGCCGCCTTTGCCGCCGCCTCCGCCTGGTGCCGCACGCTGCCCCGGCGGTGGATGAAGGTGACCGCCGTGGTATTGGCCGCCCTGATGGGATTTTCCCGACTGTACCTGGGGGTTCATTTCCCCAGCGATGTGCTGGCGGGCATGGCGGTGGGTTTGCTGTGCGGCTGGCTGGCCTGCCTGCTGTGGCGGCAGGTGCCCGCCTGGCGGAGGCTGGAGCCGCCTTGCCAAAGGGACTGAGTTATGTTACACTGTAAAAAAACTCCTGCTGGAAAGGAGAAGGGCCATGAACATTTACGAGTCCGCCGAAAATTATCTGGAGACCATCCTCAGCCTGCATGAGACCCAGGGGCTGGTGCGGTCCATCGACATCGCCAACCACCTGCATTTTTCCAAGCCCAGCGTCAGCGTGGCTATGAAGAAGCTGCGGGAGAGCGGCTATATTGAGGTGGACAAGGAGGGCTATATCTCCCTGTTGCCTGCCGGGGAGGAGATTGCCCGCCGGATCTATGAGCGGCACAAGCTGCTCACCCAATTTTTCATTCATCTCGGCGTAAGTCCCGACGTGGCGGCGGCAGACGCCTGCAAGATTGAACACGACCTCAGCGAGGAGACCTTTCAGAAGATCAAGGAGCACGCCCTGGGCAGAGCGGCCCAGGCATAAAAAAAGGACGCGGAAGGGCTACTCCTCACAAGGACATCTTGAGATTAACCCAAGAATGACCGATTGAGAGAAGCCCTGGGGTGTCTGCCCCAAATGTTTCAAATGGGGAAATAGCCGCAAGCCACAACAAGATGGCTTGCGGCCATTATTTATATCATAGGCATGATAGAAATCGAAACAAGTCAATTTGTTGGTTTTGCGCTGTACTGGGATATAATTATGCTTGCAATCAGCAAAAGATTGCGGTATACTAAAAAAGTATAAAGTAAATATCAAGCAGATACGATGAGAAACTTGTGTGACACAGGTGCTCTTTATCATAAGCCGGTGAGAGTCCGGCGCGAAAGGCCGTGTTCGTCGTAAGACATCAGCCGGCAGTGATCGTACATCAGGGAGCACCCTCTTGGGAGTCGTAGGCTGTTTTGTATCCATGCGGTCTTTCCGAAGAGGAAAGACCGTTTTTTATGCCAGAATAAAATATAACTTTTTGTGGCCGCAGAGGAAGATTCGGGCGGCTGAACAAGGGAATCGGGTGAGAATCCCGGACGGTAACCGCCGCTGTATGCGTGATGTCCGCTGCTCGTCAACGAAAGTTCGCCATTGGGGACGTGCCCTGAGAAGGCAAAGCAGACCGGCGAAGGCAGGAATACCCTGCTCCAAGCGCAAGTCAGAAGACCTACAAAAAGAGACCGGCCAGGTGTGGGACGCTGCACTTGGCATTCGTTACGCAGAAAAACGGCTGTGGATCTCAGGATCCGCAGCCGTTTTTTCAGGGAGGGATAGGAATGGCGGAAGAAATCAACAAAAATCAGCTGCTGGAGCAGAAAAAAGCGGTGTTCGACATGATCGTGGAAGGCCCCAAGCTCACAGGAGAGGCGGAGGCGAAAGAGGACGATCAGTACTCACTGGACACCGAGCGAGGCGCGCAGCTCTACGCATCCTTTTCTGATGACGAGCTGCTGGAACTTCTGCGCGGAAGCGCCCAGTATCTGGGACATTCTCCCTCTCAGGGAGAGGTGCATTGGATCCTGCGTGCATATCTCAAAGCTCGTTTCAAAAATTGGCCGAGGGCATTGCGTGCAGCGGGATTGAGCCGGTCGGCGGGTCGGGGCGGAATGTCCTCAGAGCAGATGTCTCAGAAGAACGAGGAGTACCAGCAGATGCTCAATCAAATTCGAGGTATGGCGGAACAGCTGGGCCGAATCCCACACCCGTCGGAGCTACCTGAGATATGCCGGAAACTGAAAAAACGCCATCGTACCTGGGGCGAGGTTTTAGCTGCTGCCGGAGTTGAGGAAGCAGTGGCTGTCCATCTGCAGAAAGAAGAAAACCTAAAGAATGATGAGCTGTGTATACTCCGGGAATTGAGAGCCCTTGCGGAAAGGCTGAATCGCTCGCCTCTTCGGGGTGAAGTGGAGCAAAGCCTGCGGGAATCCCTGCTCCGGCGTTTTGGATCGTGGCGGAACGCACTCTATCAGATCGATCTGGAACCGGTTCGGCGCATCACCCCCTTTGTGAATGCTCCGCTGCAGCGGGAAAAAGACAAGCAGAGGGCAACCCACCGGCAGGAACTGTACGACTGCCACTACCGGCTTTTAAAGCTGGATCCCCAAACGCAAGCAGATTTGGCGTTGGTACGGAAACTGGCGCAGCAGCTTGGGCATCCTCCCGGCCGCAGAGAGGTACCGGCGGAGGTTCGCATGCGCCTGCAAAAGGTCTGCGGCTCCTGGTCAAACGCCCTGTTTCAACTGGGGTTACAGGAAAAGCGCGGCAGATTGCGGCAGCGTTGATTTGCTTTTGCGAGGTGAGGAATGCAGATGAAACGAAAAATAAGCTACCGGCTTGCCCATATTTTTCTGGTGCTGCTGGGCGTCAGCTTTTTAAGTTTTCTGCTGATGTATGTGTCGCCGGGCGATCCAGTCCGGGCCATGTACGCTGTCAGCGGCAGTATCCCGTCGGAGGAAGTGCTGGAACAGACCAGAGAGGAACTGGGACTCAACGATCCGTTTTTCATCCAGTACGGCAACTGGATTTCCAACTGCCTCCGGGGAGACTTCGGCACATCCTACTCAAAGGGCGAAGCGGTAGCGACCCTTTTGATGGAGCGGGTCATGCCCACCATTCAACTGGCGCTGCTGTCCCTGGTGATCATGGTTCTTGTGGCCGTACCCATCGGCGTATACTCCGCTTTGCTACAGAACAGCATACTGGACTATCTTTTGCGGGGTACCACATTTATCAGCATTTCCATGCCTAATTTCTGGGTGGGATTGCTGCTGCTCTATGTGGTGGCCATGAAGCTGGGATGGCTTCCGGTGGTGTCCAACCAAATGAACTTCCAGCGGTTGATTCTGCCAGCCGTGACATTGGCCATTGCCATGGCGGGGAAATACGCCCGACAGGTTCGGGCGGCTATTTTGGAGGAATTGCGTCAGGACTATGTGGCAGGCGCCAGGGCCCGGGGGCTGTCGGAACGATGCGTGCTCTGGTGCCATGTGCTTCCAAACGCTGTTTTGCCTCTTATCACTATGCTGGGGCTGTCTTTGGGCTCTCTGCTGGGCGGAACCGCCGTGGTGGAAGTCATCTTTTCCTATCCGGCACTGGGCAGCCTGGCCATCTCCGCCATTACCTCCAGAGACTATCCGCTGATCCAAGGCTATGTACTGTGGATCGCTCTGATCTATATGGCGGTCAATCTGGTGGTGGATCTCTCTTATAACCGGCTGGATCCCCGGCTGAGAAAGGAGCTGCAGGCATGACCGCTGCGAAAAAGCGTTTTTTGGTGTTTGGCCTGATGGCCCTGGCCATACTTCTTGTGGCGGTGCTGGCCCCTGTCATTGCCACCCATGATCCCAACAGCTCCGTTCTGGCGGATGCGGTGCAGCCCCCCAGTGGGGAACACTGGTTTGGGACAGACAAAATGGGGCGGGATCTGTTCTCCCGTGTCATTTATGGTACCAGAACCTCCATTTTATCCACCATGGTGCTGGTGCTCAGCATTCTGCTTTTGGGCGGCGCCCTGGGCATCGTGGCCGGTTATGTCGGCGGCATAGTGGAAACCATCATCATGCGCGTTGCCGACATGATGGTCTCCTTTCCCGGTATGGCTCTTGCCATTGCCCTGGCCGGTATGCTGGGGGGCAGTATGACCAGCGCCATCCTGGCCATTATGGCGGTAAGCTGGACGAAATATGCCCGTCTGGCCCGCAGCCTGGTGCTGAAGATCAAGCACCAGGACTATGTGCTGGCTGCCCGGATCTCCGGGACCCGGGAGCGGGACATCCTGCTGCGCTATATGGTGCCGTCAGCCCTTCCCACCCTGGTCATCACCGCTGCCACCGATGTGGGAGGGATGATGCTGGAGCTGGCCGGCTTCTCCTTCCTGGGCCTGGGTGCCCAGTCTACCTCCATTGAGTGGGGATATATGCTCAATGAGGGACGGGCCTATATGGAATCGGCGCCGTGGCTGATGGTATTTCCAGGACTTGCTATCTTTCTGACTGTGGTGATCTTCAACCTGCTGGGGGACAGCCTGCGGGATATCCTGGATCCCAGAGAGGATGAGGCGCAGCCCCATTCAAAATCAAAGAAAAGAGGAGACAAGATGAAGCGTTTGAAACATGTATCCACAAAGGCTGCCGCCCTTCTGGTTGGAGCGATGCTGCTCTCCGGTGTACTCACCGGCTGTGGCGGCACTCCGTCCGCGGAACAGACGGAGCAGACTCACCTGAACTTCGGCTGTTACAGTTACTCTGACTCTCTGGACCCCATTACCACAGTCAATTCCAGCTGGGCCGGCATGCGCTACGGCATCCTGGAGTGTCTGTTCCGGTTTGACGATCAGATGGTGGCACAGCCCTGGCTCTGTGATGCCTACGAGGTCTCCGACGACTATACCGCCTGGATCCTGCACATCCGGGAGGGCGTGCAGTTCTCCAACGGAAATCCTGTGACTCCTTCCGCCGTCCAGGCCGCCTTTGAGCGGCTGTACGCCGAGACCGACGCCGACCGGGGCGGCACCGGCAACTCCAATCCCGAGGTCTATCTCCCTGAGCCGGAGCTGACCGCCGATGACGAGGCAGGTACTCTCACCGTGGTCTGCCAGCGCCCCACTGGAAATCTGCCCGGTATCCTGGCCTATCCCTATTTCTCGGTGATCGATGTGTCGGTGGTGGAGCAGGGCATCGTCAGCACCGGCCCTTATAAGCTGGACAGTATGCAGGCCGGTGTGGGCGCTGAACTCTCCCGCAATGAGTACTACTGGAATGGAGAAGTTCCCTACGATACCGTTTCTATCCTTTTCATCGAGGACAGCTCCACCAAGGCCATGGCGCTCCAGAGCGGGGACGTGGATCTGGTGGAAAATATCACCACCGCCAGCGATCTGGAGAAGCTGGAAGCGGATGACCGCTTTTATGTTTCCACCGCCGCAGGTGTTCGCACTGGCAACTCCTACATGAATTTCAACGGCCCCCTGGCAAACGACGCTTTGCGGCAGGCGGTTCTTATGGCGCTGGACCATGAGACCATGTGCAATGTAACGGTGGCAGGTATGTACACCCCGGGCTTTGCGGCACTCCCCTCCTCTCTGGCCTACAACTACGACCAGCTTACCAATCCCTATCCCTATGATGTAGAAAAGGCCAAGGAGACTCTGGATGAGGCTGGGATCGTGGACACCGATGGGGACGGCATCCGGGAACTGGACGGCGAGAACATTGATCTGGTCTATCTGGCCTACACCAGCCGTAACCTCAACGATTTTGCCCAGGCCATTGCCCTCCAGCTGGAGGAGATCGGCATCGGCGTTACGCTGAATGTCAGCGACTATGACACCATCACCGCACTCCAGAACGCCGGTGAGTTTGACCTGGTTACCGCCAACACCACCACTGTGGGAACCGGAGATCCCCAGGATTTTTTGGGTGGATGGTACTCCGGAAATTCTCAGAACTACGGATATTACCACAATGAGGAGTACGATGCCTGCTTTGAGGAGCTGGAGGTGACCACCGATCAGGCACGGAGACTGGAACTGATCACCCGGATGCAGCAGATCCTCATCGACGATGCGGCCACCATCATCCACGGCTATTATAATAGCCGGATGATGAGCTGGGCGGATCGGGTCACCGGCGCGGAGATCGCCACCATCGACTACTATTGGCTCACCAGTGATATTGCACCCGCGGCGGAGGAAAGCAGCAATGCTTGAGATCAATGGGCTGACGGTTGCTTATGGAGAGCGCCTGGCATTGCGGAATTTCTCTCTTTCCATGCAGGAGGGAGAGATCGTAGCCCTGGTAGGTGAGAGCGGCAGCGGCAAGACCACCGCCATCCGCTCTGTTCTGGGGCTTCTGCCGCCGGGAGGAGCCGTGACCGAAGGAACGATCTCTTTTGAAGGCCAGCAACTGCAGGGACTTTCACCCCGGGAGTGGAAATCGCTGCGGGGGAAGAAACTTTCCATGATCTTTCAGGATTCCGGCGCCATGCTCAATCCCATCCGCACCATAGGCTCCCAATTCTGTGAATATATCCGTACCCACAGCAGTCTGTCCAAAAAAGAGGCGGGGGCGCTGAGCCAGGAAATGCTGGAACGGATGGGGCTTTCCGACCCGGAGAGTATTTTGGGTGCCTATCCCTTTCAACTCAGCGGAGGTCAGCGCCAGCGGGTGGGCATCGCTATGGCCATGACCTTCCAGCCAAAGCTCCTGTTGGCGGATGAGCCTACCAGCGCATTGGATGTGACCACCCAGGCGCAGATCGTCCGGCAAATGCTGGAGTTGCGGGATACCTATGGCACGGCTATTCTTCTGGTGACCCATAACCTGGCGGTGGCTGCCTACATGGCCAGCCGCATCCTGGTTATGCGCAACGGCAGCACTGTGGAACAAGGCGACCGGGAGAGCCTTCTGCGAAGTCAGGAGCCATACACCCGCCAACTGCTCCAGGCGGTTCCGGATCTGGGAGGGAAGCGTTATGTCTGAATGCATTTTGGAGGGGCGGGGGCTTACACGCCGTTACCGGCGACCGGATGGGCGAATTCTGACCGCCTGCCAGCAGATTGATCTTCGCCTTTATCCCGGAGAGACACTGGGAATCGTAGGGGAAAGCGGCTGCGGCAAGAGCACGCTGCTACGGATGTTGTCCCAGCTGGAGCGGCCTGATGAGGGACAATTGCTGTTTCGTGGGGAAGATGTGACCGGCTGGAAGGGCGAAAACCTGCGCCGGCACCGCAGGCATATCCAGATGGTCTTTCAGGACCCTGCCGCCGCCTTTTTCCCACGAATGCGGGTATGGGATGCCGTGACGGAACCGCTGCGCAACTATTCCTCCTGCTCCAGAGGAGAGTTGCGGGAGAAAGCCAAGCAGTTACTGGAAATGGTAGAACTCCCACAGGAGTTTCTGGACCGGTATCCCCACTCCATGAGCGGCGGCCAGCGCCAGCGGCTGGGCATTGCCCGGGCCCTGGCGCTGGAGCCCGAGGTGCTTTTATGTGATGAGGCCACCTCTGCTCTGGATGTCTCCACCCAGGATCAGTTGGTAGAACTGCTGGTGGAGCTCCAGCGGCAGCGGGAGCTTGCCATCCTGTTTGTCTGCCACGATCTGGCCTTGGTCCAGTCCCTTTCCCACCGGATCATGGTGATGTATCTCGGCGTAGTGGTGGAGTCGCTCCCCAGCAGCTGTCTTGCAAAAGACGCCCTTCACCCCTATGCAAAGGCCCTTCTGGAGTCTGTCTTTTCTCTGCATGACAACCATGAGAGACTCATTGTCCCTCTCTGCGGGGAGGTGCCAAGTCCCATTGACCGTCCTGCCGGCTGCCCCTTCCACACCCGCTGTTCCCACTGCACAGAGCTTTGCCGTACCAGAATGCCGCAAATGACCGCTGTGGGACCGGAGCATTGGGTGGCCTGCCACCGATACAGCGATTGATTTTAGGAGGAATCGCCATGCAGATAACAGATAGGAAAGAGTGGGAGGCCGGTCGGATCACCGGCACACTGCCCGTACAGGGCGGCCCAGGCTTGCCGGTATGGATGATTTGCGGAGCATCGGGCGGCCCAACTCTGGTGCTGACCGCAGGCGTCCATGGCTGTGAATATGTGGGCATCATGACGCTACGGCGGCTCTTTGCTCAACTGGCTCCGGCCCAGATTCGGGGGCGGGTGATCCTGCTGCCGCTGGTCAATAGCGAGGGCTTTTATGCCGGAAGCAAACAGGTGGTGCCAAGCGATGGAAAGAATATCAACCGGGTCTTTCCGCCTCCGGAGGAGGGTACGATAGCCCAGGAGATCGCCCGGACTGTGGTGGAGCAGATCTACCAGGAGGCCGACTTTCTTCTGGACCTCCACGGCGGAGATGTAAATGAGGCGATGACGCCCCTTGTCTTTTACCCGGCCACGGCTGCGCCGGAGGTGACGGCACAGGCCCGGGAGGCCGCACAGCATCTGGAAGTTCTGTACCGCATCCCCTCCACCGCCCAAAACGGATTGTACAGCTATGCAGCCCAATGCGGTATTCCCGCTCTGCTGATGGAGGTGGGCGGCATGGGTCTCTGGACGGAGGAGCAGGTGGAGCTGGAACTGCGCAGCATACAGAGTCTGATGGGATATCTGGATATGGGTTCGGCTCCTGTTAAAAACAACCGTCAGCAGGAAGCGGAGGAAATGTGTTATGCAGAGGCAGAGGTCTCGGGTTTTTGGTTTCCTGAGATTAAGACAGAACAGAAGATTTCCGCTGGGCAGATGCTGGGAAGAATCGAGAATCTGGAGGGCCGCATCCTCCAGACGATCCGCGCCCGCTGGGATGGCATGGCGCTATACCATACGGTTTCCTTGGGCGTGACAACAGGAGATGCCCTTGTGGCATACGGGAAGATAGGATAAACGA
This sequence comes from Candidatus Flavonifractor merdavium, assembly GCA_019119335.1. Classification (GTDB taxonomy): domain Bacteria; phylum Bacillota; class Clostridia; order Oscillospirales; family Oscillospiraceae; genus Flavonifractor; species Flavonifractor merdavium. The sequence continues at coordinate 42,113 of DWXF01000026.1, forward strand.
ACCGCAATGACAATTTGCTGCAATAATTCAGAGTTCTTTTTAGTAAAGCATCTATTTTCCTGTTCCTTACCCAAGCAAGATAATTTACTGTATAAAGATAAAAGACCAGTAGATATGTTGGACGTCTTGTGGTATTGTGTGTTGCTACCAGGAGGTGCAACGCATGAACAAACTACTGAAAGACATCTACGACTGCTTCTATACCCCGCCTGAGTTTTCGGAGCAGAAGCAGGAAGTGGAAGAATGCCACCAAGCACTGATCAAAGCGTTGGAAATGCCAGAACGGCGGCTGGTGCTTCGAATCATGGATGCCCTGGGTCTGATGGCAGAGGAACGCTCCATCGACAGCTTTATCTCTGGATTTGAGCTGGCGTGGCAGCTCTCCATGGAACTGAATCAATATGAAAAAGAGCGCTCAGTCTCTCGCTGTACGGCGAGGAGATCGGGCGCTCTTTCCATGTCCGGAAAGGAGGAAGCAACATGAAGAAACGAATCATCACTGCCGCAGCGTTCGCCGCCTGTTTGGCTCTGTGTGCCGCTGTGTGGCCACAGCAGCAACCAGCCGGGGAAACACCCGCACTGCCCACGCCAGCCGTTGTAATCGCCACACAGCCCGAAATTCCGGAGATAGCAGAGATGGAAGAAGTCATATCGCCAGAGGAAGAAAAGACGGAAGCAACACTGCCGGAACTGGTCGAGGAAGCTGACATTGTCCCGGAGCCATCGCCTGCTCAAACGCCCCCAGAGAGCGAAGTACAGGCTCCCTCTGAACAGGATGCCACACCACAGCAAGAACCGGAGCCTGCCCCGGCACCGGACAACATGGTCTATGTGCCAGGCTTTGGCTGGGTAGAAAGCCAAGGACCCAACCATGCGGAATACGCAGAGGATATGTACGAGAACGGCAACAAAATCGGTATCATGGGATAAATGAAAAGCAGTACGGTATCAGGACAAAGCCTGGTGCCGTACTGCTTATTCTGTTTCCTGCTCCAACGCGTCGCTGAACATCTCATGGACGTGGATCAGCGAAACAACTTCACAGAGAAACCGCTCCGTCAGTTCCTTTTCGTCCAGCCAGGTGGTCTGCGGCGGCACATAGTAGCCGGAATCAGCTTCTGCCTCCGCTCTGGCCTTGAGAATGGCTTTCTGGATGGAGAGCCACTGGCTGTAAGTGCCGCCGTTCAACTGCTTTCTCAGTTTCCGGATGGCAGCCTTATATGCTTTCTCCGCACCGCTGGGGCCGTTGTAGTTGAGCCGGATAGCCAGTTCCTGAAAGGTCATGCTCTGCTCGTTGGGTTGGCCAATTCCCAAATAACAGCGCACCAAATTCAACTCTCTGGGGCTCAGCACCTCCCCCATGCGCTGGAGGAGCAGCGTCCGGCGCATGAAGCGGTCGTAGGCCCTGGCGGGGTCACCACCACAACTAAGGTCAAAGACACGCTCACCCAGAGACTCGATCTGAAACACAGTACGGTATTCTTCCAGCAGACGCTTGGCTACTTTGGCGGAGACTTCCAACTTCTCTTGAATGACAGTCAGCAAATCTTCTTCGGCATTCTCCTGCTCGTGTATGGCATAGAGAAATGCCACCTGGCGCAGCTGGCGGTAACGGTTCAGCGGGAACGACAGAGAGAAAGAACCCTGGGCGGCGCAGTCCCGCATGGCTGTCTCAATGGCGGGGGTCGCATAGGTCAGCAGCTTTGTTCCATAGACCTGCTAACAAAAGTCAAGTAGAAATTTCAGATTTGGGGGAGCGGCAAAAAGACAACACAAAATCAAGCCGCTGAGCATCTCAAAATCGAAACGGCGGCCAGCCAGATGGTATGACACGAAAATTAGTTGTGCTCCAGAGAATCCAAATAGTTTTTCACAGAGGCGTAGTAGATGCGCAGGAACTTGTTGGCGGATGCCATCATGTAGACACGGTATGGCTTGCCCTCAGAG
>DWXF01000027.1 GCA_019119335.1 Candidatus Flavonifractor merdavium
AAATCACTTTGCTTAATTCTCTTGATTTTGCAAAAATATTTTGCTAATCTTAGCTAGCTAGTTCAAAAACACCCAGAGCACACCGAAGAAACGGTATACTCTGGGTGTTTTAGCTCTTTTATAGTTGAATAATCTGCCGCTTCTTGTCGTACAGGGTCTTGCTGCCGAAGTACAGCGTGCCAAAACAGGCACAGGTGACAGCGGTACAGATGGCGATCATAATGGCGATCTGATAGAGAATGGAGGTCATGGGCAGGGTACCCGCCAGAATCTGGCCGGTCATCATCCCGGGCAGGGAGACAATGCCCATACCCACCATGGAGTTGAGGGTGGGCAGCATGGCGGTCTCCAGGGCCTGACGGACAAAGGTACACCGCCTGGGGCACCAGCAGCACCTGGCGGCGATAGGGCAAGATCTGGTACTCCTCCAGGGGGATGCCCCGGTAGAAAATACAGCCCGGGTCGGCGGGAATGGACCCATTGAGCAGCCGCAGATAGGTGCTCTTCCCCGCCCCGCTGCGCCCGGTGACAAAGGCAAACTCCCCCTCCTCCACCCGAAGGGCCGGGTAGCGGAGGAAGTCCTGGAATGTTAGGGCTTCCGTGGTGCGTATCATGTCCATACCAGCGTCCCCCTCACCCGTGGATGTCCACGACCCGGGCTACGCCGTTGTCCACGGTGAAGTGCACCTCCAGCCCGCCAAAGCCGAAGCCATATACCCGCTGGCTGTCCCGCTGGTAGGGGGGCCGGGGGTCCTGGGCCAGCACTCCCACCAGGGCCTCCCGCTTGCCCTCAGGGATGAGGCAGAGCAGATGGGGCGGGATCTCCACCTTTAGCTTATGCTCCGGGGCGTCCTGGGCAAAGCCCCCCACTGCCTCCGGGTGGCAGTCGGCATAGGGCACATAGGGCTTGATGTCATAGATGGGGGTGCCGTCCATGAGGTCCGCCCCCGCCACATAGATCACCGGGCCCTGGGGCGTGTGCTCCTCCACCCCCACCAGCTCCACGCAGGACAGGCCGATGGGGTTGGGCCGGAAGGGGGACCGGGTGGCAAACACCCCCATACGGGCGTTGCCCCCCAGCCGGGGCGGGCGCACCGTGGGGGACCAGGGCTTACCCACACACTGGGAGAACTCCCAGATGAGCCACAGGTGAGAGAAGCCGTCTAAGCCCCGCAGCGCCTCCGGGTTGCGATACTCCGGGGCAAAAATGATGGAGGCTTGCAGCTCACGCACCAGCCCCGCCTGGCGGGGTACGCCGAATTTACTGGTGAAATCCGTATGAATGTGGGCGATGGGTTCCATGAAAACACCTCGTTTTTTCTTACTCTTCTAAATTCTCCCGGGTCAACAGCTTCCGGTAGGTGGCGTCCATACCGATGGCCCCCAGGGGTGCGGTGATGAGGATGCCCAGCACCGCCACAGACAGCACGATCTGTCCGCAGGGCAGGCCCATGGCCAGAGGCACCGAGCCGATGGCGGCCTGCACCGTGGCCTTGGGCAGGTAGGCGATGACGCAGAACAGGCGCTCTTTCCGGGTGAGCTTAGTGCCCGCCACGCACAGGCACACGCCCACAGCCCGGAACAGCAGAGCGCACAGAATCATCAGCACAGCGGCCCCTCCGGCGCTCAGGGTGTAGCGGATGTCCACAGCGGCACCCACCAACACGAAGAGGATGACCTCGGCGGCAATCCACAGCTTGCCGAACTTCTCAGACAGGCGCTTGGAGACAAAGGCAGGGCTCTTGATTTTCAGCACGCAGGCCATGCTCACCACGGCCAGCAGACCGGACACCGACACGATGCCCTCCAGCCAAGTCTCCACTGCCATGAGGGTGAAGGACACGCCCAGGACGATGATGACCTTGGTGCTGTTGCGCACGCAGTGCTGGTGGGCATAGGCAGTCTCGAAAAAGCGGCTTAAAAGCCACCCCACCACCCCGCCCAGGGCCACGCCCAGGACGATGGACACGGGGATGTTGACAAAGTCCATGAGCTGGGGGTTGCCGCCCTGGGCCATGCCGGTAAAGGTGGCAAAGAGGACGATGACAAAGATATCGTCACAGGAGGCTCCGGCCAGAATCATCTGGGGGATGCCCTTCTTGGTGCCGTACCCCGTCTCCATCAGCTGCACCATCCGGGGCACCACCACCGCCGGGGACACCGCCCCCAGCACGGCGCCCATGACGGCGGCCTCCATGATGTTGACCCCCAGCAGGTGGGGGGCCACCAGCACATAGCCCAAAATCTCAAAGCTGGCGGGGACAAAGGACATCATCACCGCCGGACGGCCCACCTTTTTCAGGTCGGACAGGTTGAGCGACAGGCCCGCTTTCAGCAGGATGATGATGAGGGCCATCTGGCGCAATTCCGCCGAGATGGACAGAATGGACGGGTCCAGCCAATTGAGCACATAGGGCCCCACCACAATGCCGGTGATGAGCATACCGATGATGCGGGGCAGCTTGAGCTGCTGGACGATGGCCGCCATGGATAGGCCCACCAGGAATATGAGTGCCAGGGATGTTAACATGTTGGTTTCCTCCTTGCGGCCACAAAAAAAGCCAATGCCCCCTGTGACCAAAATAAATCACAGAAGTCATCAGCTGAACACAGCGGTTTCGGTTGCCCGTGGGAGAACTTCATTCCCACAGGAGATTATAGCCCACTTATCTGGGTTTGTAAAGGACTTTTTCTGCCCTTGACAGCCCCCTTGTCCCACAGGTATGATAATAATATCCTAGATACAAAAAGGGAGGGTTTCTATGAGATACGAAATTACCGGCGGCGCATTTCCCGTGGTCATCTGCCACTTGCAGGACCGGGAGCAAATGATCACCGAGCGGGGCTCCATGGTGTGGATGAGCCCCAACATGGCCATGGAGACCTCCGGGGGCGGTCTGGGCAAGATGTTTTCCCGGGCCTTCTCAGGAGAGAGCATGTTCCAGAACATCTACACCGCCCGGGGCCAGGGCATGATCGCCTTCGGCTCCAGCTTCCCCGGCAAGATCATGCCCCTGAACATCGGGCCCGGCCAGGAGATGATCTTGCAGAAAAACGCCTTCTTGGCCGCAGAATCCACGGTGGACCTGTCCATCCACTTCAGCCGCAAGCTGGGGGCGGGCTTCTTCGGCGGCGAGGGCTTTATCATGCAGCGCCTGTCCGGGCGCGGGGTGGCCTTTGCGGAAATTGACGGCGAGCTCATCGAGTACGACCTGGCACCGGGGCAGCAGATCGTGGTGGACACCGGCAACGTGGCCGGCTTCTCCCCCACCGTCACCATGGACATCCAGCAGGTGCCCGGGCTGAAAAACAAGTTCCTGGGCGGCGAGGGTCTCTTCAACACCCTGCTCACCGGCCCCGGCAAGGTGTGGCTCCAGACCATGCCCATCTCCAATGTGGCCATGGCCATCCGCCCCTTCATCCCCACCGGCAACGGTTAATTTGTGTACATCTGTGCGTCCCCGGCGGAACTGTCCTTCCGCCGGGGACAACTTTTCTTTTTTACCTCTTTACATTATCTCATTACTGTGCTAAAATACCGTCACTGGCTCCTCCACCCACAGGAGGGCCCCAATGAGGAGGATATGAGGATATGAAACAGATGATTTCTCTGGCGCTGGCCCTGGCCATGGGGCTGAGCCTGGCCGCTTGCAGCGGAAAAGACGCGAAAAACACCGAACCCACCAGCGATCTGGCCTATGTCCAGGACAAGGGCACCCTGGTGGTGGGCATCACCGAGTTTGAGCCCATGGACTATCAGGACGAGAATGGCAACTGGGTGGGCTTCGACGCCGACATGGCCACCCTCTTTGCCGAGAGCCTGGGGGTGGAGGTGGAGTTCCAGCTCATCGACTGGGACAGCAAGATCATGGAACTGGACGGCAAGACCATTGACGTGGCTTGGAACGGCATGACCCTCACCGAGGACGTGAAGGAGGCCATGGAGTGCTCCAACCCCTACTTCAACAACGCCCAGGTGGTGGTGGTCAAGGCCGACCAGGCGGACAAATATCAGACCGTGGACAGCATCAAGGACCTGAGCTTCTCCGTGGAAAGCGGGTCGGCAGGCATGGAGCAGGCGGAGGCCTACTCTCTCAACTACACCCCCGCCAAGAGTCAGGCCAACACTCTGCTGGAAGTGGCCTCCGGCACCTCGGATGCGGCCATCATCGACTACCTCATGGCTGTGGCCTCCACGGGTGAGGGCACCAGCTATGAGAATCTCACCTACACCGTGTCTCTGGCCGACGAGCAGTACGGCGTGGGCTTCCGCAAAGGCTCCGACCTGGCGGAAAAGCTCAACGAGTTCTTCGCCGAGCAGTACGCCGACGGCACCATGCAGAAGGTGGCGGAGAAGTACGGCATTGCCGAGAAATTGGTGGAACAGCCATAACACGGACACAACCGAAGGCAGAGCGGATGCTCTGCCTTCGGTCAGATCATGAAAAAGCAAATTCCATGTAAGATATTCAGATTATTTTGCAGGATCATAAGCCCTCGGCAGAGTTTTCCCGCCGAGGGGCGGGAAAATAAATTGAAATCTGTTTTTTCCGGGGACATGCGCATCGGAAAAAACACTTCTCAGCCCGCCAGTGTGGCCTTGGGTCGCCCTTTGACCCAAGGGTGCATGCAGCGGGCTGCACTTTCTCTCAAAAATGCAAGCATTTTTGAGAAGCATATTAAGGTGGTATTGACATGTTTGCAACCGTCATTGGAGCGCTGAACGAGGGCTTTGTCCAGACGCTCAAACTGTTTTTCGTCACCCTGCTGGGCGCGCTTCCCCTGGGCTTGGTGATCTGCTGGGGGTCCATGACCCGCTTTCCCCCCCTGCGGTGGCTGTGCCGATTTGTGGTGTGGGTCATCCGGGGCACCCCGCTGATGCTCCAGCTGTTCGTCATCTTCTATGTCCCGGGCATGATTCCTGGTTTCGAAAACCCCTGGCCCGCTGGCGATTCCGGACGGTTTATCGCCGCCAGTGTCACCTTCATTCTCAACTACGCCTGTTACTTCTCGGAAATCTACCGGGGCGGCATTCAGGGTGTCCCCAAGGGGCAGCAGGAGGCCGGGCAGGTACTGGGCATGACCAGGGGCCAGATTTTCTTCCACGTCACCCTGCTGCAAATGATCAAGCGCATCGTACCCCCCATGTCCAACGAGGTCATCACCCTGTTAAAGGACACCGCTCTGGCCGGCGTCATCTCCCTGCAAGAGCTTCTGTGGGCGGGTGAGGCCTTCCTGAAAAGCTCCCACGGCTACCGCGGCCTGCTGTGGCCCCTGTTCTTCACAGGCGTGTACTATCTGGTCTTCAACGGCCTGCTCACCCTGCTGCTGGGGCGGCTGGAGAAGAAGCTGGACTATTTCTCCTGAAAAGGCGGGTGTGACATATGGCAATCTTAGAGGTAAATAACCTGGAAAAACACTTTGGCTCCACCCGGGTGCTGGAGGATATCAGCTTTGACCTGGAGCAGGGCAAGGCCCTGGCCATCATTGGCTCCTCGGGCAGCGGCAAGACCACCCTGCTGCGGTGCCTGAACTTCCTGGAGACCCCGGATCAGGGCACCATCTCGGTGGGAGGCAACGTCATCTTTGACGCCGCCAACCGCCGCAGCCAGACCGATGCCGAAATTCGCAAAAAACGCCTCCACTTCGGCATGGTGTTTCAGTCCTTCAACCTGTTTCCCCAGTATACGGCCCTGAAAAATGTGACCCTGGCCAAGGAACTGCTGGCCCGGGAGCGGCCCGACTTCAAGGCCAACAAAAAGGCCATTTTGGAGGAGATTCAACAGGAGGGCCTGGAACTGCTCACCAAAATGGGCCTGGAGCAGCGGGCAAGCCACTACCCCAGCCAGCTCTCCGGCGGCCAGCAGCAGCGGGTGGCCATCGCCCGGGCTCTGGCCCTGAAGCCGGATATCCTGTGCTTTGACGAGCCCACCTCCGCCCTGGACCCGGAGCTCACCGGAGAGGTGTTGCGGGTCATCCGGGGCCTGGTGGAACAGAAGACCACCATGATCATCGTCACCCACGAGATGGCCTTCGCCCGGGACGTGGCCGACGAGGTGATGTTCATGGATGGGGGCCTCATTGTGGAGCGAGGCCCCGCCCGACAGGTCATCGAGAACCCCCAAGAGGAGCGCACCCGGCAGTTTTTGGCCGGATACACCCAAGAATAAGCAAGAAAACATCCACATGGACCCAGGTCCATGTGGATGTTTTTTCTGTTCTCTCAGGCGAAGGGATTCTCGTCGGGATAGGGCAGGCTCTTGGGCTGGTTGTAGGCGATATCTCCCACGCCCAGGTACTTGAACACCTCGTACAGGGCCTTGCCGTGGTGGCCGAAGGCCACAGCCCCGTGGTGGGGATAGCGCTTGGCCAGCAGCACATGGCGGTAGAAGCGGTCCATCTCCGGGATGGCAAAGGCGCCGATGGAGCCGAAACTCTGGCAGTCCACATCCATCACCTGGCCCTGGGCGATGTAAGCCCTCAGCTGGGTGTCGGCAGTGCTCTGGAGGCGGAAGAAGGTGATGTCTCCGGCCTTGATGTTGCCCTCCATGGTGCCACGGGTGATGTCCGGCTCGGCCAGCTCGGGCTCCAGGTCCCGCTTCATGATGAGCTGATAGCCCATGTGGGGATTTTTCAGCAGGGAACAGCTGGTGTTGCCGCAGTGGAAGCCCATGAAGGTCTCGTTCAGGCGCACGTCATACTTGCCCCGCACGCACTGGTCATACATGGACTGGGGCACGGTGTTGTTGATGTCCAGCAGGGTGGTGGGCCCACCGGAGACGCACACCCCGATGTACTCGGACAGGGCCCCGTAGATATCCACCTCGCAGGCCACGGGGATGCCCCGGGCAGCCAGGCGGCTGTTGACGTAGCAGGGCACGAACTTGAACTCGGTCTGGAAGGCGGGCCAGCACTTGTTGGCAAAGGCCACATACTGGCGAGTCCCCTTGTGGTCCCGGGCCCAGTCCTCCAGGGTCAGCTCATACTGGGCCAGACGGGGCAGAATGCCGGCGTAGGGGTTGTGGTCCCCCAGCTCCGCCTCCATCTCCGCCATCTTGGCGGGAATGCGGGGGTCGTCAGCGTGCTTGTTATAGGCCACCAACAGGTCCAGCTCGGAGTTCTCCTCCACCGCCACGCCCAGGTCGTACAGGGCCTTGATGGGGGCGTTGCAGGCCAAGAAGTCGTCGGGACGGGGGCCAAAGGTGATGACTTTCAGACCCTTGAGGCCCAGAATGGCCCGGGCGATGGGGACAAACTCCTCCATGGCGTGGGCCAGGTCCTGGGCGGTGCCCACGGGGTACTCGGGGATGTAGGCCCGCAGACCCCGCAGACCCAGGTTATAGGAACAGTTGAGCATGCCGCAGTAGGCGTCGCCACGGCCATCGTGGAGGTCGCCGTCTCCCTCGGCGGCGGCCACGTACATCACAGGGCCGTCAAACCACTCGCCGATGAGGGTCTCCGGGGTCTCGGGGCCGAAGTTGCCCAGAAACACCACCAGAGCGTTGACCCCGGCCCCCTTCACGTCGTCCACGGCGGCCCGGGCGTCCAGCTCGGTCTCCACGGTGACGGGGCACTCATACACGCCCTCCCCATAGGCGGCCACCAAGGCGGCCCGACGGCGCTCCGAGAGAGCGGCGGGGAAACAGGAGCGGGATACAGCGATGACGCCCAGCTTTACCTCAGGAATATTGTCAAACATGATAAAAACCCTCCTTACAGGTTCAAAATATACTCTTAGTCTTGGGCCAGGGTGGCAAACAGCCCCCGGCAGGCAGGATAGATCTGGCGGAATTTCTGATATTTGGCCTCATACCGGGCCACCAGCTCCGGCTGGGGCTCCACGGTGTCCTTCACCTGCACCAGGGCCTGGGCGGCCTGCTGGACACTGTCAAAGGCCCCGCAGCACACCATAGCCAGTATGGCAGCTCCATACCCCGGCCCCTGCTCGGTGGCCATGGTGTCCAGGGGAATGCCCAGGACGTTGGCCAGAATGGTACGCCACAACGGCGACTTGCTGCCCCCGCCGCATAGGCCGGACCGGGGGATGTTCAGTCCCAGGCTACGGGCCACCTCCAGGGAGTCCCGGATGGCGAAGGCCACCCCCTCCAGCACCGCCTGGGTCATGTCCGCCCGGGTGGTGTCCATGGTTAAGCCCCAAAACACGCCCCGGGCGTCGGTGTCGTTGATGGGGCTGCGCTCCCCCATGAGATAGGGGAGGAAATACACGTGTCCCCGCCCCAGCTTGTCCTGGGAAATGGGGGCCTGTTGGGCGGCGTAGTCGGACGTGCCCAGGATGTTGTCACACCACCAGGCGTTGCAGGAGGCCGCCGACAGCATACACCCCATGAGGTGCCAGCCCCCATCGGCGTGGGCGAAGGCGTGGAGAGCGTTGTTGGGGTCCACCCGGAACTGGGTGGAGGAGATGAAAATGGTGCCGGAGGTGCCCAAGCTGATGTTGCACTTGCCGTCCCCCACGGTTTGGGTGCCCACCGCGGCGGCGGCGTTGTCCCCCGCCCCGGCGCACACCAGGGTGTTGGGAGACAGTCCCAGGGCCTGGGCCACGTCCTCCCGCAGAGCCCCCACCCGCTCCCAGCTCTCGTGGAGGGCGGGCATCTGGTCCTCCCTCAGGTGGCACAGCTCCAGCATCTCCCGGCTCCAGGTCTTGTGCTCCACGTCCAGCAGCAGCGTCCCCGAGGCGTCGGAGTAGTCGGTGGCGTACGCCCCGGTGAGGCAGTACACCAGGTAGTCCTTGGGCAGGAGAATTTTGTGGATGCGGGCGAACAAATCCGGCTCGTTCTGGGCCATCCACAGCAGCTTGGGGGCGGTGAAGCCCGCAAAGGCGATGTTGGCGGTGTGGCGGCTGAGCACCTCCCGGCCCACCTGATGGTTGAGCCAGTCCACCTGGGGGGCAGTGCGGCCATCGTTCCACAAAATGGCGGGGCGCAGCACCTGCCCCTGGTCGTCCAGAGCCACCAGGCCGTGCATCTGGCCCCCCACCCCGATGCCCGCCACCTGGGCGGGGTCCACCCCCTCCAGCAGCTGAGGGATGCCGGACATACAGGCCGTCCACCAGTCCTGGGGGTTCTGTTCACTCCAGCCAGGCTGGGGAAAATACAGGGGGTAGTCCCGGCTCACCGTGCGGCACACCGTTCCCGCCCCATCCACCAGCAGGAATTTGCAGGCGGACGTGCCCAAATCAATGCCAATATAGTACAAGGTCTCTCGCCTCCCAGTCTTTGGGTTGTGATTCTGCTGTTACCATACCACCCCCGCCCCCTGCCGTCCTTGACTAGTTTGCTGTGGTGATTAGACAAATGTGCTGTTTTTGTATATTAGCCGTTGTGCACATTTTGGGCATTCCTCTTTTGTCTGTTTCGTCAGTTTTTAAGTTTTACAAACTTTTTTTAGCGTATACTCACGGTTTTCTCTCCATTTGAACCGGACAACCCCATTGCATTTTCTCCCCAAGGCGAGTACAATTTCTTATACAAATTTACGATTTGGGAGGTGTGGCCTGTGGCGACCCTGGAAATTGTCCAACATCCCCACCTGGGGGGCGTCCATCTGTTTTTCAACACCCTGGACCACCGCTCCCTCCACATCCACCTGGACTGGGAGCTGGTGTGGGTGCTGGACCAGCCGCTGCTGGTGTCCTGCGGTGGCCAGGAGCACCGGGTGGAGCCGGGGGAGCTGGTGCTGTTCAGCCCCGGCCAGCCCCATGAGTTTCACAAGGTGGAGGGCAGCTGCACCTTTTTGTGCCTCCAGTTGGACCCCGCCGCCTTTCCCGCCGCCCAACGGGTGTACACTGAGACCATCTTTCCCGCCGCCCATTTGACCGAAGATGAGACAACCTGGCTGAAAACCTCCCTCGTCGCCCTGTTTCGCCGCTATCTCCAGCGCCCGCCCTTCTACCAGCTGGACTGCCTGGGGCGGGTCAACCAGATTCTCTATCTCCTCCTCACCCGCCTACCGGTGCGTCAGGTCACGGAACAGGAGGCGGCGGAACGGGAGCGGCGCAGCGCCCGGCTCATGCGGCTGGTGGCCTTTGTGCAGGAGAATTTCGCCCACAAAATCCGCCTGTCCGACTTTGCCCGGCAGGAGCGCCGCTCCCTGAGCTACCTATCCCACTTCGCCCGGGAGATGCTGGGCCACAGCTTTCAGGAGTATGTGGCCACGGTGCGCTTCCACCACGCCTGTCACCTCATGGCCACCACCAACAAGGGGATGCTGGCGGTGTGCATGGAGTCGGGATTCTCCGACTACCGCTACTTCTCCCGGATGTTTCAGACCCACTTCGGCATGACCCCCGAGGCCTACCGCCGTCGGCCAAAAAGTTCCCAGGCCGCCCAGCCCCACCCTACCCTGGACTCGGCGGAACGGTTCTACTCCCCGGAGGGGAGTTTGCAGCTGCTGGACCGGCTGGAACAGCAGTACACAGAAAAAGGGCCGAGGGAGGCGTAACGCCTCTCTCGGCCCTTTGGGGTGTTTGATTTTATGTTACTGGGCCAGCTCCTCCAGGGTGGGCATGGCGGGAATGGCGCCGCTGCGGGAGCAGGTCACCGAGGCCGCCCGGTTGGCAAAGGTGAGAATCTCCTCCAGCTCCTCTTTGGTCAAGCCCTCCAGGGCTCCCTGGGTGCGGCGGCTCAGGCGGCTGAGCACGGCCCCGAAGAAGGTGTCTCCAGCCCCGTTGGTGTCCGCCACCTTGGTGGGAACGCCGGGGACGACGCCCGTGTGCTCGCCCAATCGGTAGAACACGCCCTCAGAACCCAGTGTGATGAGCACCAGGGAGATGCCCTTGTCTGCCATCACCTGACTACAGGTCTCGGGGTCATTGGAGCCGGAGAGCAACTCCATCTCCTCGTCGGACAGCTTCAAAATGTCCACGCTGGACAGGGGGCGGCGCATCCACTCCACCGCCTGGTCCTGGCTCTCCCACAGAGCGGCCCGGTAGTTGGGGTCGTAGCTCACCGTCACCCCCCGCTGTTTGGCCAGCTCCACGGCGTGGAGGGTGGCGGTGCGGGCGGGGTCGGCGGTGAGGCTCACCGAGCCGAAGTGGACAATACCCGCCCCGGCCATGAGGCCCCGGTCCACCTGGTCTGCGGTCAGGTTGGAATCCGCGCCCCGCATGAACTGGAAGGAGCGCTCCCCCTGGGCGCTCACCGACACCACCGCCAGGGTGGTAGCCCCCTGGCCCACCCGCAGGCCCTGGGTGCTGACGTTGTTTTCCTCCAGGACCTGGGCCAGGTAGGTGCCGAAGCCATCGGAGCCCACCATGCCCACGAAGGCGGTGTCCGCCCCCAGGCGGGACGCCGCCACCGCCACGTTGGCGGGAGCGCCGCCGGGATTGGCGGCATACATGGGGATGTTCTGCTGGTTATATCCGGTCTGGGTCAAATCAATGAGAATTTCGCCGATGGTGACAATGCGCATGACGCTCTCTCCTCCCGAGTGAAATCGTTTTCATACAGAAAATTGTATCACGTTTTCCCTCCGGTGACAAGGGGGGGCGCTGGGAACTTTTCCCCGGATCCCCCGTCCTTTTTCTTGCCTTTCTCCGCCCAATCTGCTATCCTGTATACTGCAAGATACTGCAAGAAACAATTGTGGCCCCCTGCTGCGGGGGTTCCACGGATTGGGAGGTATCCGCATGGCTTCCATCAAAAAACGGTCGCTGGTGGATCAGGTCTACGATCGTCTGCGCAGCGATATCATTTCCCTGCGTCTGCCCCTGGGCAGCCGGGTCAACGTCAACGAACTTCAGGACTCCCTGGGTGTCAGCTGCACCCCCATCCGGGAGGCCATCAACCGCCTGCAACAGGAAGGGCTCATTGCCTACGAGAACAACGTGGGCGCCCGGGTGCTGACCCTGGACGCCAGGGACGTGGAGGAGATCACCCAGCTGGCCACCACCCTCCACTGTGCCGCCGCCCGGCTGTCCATGGAGCGGGAGGACCACCAGGTCCTGGCCCAGCACCTGGCGGAACGTCTGGCGGAATTTGAGGCCGCCCGGACGCCCCAGCAGCTGGCGGTGGGGGTGCACCGGTTTATGGAGGTATTTTACGTCCACTGCGGCAACCGCCGTCTGGACAAGAGTATGCTGGCCATTCAGGGCCAACAGCTGCTGCTGCGCAACCTGTACACCGCCCACGGCATGGACCTTTCGGCCAATCTCTCGGACTTCCGGGCCATGCTGGCCGGGGTAGAGCACAACCAGCCGGAGGAGATCTGCAAGGCCCTGGAGGCCAATGCACGGCGGGTGGAACAGGCAGTTAGCGAAACTCTACTGTAAATACACGCAAAAGGGCTTTGATTCGTTGGGTCAAAGCCCCTTCTTTTTGCGCTCTGCTCTTGACTTTTTGACCTCTGGCCCATAAAATACATAGTTACGATACCTTTATTATTTGAAAAAGGAATGAGAGTTTTATGGCACAAGACAAAAGCAAACAGGTCAGCCAGATCACCGATATGGAGGCCGACTTTGCCCAGTGGTTCACCGACGTGTGCACCAAAGCAGAACTGATTGACTATTCTTCCATCAAAGGCATGTTTATCCTTCGCCCCTATGGCTACGCCATCTGGGAGAACTTCCAGAAGATTCTGGACGAGAAGTTCAAGGAGACCGGCCACGAGAATGTATATCTGCCCATGCTCATCCCCGAGTCCCTGCTCCAGAAGGAGAAGGACCACGTGGAGGGCTTCGCCCCTGAGTGCGCCTGGGTCACCTTCGGCGGCAGCGAGGAGCTGGAGGAGCGCTACTGCATCCGCCCCACCTCTGAGACCCTGTTCTGTGAGCACTACTCCCACATCATCCACTCCCACCGGGACCTGCCCAAGCTGTACAACCAGTGGTGCTCCGTGCTGCGCTGGGAGAAGACCAGCCGTCCCTTCCTGCGCCACCGGGAATTTTTGTGGCAGGAGGGCCACACCATGCACGCCACCGCCGAGGAGGCCATTGAGGAGACCGAGCGTATGTTCAACATCTACGCCGACTTCTGCGAGAACTACCTGGCCATGCCGGTGGTGAAGGGCCGCAAGACCGACAAGGAGAAATTCTCCGGCGCCGAGGCCACCTACACCGTGGAGTGCATGATGCACGACAAGAAGGCCCTCCAGGCCGGTACCTCCCACTACTTCGGCGACGGCTTTGCCAAGGCCTTCGATATTACCTTCACCGGCAAGGACAACAAGCCCCACCACCCCTTCCAGACCTCCTGGGGCGTGTCCACCCGGCTCATCGGCGGCGTGATCATGACCCACGGCGACAACAACGGCCTGGTGCTGCCCCCCCGCATCGCCCCCACCCAGGTCATCATTATCCCTGTGGCCCAGCACAAGGAGGGCGTCATTGAGGCCAACCAGGCCGTCATGGACCGCCTGAAGGCCGCCGGTATCCGGGTGAAGATGGACGTGTCCGACCAGTCCGCCGGCTGGAAGTTTGCCGAGTATGAGATGAAGGGCGTGCCCCTGCGTCTGGAGATGGGCCCCAAGGACATGGAGAAGAACCAGTGCGTCCTGGTCCGCCGGGACAACGGCGAGAAGAGCTTTGTCTCCTTGGACGGCATCGAGGAGACCGTGAAAACGATGCTGGACGCGGTGCAGCAGGGCCTGTTTGACAAGGCCAAAAAGAACCTGGACGACAACACCTATGCCTGCTCCACCGTGGAGGAGGTCAAGGAGAAGATGGCTGCCCAGGGCGGCTTTGCCAAGACCATGTGGTGCGGCGACGAGGCCTGCGAGCTGAAGATGAAGGAGATTGCCGGGGTGTCCTCCCGCTGCATCCCGCTGGAGCAGGAGCACCTGGGCGACGTGTGCCCCATCTGCGGCAAGCCTGCCAAGCATATGGTATATTGGGGCGTGGCCTACTAAGCAAAAACAGAGAAAGCCCGGAGCGTGCCGCTCCGGGCTTTTTTGCGGCTTTCAGCCAAAATCGTGGCGGAAGCCGCCGTCGCTGCCCACGGCCTCCAGGGCCCGGACGATCTCCTCCACCCGGTCAAAGCACTCCGGGTCGGAGAGGGTGTCGTCCCGCACAATGTCCCGGATACGTGCCAGCGCCGTGTAACAGATGGAATGTACCAGCGCGTCGCCGTTCAGAGACAGGTTGGGAAACCGCACCTCCATTTCCTGGTGGGCCAGAGCCTGGATCAGAATTTGCTTGTATAAGTCCATAAAATCACCTCAATCATAAAAATATCTGATTTCAAGATAAAAAGCAATATCTGAAATGCAGATATTTTAAGATGGCGTGGGTGATTGTATGCGAGTAGAACCTCTGCGCTATGAACGAATCCGAAATCTTAGAACAGACCGGGATTTGACCCAGCAGGAAATTGCAGATGTACTTCATATTAAACAGAATACGTATTCTCAATATGAGACAGGCATATTGAATTACCCGCTGGATGTGGTAATAACGTTAGCCCAATTTTACGGTACCAGCGTGGACTATCTCCTGGGCCTGACGGACGAGATGACCCCATATCCCCGGCGCGGCGGGGGTCCATTTGTGAAAAATTCCGATTGCAATTGAAAAACGATGGGTTTATAATGACACCAACCTGTTACTGTGAGGGATTGCATCATGGTCAACCGAAGCCTCACAACTGCATCCTATCTGTTTACCTTTGGCTGGGCTCGATTTATGGGCGCCGGCTTTTTTGGCATGGGGAAAACAGGCGGATGAAGGAAATGGGCGGAGCCTTTGGGGCTCTGTAAGAACCTGGTTTATACGAGGGGCGCTCATTGAGTTCATCAATGGGCGTCTTTTTTATTGCAAGGAGGAGGAAGTTTATGGTAGTCGTAATGAGACCGGGCACCAGCAAGCAGGACATTGACGCGCTGGTCAACAAGCTGAAGGAACAGAACCTGGAGGTGGGCGTCACCAACGGCATCGGCTGCACCATCCTGGGCCTGGTGGGCGATACCACCGCCGTGGATATGGACAAAATCTCCATCAACCCCCACGTGGAGCGGGTCATGCGGGTGCAGGAGCCCTACAAGAAGGCCAACCGCAAGTTCCATCCGGAGGACACGGTGGTAAGTGTGGGCAATGCCAAGATCGGCGGCGGGAACTTCTCGGTTATCGCCGGGCCCTGCTCGGTGGAGAGCGAGGCGCAGATCTGCGCCGTGGCGGAGGACGTGAAGCGGTCGGGGGCGGCCCTGCTCCGGGGGGGCGCCTTCAAGCCCCGCACCTCCCCCTACTCCTTCCAGGGCATGGGCGCCTCCGGCCTGGAGCTGCTGGTGGAGGCCCGGGCGCAGACCGGCCTGCCCATCGTTACCGAGATCATGGACCCCCGGATGGCCGACCTCTTCGAGCGGGAGGTGGACGTGGTCCAGGTGGGGGCCCGGAATATGCAGAACTTCGAGCTGCTCAAAGAGGTGGGCAAGATGAGCAAGCCCATCCTGCTCAAGCGGGGGCTGTCCAACACCTATGAGGAGTGGATCATGTCCGCCGAGTACATCATGAGCGAGGGCAACGAGAACGTGATCCTCTGCGAGCGGGGGGTGCGCACCTTCGAGACCTACACCCGCAACACCCTGGATGTGTCCGCCATCCCCGCCGTCAAGCAGATGAGCCACCTGCCCATTATCGTGGACCCCTCCCACGCCGCCGGGATGTACTGGATGGTGGAGCCCCTGGCCATGGCCGCCGTGGCCGCCGGAGCCGACGGCCTGATCATTGAGGTCCACAACGACCCTGCCCACGCCAAATGCGACGGCCAGCAGTCCCTCACCCCCGAGAAGTTCGACCATCTGATGGGCAAGGTGTCCGCCCTGGTTGACCTGGTGGGCAAGACTTTGATAAAATAAAGCGGATACCGCAACATCCCAAGGAGGCGTAAGCCATGAAAACCCTCACCGTATCTCTGCCGGGGCGGAGCTATGACATACTGATCCAGCGGGGCCTGCTGGACCGGGCGGGCGAGCACTGCCGGAAGGCGCTGCCCCGGGCGGACAAGCTGTTCGTGGTCACCGACTCCACCGTGGGGCCCTTGTACCTGAAGCGGCTCATCCCCCCGCTGGAGGCCGCTGGACTGGAGACCGCCATCTGTGAGATTCCCGCCGGTGAGGCCTCCAAATGCGCCGGAGAGCTGGCCCGGCTGTGGGAGTGCATGATGGACTTCGGCCTCACCCGCACCGACGCCGTGGTGGCCCTGGGCGGCGGCGTGGTGGGGGACCTGGCGGGCTTTGCCGCCGCCACCATCCTCCGGGGGGTGGACTTTGTGCAGATCCCTACCACCCTCCTCTCCCAGGTGGACTCCTCCGTGGGGGGCAAGGTGGCCATCGACCTGGACCACGGCAAGAACCTGGCCGGGGCCTTCTGGCAGCCCAGGCTGGTGCTCATGGACCCGGACACCCTGGACACCCTGCCGGACTCCACCTTCGCCGACGGCATGGCGGAGGTGGTCAAGTACGGCTGTATTTTCGACAGGGCCTTTTTCGATTTCCTGGCCCAGCGGCCGGAGCGGGCCCGGCTGATGGAGGAAATCGAACACATTTTGTATACCTGCTGCGACTTAAAACGAAAGGTAGTGGAGGAGGACGAGCGGGACACCGGAAACCGGATGCTCCTCAACTTCGGTCACACCCTGGGCCACGCCTACGAGCTGGCGGGACACTACGAGACCTGGACCCACGGACAGGCGGTGGCCGCCGGTATGGTGCGGGCCGCATGGCTGGGGGAGCGGCTGGGGGTGACCCCCGCCGGGACGGAGGCGGCCATTGCCGGGACGGTGGCCCGGCTGGGCCTGCCTGTGGAAATCTCCTGCACCCTGGCGGACTATACCGCCGCCATCGGCCTGGACAAGAAGGGAGCCGGGGCGGAGATCGCCGTGATCCTGCTGGAGGAGCTGGGCCGGGCGGTTCCCCACAGGATGCCCAAGGAAACGCTGCTGGAGGAACTGAAATGAACGTAACCATCACGCCGGGGCCCCTGGCGGGGACCATCACCCCGCCCCCCTCCAAGTCCCAGGCCCACCGGCTGCTCATCGCCGCCGCCCTGGGGACGGGAGAGAGCCATATCGAAAATCTGGCCCACTCCCAGGACATCGACGCCACTCTCCGGTGTATGGACGCCCTGAAGGCCCCGGGGGACGGCCTGCCTGAGCTGGACTGTGGGGAGAGCGGCTCCACCCTGCGCTTTCTCATCCCGGTGGCCCTGGCCCTCCGGGGCGGCGGGAAATTCACCGGCCGCGGGCGGCTGATGGAGCGGCCCCAGGAGCCCTATTTCGCCATCTTTCGGGAAAAGGGTATCTCCTATGAGCAGAAGGACGGCACTCTGACGGTACGGGGACGGCTCACTCCGGGGGACTACACCCTGCCGGGGGACGTGTCCTCCCAGTTTGTCACCGGGCTGCTGTACGCCCTGCCTCTGCTGAAGGGGGACAGCCGGATCCTGCTGACCACCCCCCTGGAATCCCGGGGGTATATCAACATGACTCTGGACGCCCTGGAGCAGTTCGGAGTCAAGGCGGCGTACGATGGGGACCGCACCTTCCGGGTGCCGGGGAACCAGACCTACCAGCCCCGGGACCTGACCATTGAGGCCGACTGGTCCAACGCCGCCTTCTGGTACGCCGCGCAGTTTGTGGGCTGCGACCTGGAGATTCAGGGGCTCAACGCCTTCTCCACCCAGGGGGATATGCGCATTGTGCCCTATTTTGTGAAATTGCAGGGGAAGGGCCCGGTGGACCTGGACGTGAGCCAGTGTCCCGACCTGGTGCCTCCCCTGGCCGCCATGGCCGCCCTGCGGGAGGGCGAGACCACCCGCATCGTCAACGCCGCCCGGCTGCGTATCAAGGAGAGCGACCGGCTGGCCGCGGTGACTCAGGTGCTAAACGCCCTGGGGGCCCGGGTGGAGGAGTATGAGGACCATCTGGTGATCCACGGAAGGGAACGTCTGGCGGGGGGCGTGGCCGTCTCCGGCCACAACGACCACCGCATCGCCATGATGGCGGCCATCGCCGCCATCCGGTGCAACGGCCCGGTGACCATCACCGGTGCGGAGTGTGTAAAAAAGTCCTACCCGGATTTCTGGGAGGATTACCGCAGTTTGGGGGGAAGATACACATGCGACACATGATTTTCGGCGAGTCCCACGGCCCGGCCATCGGCGTGGTGCTGGAGGGGGTGCCCGCCGGGCTGGAGCTGGACCTGGAGCAGGTCCAGTGGGAGCTGGACCGGCGGCGGCCGGGGAAGGACCCCACCGCCACCGCCCGGAAGGAGGCCGACCGGGTGGAGGTGCTCTCCGGCCTCTTTGAGGGCAAGACCACCGGCGCCCCCCTGGCTATGGTGATCTACAACTCCGACCAGCGCTCCAAAGACTACGAGTCCATCCGCTACACCCCCCGGCCCGGCCACGGGGACTACGCCGGGTTTATCAAGAGCCGGGGGGCTCAGGATTACCGGGGCGGCGGCCACTTCTCCGGCCGGCTCACCGCCCCCCTGACAGCGGCGGGGGCGGTGGCCAAGCAGGTGCTGGCCCGGAAGGGCGTTTGGGTGGGGGCCCACATCAGCTCCATCTACGGCATCTGCGACGCCCCTCTGGGAGAGCTGGAGGAGATGAAGAACGTGGTCAATAAGCCCTTCCCTGTGCTCAGCGACGCCAAGGGTGAGGAGATGCGCCAGGCCATCCTGGAGGCCAAAGAGCAGCAGGACAGCGTGGGGGGCGCCATTGAGTGCGCCGTCTACGGCCTGCCCGCCGGGCTGGGGGCTCCCGACTTCGGCTGCAACGTGGAGGGGATTTTCGCCCAGTACCTGTTTGCCGTGCCCGCCGTCAAGGGCGTGGACTTCGGAGCGGGGGCGGCCTTCTCCCTCATGCGGGGCAGCGAGGCCAACGACCCCTTCGCCGTGGAGGACGGCAGGGTGGTCACCACCACCAACCACGCCGGGGGGGTCAACGGCGGCATCACCAACGGCATGCCGGTGGTGTTTGAGGCCACCATCCGCCCCACCCCCTCCATCTCCCTGCCCCAGCAGAGCGTGGACCTGCGCACCGGGGAGGAGACCGAAATCGAGATCCACGGCCGCCACGACCCCTGTATCGTCCCCCGGGCGGTGCCGGTGATCGAGGCCGCCGCCGCCCTGGCCGCCTGCGCGGTGCTGGGCATCTGAGGGGAGAGGGAGACATGACGGAGTTAGAGCAATACCGGCAGGAGATCGACCGCATTGACGGGGAGCTGGTGCGCCTGTTTCTGGAGCGGATGGCCGTCACCGGTAAGGTGGGGGAATACAAGCGGCGAGCGGGTATTCCGGTGCTGGACGCGGGCCGGGAGAAGCAGGTGATCGCCGCCAAGACCGCCCTCACGGTTGACCCCGCCCGGAAGGCGGACATCGCCGCCCTGTACGAGGGCATTATGGCCATCTCCCGCCGGCAGCAGCGGCATCTGGTGCGGGAGGGGGCGGAGGACGCGGGCTATGCCGCTTATCTGGCCGACCGGGCCCGGGCCCGGGAGCCGGTGGCCCGCCCCCGGGTGGTATACCAGGGGGAGCCGGGCTGTTACAGCGAGGAGGCTGCCGCCGGCTTTTTCGGAGACGGGGCGGACAGTAAGGGACTGCCCTGGTTCAACGACGTGTTTGCCGCCCTGGACCGGGGGGAGGCCGACTACGCCGTGGTGCCGGTGGAGAACTCCTCCACCGGGTCCATCCGGCAGGTGTACGACCTGATGGCCCAGTACCACTATTCTATTGTGGGGGAGTGGCAGGTGAAGGTGGAGCACTGCCTCATGGCCCTGCCGGGGGTGGGCCTGGACGGGATCAGGACCGTCTACTCCCATGAACAGGGCCTGATGCAGTGTGAAAAGTACCTGGACGCCCACCGGGACTGGGCCCGGGTGCCCACCCTGGACACCGCCGGTTCGGCCAAGCTGGTGGCCGAGACCGGGGACCCCACCGCCGCCGCCATCTGCTCCCGCCGGGCGGCCAGGCTCTACGGCCTGAACATCCTGGCGGAGGGGGTCAACTACAACAGCATGAACCACACCCGGTTTGCCGTGGTGTCTCCCGTCCCCGAGCTGCGGCCCGGCCGGGACAAGATCAGCGCCATGTTCCGCCTGCCCCACCAGAGCGGCTCCCTCCACGAGATCCTGACCATCTTCGCCGTCCAGGGCTTCAACCTGCTGAAAATCGAGTCCCGGCCCATCCCCGGCCGGGGATGGGAGTACCTGTTCTTCCTGGACTTCACCGGCGATCTGGCCGCCGGGGGCATGGACGGGGTGCTCCACGAGCTGAGCCAGCTGGCGGCGGAGTTCCGCATCCTGGGCAACTACCGGGGGTATGAGGGATGAACGGCAATGTGGTGCTCATCGGCATGATGGGCTGCGGCAAGACCACAGTGGGGGGGCTGCTGGCCCAACAGCTGGGCTTTACCTTTGTGGACACCGACCAGTACATTGAAGGAGCTCTGGGCCGCTCCATCCCTGACATCTTTGCCCAGGAGGGGGAGGACTTCTTCCGGGCCCGGGAGGGGGAGGCGGCGGAAGCGCTGGCCCGGAAAACGGGACAGGTCATTGCCTGCGGCGGCGGTCTGCCCACCCGGAGCGATTCCATCGCCCCCCTGAAAGAGACGGGTACGGTGGTCTTTCTCCGCCGGGAGCCGGGGGAGATCTACGACAGCGTATCCATGGGGAGCCGCCCCCTGGGCCAGCAGGGCAGGGCCGCCTTTCTGGAGCGGTACGCCCAGCGGGAGCCCATTTATCTGCAATGGGCCGACCACATTGTGGACGTAGGGCCCACGCCGCAGCAGACCATGAAACAGATTCTGGAGGTGCTGGAGCGATGAAATTTCTGGTGCTGAACGGCCCCAACCTGAACCTGCTGGGCCAGCGGGAGCCGGGAATCTATGGGGAGAATACCTATGAGAGCCTGTGCAGGCGGCTGGAGGAGTTTGCCGCCGCCCACGGCTCCACGGCGGACTGCTTCCAGTCCAACCACGAGGGGGCCCTCATCGACGCCATCCACGCCGCCCAGGGGAAGTACGACGCCATTGTCATGAATCCCGGGGCCTACACCCACTACTCCTACGCCATTCTGGACGCCCTTAAGGCGGTGGATGTGCCCTGTATCGAGGTCCACATCTCCAACGTCCACCAGCGGGAGGAGTTCCGGCACAGGAGCGTCACCGCCCCCGCCTGCGTGGGCCAGATCTGCGGCCTGGGCCTGTACGGCTACGAGGCGGCTATGTCCTACTTTCTCTCGAGAGAGAAAGTAGGCAAAGAGAGCTTTCATTTGTAAAAGGAGTTGTTATGAAAAATCCGGTTCCCCTGCCCCGCATCGGCATGCGGGTGATCAAGACCGCCGTGGCGGTGATGGTGTCCTACGCCCTGTTCGTCCCCTTCGGCCTGGTGTACCGGGAGGAGCTGGGGGGCGTGCTGGGTCAGCTGGGGCCCCTGTACGCCTGCATCGCCTGCATCATCTGCACCCAGAGCACCCTGGGCCAGACCTTTCAGCAGGGGATTTCCCGGCTCATCGGCGTGGTGGTGGGGGGCGCCCTGGGCACCGCCACCCTGCTGCTGGGCTCCGCCCTGGACCACCCCTGGGTGAAGATGCCGGTGCTGGGGCTGGTGTGTGTGGCGGGGGTGTGGCTGTGCCTGCTCATCAAGCGGCCCACCGCCTGCGGCATGGCCTGTATTCTGCCCTGTGTGATCCTGATTACCGGGGTCACCGGACCCACTCGTTATTATTACGCCGCCGCCCGGATCATCGAGACCATTGTGGGGCTGCTCATCGCCCTGGCGGTGAACGCCGCCCTGCCCGACCACCGGCCGGAGGCCCAGCGAGGAGAATCGGACATGAACGTGGAAGTGGACAACAACACCAAAAAGCTGTGCGTCATCGGGGACCCGGTGCTCCATTCCAAGTCCCCCCTGCTCCACAACACCATGCTGCGGGAACTGGGACTGGATTATGTCTACCTCTGTCAGCCGGTGCCCAGGGGCAGATGCCGGGAGTGGCTGGACTGCGCCAAATTTACCGGCTACGCCGGATTCAACGCCACCATGCCCCACAAGGAGGAGCTGGTGCCCCTGATGGATGAACTGGACGGCGACGCCGCCCTCATTGGGGCGGTGAATACCGTGTGCATCCGGGACGGCAAAGCCTACGGCTATAACACCGACGGAGAGGGCTTTCTCCGTTCTCTGGCCGACGAGGGCATTGATCCGGCGGGCAAGCGGGTTGTGGTGCTGGGGGCTGGCGGGGCGGCCAAGGCGGTGTGCCTGAAGCTGGCCCGGGCGGGGGCGGCCGTGACGGTGTGCAACCGCACCCTGGACAAAGCGGAGGCCATCTGCGCCCACGACCCGGCCCATCTCCAGGCGGCGGGCTTTGATACGCCTACCTTATATAAGGTAGCCAAGGAGTGCGACCTGCTGGTGAACTGCACCTCCCTGGGTATGGAAGGTACGCAGGGGCAGTTTGAGGACTTCTCCTTCCTGGACGGACTGGCCGCCGGTGTGCCGGTGGTGGACCTGATCTACGCCCCCGCCCAGACCGAGCTGCTCCGCCAGGCGGTCCGGCGGGGTCACAAGACGGTCAACGGCTACGGCCTGCTGGTCAACCAGGCGGTGCTGGCCCTGGAGCATTTCACCGGCACGGCCATTGACGCCGCCCGGATGAAACAGGCGCTCTCCGGCCTGGTATAAAAAACACGAAAAAAATGCAAAGATCCCCTTGACTTTCACCGAAAGTTGTACTATCATAATTAAGCGCCTGTTTAGGGCGTATTGTGCGATGATGCGGGAGATTGCTCAGAGATGAGGTAACTTCCGCGGAGTATGTCCGAGCTAGAATCGGGCGGCTGAGGGATCTGTGCACCGCGTATATCGCCGTGCATGGAGTAAACCGGCCTGCTTGTGCCGGTTTTCTTCATGTCAGGGAGTGATACGCACGGAAACGTGTACTGAAATCTCTCACCGTACGAAGCGAGGAAAACACCGCGCTGGAGCCCCGTGGACCCGGCGAAAGCGCACACCACTTCGTATGTTTAAGGAGGAACAAAACACATGGCAGCTCAGAAAGAAATGATCCGCATCCGTCTGAAAGCCTACGATCACCAGCTCATCGACCAGAGCGCTGAGAAGATCGTTGAGACCGCCAAGCGCACCGGCGCTTCCGTGTCCGGCCCCATCCCCCTGCCCACCAAGAAGGAAGTCGTCACCATCCTGCGGGCCGTCCATAAGTACAAGGACAGCCGTGAGCAGTTCGAGCGCCGCACCCACAAGCGCCTCATCGACATCCTCAAGCCCTCTCCCAAGACTGTGGAGGCCCTGATGAGCCTGGAGCTTCCCGCCGGCGTGGAGATCGAAATTAAGCTCTGATTCCCCGCGTATCTCCTCCCAAATCAAAGCCCAGCGCAGCGGGTTTGATTTGGACACGAGGAGCAAGGTAGCGCAGTGAAGTTTTCCCCACGCCTGGGGGGAACGGAACGAAGCGGACTTTGTGACGAAGTGAGTACCGCAGTCCGCCGCGTTTTGAGGCGGACGGGTCAAGTCGCGAGAGCAATACCAGCCCGATGGGTACCTCTCCCGACCAATAACCTTAATAAGGAGGAAGAAACATGGAAAAGGCCATTATCGGCAAGAAGGTCGGCATGACGCAGATCTTCGACGAAGCCGGCAAGGTCATCCCGGTCACCGTCATCGAGGCGGGCCCCTGCACCGTGGTGCAGAAGAAGACCGAGGAGAAGGACGGCTACAACGCCGTGCAGCTGGGCTACGAGGACGTAGCCGAGAAGAAGCTTACCAAGCCTGAGCTGGGCCACCTGAAGAAGGCCGGCGAGGCCCGCAAGCGGACTCTGAAGGAGTTCAAGCTGGCCAACTGCGACGCCCTGAACGTGGGCGACGAGGTGAAGGTGGACGTGTTCGCCGAGGGCGACCGGGTGGACGTGACCGGCATCAGCAAGGGCCACGGCTACCAGGGCGTTATCAAGCGTCACGGCGCCGCCCGCCTGAAGGAATCCCACGGCACCGGCCCTGTGCACCGTCACGCCGGCTCCATGGGCTCCAGCACCGATCCCTCCCGCATCTTCAAGGGTAAGATCGGCGCCGGCCAGATGGGTAACGAGCAGGTTACCGTCCTGAACCTGGACGTCATCAAGGTGGATCCCGAGCTGGGCGTTATCGCCGTGCGGGGCGCCATCCCCGGCCCCAAGGGCGGCATCGTGTATCTGCGCAACTCCGTCATCAACGTCAAGGAGAAGGGCGCCGCTGCCAACGCCAGCATCAACCCGCAGAAGGCTTCCGCCCGCGTCAATCCCCAGAAGGCTTCCGCCCGTAACAAGTAAGAAAGGAGAGAACTCAAATGCCTAAGGCAATTCTTGTGAATATGGCCGGCAACCAGGTCGGCGAAGTGGAGCTCTCCGAAGCTGTGTTCGGGATCGAGCCCAACCAGACCGTTGTGCATGAGGTGGTCAAGAACCACCTGGCCAACTGCCGTCAGGGCACCCAGTCCGCTCTGACCCGCGCCGAGGTCTCCGGCGGCGGCATCAAGCCCTGGCGCCAGAAGGGCACCGGCCGCGCCCGTCAGGGCTCTACCCGTGCTCCCCAGTGGACCCACGGCGGCATCGTGTTCGCCCCCAAGCCCCGGGATTACAGCTACACCCTGAACAAGAAGGTCAAGCGTCTGGCCCTCAAGTCCGCCCTCTCCGCCAAGGCCGCCTCCGGCGACATCGTGGTGGTGGACGGCCTGAACCTGGACGCCGTCAAGACCAAGACCATGCAGGGCTTCCTGAACACCGTGGGCGCCAAGAAGGCCGTCATCGTCACCCCCGAGGTGAACGAGACCGTCATCAAGTCCGCCCGCAACATCCCCGGCGTGGTGACCACCACCGCCAAGATCCTCAGCGTTTACGACATCGTGAACGCCGGCAAGTTCATCGTTGACAAGGCGGCCCTGGCCGTCATCGAGGAGGTGTTCGCGTAATGGCTACCACCGCTTATGATATCATCAAGCGCCCCATCATCACCGAGCAGTCCATGGCGGAGACTGAGGCCAAGAAGTACACCTTCGAGGTGGCCAAGAGCGCCAACAAGATCGAGATCGCCAAGGCGGTCGAGGAGATCTTCGGCGTGAAGGTGGCCAAGGTGAACACCCTGAACATGCAGGGCAAGGCCAAGCGCACCGGCCGTTTCCCCGCCGGCCGCCGGGCCAACTGGAAGAAGGCTATGGTCACCCTCACTGAGGACTCCAAGACCATCGAGTTCTTCGAAGGCATGGTGTAAGGAGGATAAGGAACAATGGCGATCAAAACTTATAAGCCCACAACGCCCTCCCGCCGCCACATGACCGTGAGCGCCTTCGAGGGCATCGACAAGAAGGCCAAGCCCGAGCGCAGCCTGACTGAGAACCTGAAGAAGAACGCCGGCCGCAACAGCTACGGCCGCATCACCGTCCGCCACCGCGGCGGCGGCAACAAGAAGAAGTACCGCATCATCGACTTCAAGCGGAACAAAGAGGGCACCGCCACTGTCATCAACCTGCAGTACGACCCCAACCGCTCCGCCAACATCGCCCTCATCCAGTATGAGGACGGCGAGAAGCGCTATATCCTGGCTCCCGTGAACCTGAAGGCCGGCCACAAGATCATGACCGGTCCCGACGCCGACATCCTGCCCGGCAACTGCCTGCCCATCGCCAACATCCCCGTGGGCGAGATGATCCACTGCATCGAGCTCTACCCCGGCAAGGGCGCCCAGCTGGTGCGCGCCGCCGGCGAGGCTGCTCAGCTGATGGCCAAGGAGAACGGCATGGCTCAGGTCCGTCTGCCCTCCGGCGAGGTCCGCTACGTCCGCGAGGAGTGCAAGGCCACCATCGGTCAGGTGGGCAACGCCGACTGGGCCAACATCCAGATCGGTAAGGCCGGCCGTAAGCGCCACATGGGTTGGCGGCCCACCGTCCGCGGCTCCGTCATGAACCCCAACGACCACCCCCACGGCGGCGGCGAGGGCAAGAGCCCGGTTGGCCGTCCCGGCCCTGTGACTCCTTGGGGCAAGCCCGCCATGGGCTACAAGACCCGCAAGGGCAAGAACCGCACCGAGAAGTTCATCGTGAAGCACCGCAACGCGAAGTAAGGGAGGCAGTAAAAGATGAGCAGAAGTATCAAGAAAGGCCCCTTTTGCGCCCCCGAGCTGCTGAAGCGGGTTGACGCCATGAACGAGACTGGCGAGAAGAAGGTGCTGAAGACCTGGAGCCGCGCCTCCACCATCTTCCCCTCCTTCGTCGGACACACCTTTGCCGTGCACGACGGGCGCAAGCACGTGCCCGTGTACGTGACCGAGGACATGGTGGGCCACAAGCTGGGCGAGTTCGCCCCCACCCGCACCTTCCGCGGCCACGCCGGCAGCAAGACTGGTAAGTAAGGAGGAGGAGAGAACATGGAAGCAAAAGCACATCTGAGATATGCCCGTATCTCTCCCCGTAAGGTCCAGGTCGTGTGCGACCTGATCCGCGGCAAGAGCGTGGCCCAGGCCAACGCCATCCTGATGGCGACCCCCAAGGCCGCCTCCGAGCTGCTGCTGAAGCTCCTCAAGAGCGCCGCGTCCAACGCGGAGAACAACCACCAGATGGACCCCGAGAAGCTGTATATTTCCCAGGTGTTCGCCTGCCCCGGCCCCATCATCAAGCGGATGCGTCCCCGGGCTCAGGGCCGCGCCTATCGGATCAACAAGCGCACTTCTCACATCACCATCGCGGTGGCTGAGCGCTAAGGGAGGAGGAAGAATATGGGACAGAAAGTGAATCCCCACGGCCTGCGCGTGGGCGTCATTAAGGACTGGGACTCCCGCTGGTATGCCCGCAACGAGAAGGTGGGCGACCTGCTGGTGGAGGACAAGAAGATCCGGGACTACCTGAAGAAGACCCTGTATTCCGCCGGTATCCCCAAGATTGAGATTGAGCGTGACAACGCCAAGGTGCGCATCTACCTGCACTGCGCCCGTCCCGGCGTGGTCATCGGCAAGGGCGGCGAGGCCATCGAGGCCCTGCGCCTGAAGCTGGAGAAGATGCTGGGCAAGGCCGTTGCCCTGAACATCGTCGAGGTGAAGAGCCCCGACATGGACGCCCAGCTGGTGGCTGAGAACATCGCCCAGCAGCTGGAGAAGCGCATCGGCTTCCGCCGGGCCATGAAGAACGCCATGGGCCGTGCCATGCGCATGGGCGCCCGGGGCATCAAGACCCAGGTATCCGGCCGTCTGGGCGGCGCCGAGATCGCCCGCACCGAGCACTATCACGACGGCACCATCCCCCTGCAGACCCTGCGGGCCGACATCGACTACGGCTTTGCTGAGGCTGCCACCACCTACGGCCGCATCGGCGTGAAGGTGTGGATCTACAAGGGCGAGGTGCTTACCCAGACTCTGCGGACCACCCCCCGCACTCTGGACACCAAGAACTTCAAGGAGCGCTCCGACCGTCCCCGCCGCGACCGCCGCGACGGCGACCGCAAGGGCGGCTTCAACCGCAACGGCGGCGGCTTTAACCGCGGCGCCGGCCGTCCCCAGGGCGGCTTCAACAACAACCGTCCCCAGGGCGGTTATAACCGGCCTCAGGGCGGCGCCCGTCCTGCCGCTCCCAAGGAAGGAGGGTCCAACTAATGCTGCTGCCTAAGAGAGTGAAATATCGCCGCGTGCACCGTGGCCGCCTGAAGGGCAAGGCCATGCGCGGCAACACCGTGACCTACGGTGATTTCGGCCTGCAGGCCACCGAGCCCAGCTGGATCACCAGCAACCAGATCGAGGCCGCCCGTATCGCCATGACCCGTTATATCAGAAGAGGCGGCCAGGTTTGGATCAAGATCTTCCCCGACAAGCCTGTGACAGAAAAGCCCGCCGAGACCCGCATGGGTTCCGGTAAAGGTTCTCCCGAATACTGGGTGGCCGTTGTCAAGCCCGGTAGAGTGATGTTCGAAATTGGCGGCGTGAGCGAGGAAGTTGCCCGCGAAGCCATGCGTCTGGCCGGCTATAAACTGCCTGTCAAGACCAAGTTTGTCAAACGTGCGGACTTCGAAGAGAAAACAGGTGGTGAAGTATGATGAAGGCAAGTGAGATCCGTGAATTGTCTGCCGAAGAGCTCAACGCAAAGCTCGGCGATCTGAAAAAAGATCTCTTCAATCTCAGACTTCAGCACGCTGTCAACCAGTTGGATAACCCCAACAAGATCGTCGAAGTCAAGAGAGATATCGCGAGAATCAAGACCATCATCCGTGAGCGCGAGCTTGCGGCCCGGTCCTAAGCGGTAAAGGAGGTTACGCAGGTGAGCGAAAGAGCTTTCCGCAAGACGATGGTGGGCAAGGTCGTTTCGGACAAAATGGATAAGACCATCGTGGTTGCGATCGAAGACAGAGTACAGCATCCGCTGTATAAAAAGTTCCTCAATAGAACGTATAAACTGAAGGCCCATGACGAAAAGAACGAAGCCAGCATCGGCGACCGCGTCAAAGTCATGGAAACAAGACCTCTCTCCAAAGACAAGAGATGGCGTCTTCTGAGCATCATCGAAAAAGCTAAGTAAGGAGGGTTTGCCGTGGTACAGCAGGAATCTTATCTTCGCGTAGCGGATAACACCGGCGCGAAGGAACTGAAATGCATCCGTGTTCTCGGCGGCTCTACCCGCAGATACGGTAACATCGGCGACGTGATCGTCGCTTCCGTCCGCAAGGCGGCGCCCGGCGGCATGGTGAAGAAGGGCGAAGTTGTCCGCGCTGTCATCGTGCGCACCAAGAAGGGGCTGCGCCGGCAGGATGGCTCTTACATCCGCTTTGATGAAAACGCGGCTGTAATCATCAGAGAAGACAAAAACCCCAGAGGAACTCGTATTTTTGGGCCCGTGGCGAGAGAGCTTCGTG
>DWXF01000028.1 GCA_019119335.1 Candidatus Flavonifractor merdavium
GAGAAGGAAGATCTGCAGGAGATTGTGGATTTCCTGAAAAATCCTCAGAAGTACAACCGGGTGGGTGCCAGAATTCCGAAAGGCGTCCTGCTGGTGGGCCCTCCGGGAACCGGAAAGACCCTGATGGCAAAGGCTGTGGCCGGGGAGGCAGGGGTTCCGTTTTTCTCCATCTCCGGTTCTGATTTTGTGGAAATGTTTGTGGGCGTGGGTGCTTCCCGGGTGAGAGACCTTTTTGAGGAGGGGAAACGCCACCGTCCCTGTATTATTTTCATCGATGAGATCGACGCGGTGGCCCGCAGAAGAGGTACGGGTATGGGCGGCGGCCATGACGAGCGGGAGCAGACCCTGAACCAGCTGCTGGTGGAGATGGACGGCTTTGGCAACAACGAGGGGGTGGTGGTCATGGCGGCCACCAACCGCCAGGACATCCTGGACCCCGCCCTGCTGCGCCCCGGCCGGTTTGACCGGCAGGTATATGTGGGATACCCGGATATCAAGGGCCGGGAGGCCATTCTGAAGGTCCATGCCCGCAACAAGCCCCTGGGGGACGACGTCTCCCTGGCGGAGCTGGCCAAGGGCACCGGCGGCTTCACCGGCGCCGACCTGGAGAACCTGATGAACGAGGCCGCCCTGCTGGCCGCCCGGCAGCACCACCGCTTCATTGCCATGAAGGATCTGAACGAGGCGGTGATCAAGGTCATTGCCGGGCCGGAGAAGAAGAGCCGGGTGGTCATCGAGCGGGAGCGGAAGCTCACCGCCTTCCACGAGGCGGGCCACGCCATCGTGATCCACGACCTGGAGACCCAGGACCCGGTGCATCAGATCACCATTATCCCCCGGGGCATGGCGGGGGGCATGACCATCTCCCTGCCCCAGGAGGATGTCACCTTCCAGTCCAGGCGGCAGCTCACCGAGCGCATCGCCGTCTGCCTGGGGGGCCGGGCCGCCGAGCAGCTGGCCCTGGGCGACATCTCCACCGGGGCGGGCAGCGACCTGCGGAAGGCCAGCGCCATCGCCCGGAACATGGTCACCCGCTACGGCATGAGCGACCGGGTGGGCAACGTGGTGTTTGATTCCGGCCATGACGAGGTATTCATCGGCCGGTCCATGGCCCAGACCAAGAACTACTCCGAGGAGGTGGCCGCCCTCATTGACGAGGAGGTCAAGGCCCTCATCGACAACGCCTACGCCCGCTGCCAGGAGATCCTGTCCGCCCGGCGGAAGGAACTGGACTTTGTGGCCGACTACCTGCTGAAGTATGAGAACATGGACGCCGCCGCGTTTGAGCTGGTGTTCACCGACCCCGCCGCCGTCCAGCCCCCCGCCGCCTACCGGCAGGTGGAGGCCGACGCCGAAGCGGAGGAGGACGGCCATGAGCAGGATTGACACCTTGCTGGGGGACATCACCCGGGTCCGGGCTGACGCCATCGTCAACGCCGCCAACCGCACCCTTTTGGGGGGCGGCGGCGTGGACGGGGCCATCCACCGGGCGGCGGGGCCGGAGCTGCTGGCCGAGTGCCGCACCCTGAACGGCTGCGAGACCGGTCAGGCCAAGCTCACCAGGGGCTACAAGCTGCCCGCAAAATACGTCATCCACACCCCCGGCCCCATCTGGAAGGGCGGGGACGACGGAGAGAAAGAGCTGCTGGCCTCCAGCTACCGCAGCTGTCTGGAGCTGGCGGTGGAGCACGGCTGCAAAACCGTGGCCTTCCCCTCCATCTCCACCGGGGTGTACCGCTTCCCCCTGGAGCTGGCCGCCCCCATCGCGGTCAAAACCGTCCGGGACTTCCTGACGGACCACCCTCAGCTCGAGCAGGTCACCTTCGTCTGCTTTTCCCAGCAGGTGAAGGACGCCTACGACAAGGCCCTGCAAGAGAGCCGGTAAGTTTCAGCCCCCGCGCCTAAGGCGCGGGGGCTTTTTCCTCCGAAGTAAGAAATCTGTAAGAGACGATCGTGTCGAATCCTGTTATAATGGAGAAAAACCACACCGAGGAGGCCCCATCGCCATGCCAACCCCCACACAGACCGTACCCCGCCGCCGGAGACAGCAGAGACGCCGCCGCCGGTTTCCGCTGATTCCCTTCCTGGTTCTCCTGGTGGCGGTGCTGGCGGTGATCAAGTGGATTGACCCCTTCGCCCCCAAGCCCGCCGCCCAGCAGCAGACCCCTCAGACCCCAGACTGGGTGACGGTGGATCTGCTGAGCGTCAACCCCTACTCCCGGCCGGGTATTCCCCTGGAGCAGGTCAACGGCATCGTCATCCACTACGTGGGCAATCCGGGCACCACGGCGGCGCAGAACCACAGCTACTTTGAAAACCTGGCCCAGACCGGAGAGACCTACGCCTCCAGCCACTTTCTGGTGGGCCTGGAGGGGGAGATCCTCCAGAACGTCCCCCTGGACGAGATTGCCTACTGCTCCAATCAGCGCAACGAGGACACCATCTCCATCGAGTGCTGCCACCCCGACGACAGCGGGGAATTCAACCAGGCTACCTATGACTCCCTGGTGCGGCTCACCCGCTGGCTGATGGAGGCCTACGACCTGGATACCGACCAGGTCATCCGCCACTACGACGTGACGGGCAAGATCTGCCCCAAGTCTTTTGTGGATAACCCGGAGGAATGGGAGCAATTTTTGAAGGATCTGGAACAATAGTCCGTTTTATCGGACAGTGCATCTGCTATTCTGGTCCCAGAACAAGCAGAAAGGAGCGCTGACCGATGGAATATGAGATCCGATATGTACATGGACACGTGGAGGTATATGACCAGAGGGGGCGCTTCTGCTGCTCCGGGGACACGGAGGGGGAGGCCCTGGCCGAGCTGGCGGAGCTGGCCGCGTAAGGAAAAAGGAGGATAGGAAATCCTCCTTGCGGGGCGGCGGGACAGGCCTTATAATAGGGGGAAACGGAATATCAGAGGAGGGGATCCCCTTGAAAGAGAACCTGATTATCATGCACGGCGGCGGTCCCACCGCGGTGCTCAACTGTTCCCTGTACGGCGCTGTGCGGGAGGCGCAGAAGAGCGGCGTGGTGGAGCACGTCTACGGCGCGGTGGGCGGCACCGGCGGCTTGCTGCGGGAGCAGCTGCTGGACTTCAACGCCGTGCCGGAGGAGCAGCTGGAGCTGCTGCCCACCACCCCCGCCACCGCTATCGGCACCTCCCGGGACGCTCTGGAGGCGGAGGACTACGCCAGAATGACCGAGATCCTGGAGGCGCACAACATCCGCTATGTGCTGATGAACGGCGGCAACGGCACCATGGACGCCTGCGGCAAGCTGGCCGCCGCCTGCAAGGACAAGGGGATCAAGGTCATGGGTATCCCCAAGACCATGGACAACGACATCGCTGTCACCGACCACTGCCCCGGCTTCGGCAGTGTGGCCCGCTACATGGCGGGCACCGTCCGGGAGCTGGGGGTGGACGTGCGCAGCCTGCCCATCCACGTGGTGGTGCTGGAGTCCCTGGGCCGCAACGCGGGGTGGACCACCGCCGCCTCCGCCCTGGCCCGGGAGCAGGGGGGCGA
>DWXF01000006.1 GCA_019119335.1 Candidatus Flavonifractor merdavium
AGTGATAGCGGTTGGTGAAGTAGACGGTCTTGGCGCGGTTGATGGCGTCGAGCAGAAGACCTGCGTCGTAGCGGTCGAACGTAAAGCCGTTGCCGTCGCCGGTAAAATCGTTGTAAGGCTCCACGGTGTCCTTCAGGCCGCCGGTCTCGCGGACAATGGGCAGCGTGCCATAGTGCATGGCGTTGAGCTGTGTCAGGCCGCAGGGCTCAAAGCGGGAGGGCACCAGCAGCGCGTCCGCCCCGGCATAGATGCGGTGGGCTCTGGCCTCGTCGTACTGGATGCAGGCGCTGAAGGAGCCGTGATAGGCGTGCTCATAGGAGCGGAAGGCGTCCTCATACCGCCTGTCTCCGGTGCCCAGCACCACCACCTGGGTGTTGCCGTCCAGCACCTGGGGAATGATGGCGTTGACCAGGTCCAGCCCCTTCTGATCGGTCAGCCGGGAGATAAGGCCGATGACAAACTTGCCCGCGTCCTCCTCCAGGCCCAGCTCCTTCTGGAGGGCCAGCTTGTTTTCCATCTTGTGGTCCAGCACGTTGCCCAGGCCGTAATTGGCCGCCAGGGCGGGGTCGGTCTCCGGGTTCCACATGTCGTAGTCAATGCCGTTGACAATGCCCCGGAGCTTGCCGCTGTGATAGCGCAGATGGTCCTCCAGCCGCTCGCCGTACTCGCTGCTCTGGATCTCCCAGGCATAGGTGCCGCTGACGGTGGTGATCCGGTCGGCGTAGGCCAGCCCGCCCTTGAGGATGTTGGCCTCCACCCAGTCCTGCTTCAGCGCCCCCATGCTGAACACCTGGTCGGGCAGGCCGGTCCAGTACTGGATGGTGGGGATGTTGTACACCCCCTGGAAGCGGAGGTTGTGGATGGTGAGCACCGTTTTGGCCCGGCCCACCGGGCTGTCCTGGAACAGGGTGCGCAGATACACCGGCACCAGGCCCGCCTGCCAGTCGTGGCAGTGGATGATGTCGGGGATCCAGTTCATATAATTCAGCGCCGCCAGCGCGGCCTTGCTGAAGAAGCAGTATTTGGGGATGTCGTCCACCAGGTTGGTGTAGGGATTGCCCGAGGAGAAAAACTCCTGGTTGTCAATGAAGTCGTACACCACGCCGTCGCAGATGTACTCCATGATCCCCACGTAGTAATTACGCCCGGTCCTGCCCAGATCCATGTAGAACTCGCCCCGATAGACCATCCTGTTCTGGTACTCCTGGGGGATGCAGGCATAGCGGGGCAGCAACACCCGCACATCGCAGTTCAGCCGGGCCAGCTCCCGGGGCAGGGCGTACATCACGTCCCCCAGGCCCCCCGTCTTGACAAAGGGGTGACACTCCGAGCCGATAAACGCCACGCTCCGGCGGGGCAGGTTAGACATCTCACCCGCAGGGGCGGACTCCTCCGCCACAGGGGCGGGCTTTTCCGCAGCGGGGGTACTTTTCTTGGCGGCGGTTTTTTTCTCCACAGTGGGAGCGGCCTGCTTGGCGGCGGGCTTTTCCTCCACAGCGGGGGCGGCCTGCGCCGTCTCAGGGGCGCTCTTTTTCATGGCGGCAGCCGTCTTTCGGCTGGCAGTCGTTGTCTTTTTTGTAGCAGAAGCCGCTTTTTTCGTTGAGGACGCGGCCTTTTTTCTGGTTGCAGCAGTCTTTTTCGCGGCAGTCTCCGCCGGCTCTCCAGCGGGCGCGGCCGTCTCCTTGGGCGCAGTGTCCACCGCCGCGGGACGGGCCTGTTCCGCGGCCGGAGCCTCAGTCTTTTTCACAGGCGCTCTCTTCTTTGTGGAATCCGCTTTTTCCCGTGCCATCATGAACCTTCCTTTCCCGTATTCTGGTACTGGCAAGAATATAACACATCCGGCCCGCTTTTCCCAGCCCCTCTTGGAAATTTCAGAAAAATTTCCACACTTTCTCCAAATCCGCTAAAAGATCAGGGTACCCACCCGGCCCAGTAATTCGGTGAGATGGTCTTTGCACAGCCCGATGCTGGCCCGCCCCTGCTCCGTGTCCAAGCCGCCCCGGCGGATGGTGCGGCGCATGAGCCGGGCATAGCCCAGGACCATGGCCTTCTCCTCCACCGCCCGAAGCTGCTCGGGATCCTGGGTGCCCAGGTAGCTGGCCAGGGCCTTTTTCCAGAACACGCCGGCGGTCTCATAGGGCAGCTTCAGGGAATGGAGGGTTACGGTGTGGTCCAGTTCGCCGAAGGCCACAAAGCCCAGATACATGGAGGCCAGCTCAAAAATGGGGTGGCCCACGCACAGGGTCTCCATGTCGATGAGCAGTACCTCGTCGTTCTGCATGACGATATTGTTGGTGTGGTAGTCGCCGTGGAGCATGGTGTCCCGCTCCGGCGCCCGCTCCACCAGGGCCACCAGCTTTTCGCCCTGTCCGGCGGGCAAATAGTCCCGGAGGAAGTTCACCCAGTTCAGGGCCACCGCCTTCATCTCCGGCAGCTCGCCGGGCTTCACATGGGTGGCGTGCATCTTTTTCATCAGTTCCACATACCGCTCCACATAGACGTCCATGCCCTGAGGATCGGCGGCAATGAGCTTGGAGAAGGAGTGGGCGTTGAGCAGCTCGAACACCGAGCCGTAGCCCTCCCCCACCCGCACCACATCGTAGGGGATGGCGGTGGGAACCCCCAGCACAAAGGCCTTGCGGGCCAGCTCCCGCTCCCGCTGCACGTCGGCCAGGCAGTGGTCGCCGTGGTAGACCTTTACCGCCGTATCCTCATCGATGCGGTAGACGGTGCCGATGGACCCCCGACCGATGATCTCGCAGCCCTGGATGGAGACGGTCCGGTAAGCCTTCTCCACCGGTATCATCTCGGTAAAGCCGGTCAGGTTCAGAATTTCATAGACCTCGGCGGAGGCGTTTACCAGCCGGAGCCCGGGCTCCAGCTTCCGCAGCCGCAGCAATACCCGCAGCCCGGCGCTGGACATGTACTCCAGCTCCTTCAGATCCAGAACCAGCCCCTGGCGGGGGGTTCTCGCCAGCAGCACCCCAATCTCCGCCTCAACCTCCGCCGCATTGCCGGAGTCGATGCGCCCGGTCAGGGCCACTCTCAGCACATCTTGTTCCTCGGTTACACTCATCCGGTTCCCTCCTTGCCCGCGCCCTGTGATGTCAGTCCTCTTCAAAGATCTGCCGCAGCAGCCAGTCGTACTCCTGCCAGGCAGGAGAATCCGCCAGCGGTGCCAGCGCCCGGGCCAGGCTCCGATAGTACCAGTGGTGCTCCTCCGGGTCGGTCTGGTTAAAGCAGGCCCACATGGCGGCCCCCTGCCGCCGCTTGACCCGGTAGAAGGAGCGCAGGTTGGAGAGCTTGTCGCCCAGAGCCACAATGGCCGCTCCCGGGTCCTCCGCCCGGAGCAGCTGGTCGATGGCGGCCTCCTTCCGGGCCCGCCAGCTCTGGGCCGGGGGCAGGTGGCGCAGCTTGTCCTCGGTCTCCACCCCCACCAGCCGGGCCACCCGCTGGCCGAACCGGGCCCGGATCTCCTCCAGATCCGCCCCGGCGTCCTCCACCGTGTCGTGGAGGACAGCGGCGGCCAGCACCTGGCTGTCGTCGGTCAGGGTGGCGGCCACGGCGGCCGCCTCCATGGCGTGGAGAATGGCCGGTGAGCCGTCCCCCTTCCGCACCGCGCCGCCATGGGCGGCGATGGCAAAACTCATCGCCTCGCTCAGCAAATTCAATCCTCATTCCTCCCTGTCCTGTCCCGGCCGCTCTGGGTATAGGCGGGTTTTTGTTTTGGATTACCACAGAAGACGCGGACTGTCAAGTACAAGTTTCACCGCCCGTCCTCTCCTCCGCCGCCTTTCCCATTCTTAAGGTTCCGGCGCTTGCGCTTGCAAAGGACCCTATTATATAATGAAACACACATTTTTACAGGCAAAAGCGGCGGTTTGCCTCCGCGCGCCCGAAGGAGGATTATGAATCTCACCATTACCGTCAATCACAAGCAGCTACTGGACATTCTGCTGAATGTGGGGCTGGTCCGCCCGGTGTTTATCTGGGGCGCCCCCGGCATCGGGAAATCCGCCATTGTGGAGGAGTTCGCCCACAGCCTGGGGCTGGAGTGCGTCTCCCTGCTGGGCAGCCAGCTGGCCCCGGAGGACATCATCGGCGTGCCCCAGATCAAGGACGGCTTCAGCCAGTTCTGCCCGCCCCGCTCCATCGCCCGGCAGGAGCCCTACGTGCTGTTCCTGGACGAGCTGAACGCCTGCACCTCCGAGGTGCAGAAGGCCTTCTACTCCCTGATCCACGAGCGGCGCATCGGGGAATACCATCTGCCCGAGGGGTCCATCGTGCTGGGGGCGGGCAACCGGGCCCAGGACAACGCCATCACCCGGCCCATGTCCTCCGCCCTTATCAACCGGATGTTCCATGTGGAGCTCACCGCCAGCCCCCGGCTGTGGCTGGAGTGGGCGGGGCAGCACAACATCCACCCCTACGTCTACGACTACATCACCAGCCGGCCGGACCACCTGTGGTCCAAGCCCCCCAAGAGTGAGGAGCCCTTCTCCACCCCCCGCGCCTGGCATATGCTCAGCGACGCCATCCACAGCTGGGGCCCGGACATCGACGTGGACAGCCTGCGGGTGCTGGCCGCCGGCTGCCTCACCCCCCAGCACGCCACCCAGTTCCTGGCCTATATCCGGCAGATACGCAGCCAGTACGCCCTGGACAAGATCCTGTCCGGCCAGCAGCCCTGGCCGGACAAGCCGGAGGAGCGGGACGTGCTCTACTTCCTGGCCCAGTCCCTCCGGGCCCGGCTGGTGAAGGAGCTGCCCCCGGAGCGGAGCCGGCTCAGCGCCGACAGCCGCGCCCTGGTGCTCCAGGCCAAGGACCGCATCACCGAGCTGGCCGACCTGAGCCTGGAGATCGCCCGGATGGCGGTGACCCCGGAGGACGGCCGGGAGCTGCCCGACTGGTTTGTGGTGGAGCTGTTCCGGGACCTGCCCCGGCTGGCCGACAAGAGAAACGGATGAGCGGCAGAAAGCAGCAGAAGGCCAACCCGGCCCTGGATGCCTTTCAGGCCGGGTGCGGCCTGGTGGCCCAGCATCCGGTGCTGGGGCCGCTGATGAAGCAGGCCACCGCCCATTTTGACGACAGCTACCCCATGGCAAAAGAGGACTGGGCGTGGATCACCGCCAACGGGGACCTGTACGCCAACAGCCACCGCCGGGCCGCCCCCCAGGAGTGGGCCTATGTGGCGGCCCACTGCCTGCTCCACCTGGCCCTGGGCCACATCCGGGAGGACCGGGCCGGAGACCCGGTGTGGAACGCAGCCTGCGACTGCGTGGCGGCCCGGTACCTGTCCGACCTGCACATCGGCACGCCGCCGGGGGAGCTCTCCGCCCCCCTGCCCCCCAACACCCGGGAGGAGGAGGCCCTCTACCGCTGGCTGAAGGAGCACAGCGACGACGCCTATTTCCGTTTCTCCACCATGAGCGGCGGACGGCCGGACCTGGTGTGGGAGCCCATCCGCGCCAGCTGGTGGCAGGGCCCCACCGACTGGCGGCAGCTCTTCGCCGAGAGTCTCCGGGACGCCCTGCGCTCCGCCGTGGACTACGCCGGGGGCGTCTCCACCCCGCCGGGGTCCCACAAAAAAATGGGGCCCATCCAGCGGGCCCGGGAGTGGTTTTTATCCAGCTATCCCCTGCTGGGGGGCGTGGCCTCCGGCTTCCGGCTGGTGGACGACCCCCTGACCGTCCAGCGGATGGACGTTCCGGTGGCCGCCATCTCCATGCACCTGCGGGAAATTTATGTCAACCCCGTTGCCGGACTGACCGAGGAGGAGTGGCGGTTTGTCCTGGCCCACGAGTACCTCCACGCCGCCCTGTGCCATGAGGCAAGGCTGGGCAAGCGGGACCCGGAGCTGTGGAACGTGGCCTGCGACTATGTGATCAACCAGTGGCTGCGGGACATGGAGGTGGGCTCCATGCCAGAGGGGCTGCTCTTTGACCCGGAGCTGCAGGGCCTGTCGGCGGAGAGCGTGTACGACCGTCTGGCGGTCAATCTGCGCAAGTACAAGCGCATGGCCCAGCACGACATCCGCTTCGGCCCGCCGGACTGGGCGGCCTCCAAAGACTTTGTGGATCTGGACAGCTGGTGCCGCTCCGCCATTCAGCGAGGGCTGGACTATCATCAGGCCCATGAGCGGGGCTATCTCCCCGAGGGGCTGGTGGAGGAGATCCGGGCCCTGTCCCAGCCCCCCATCCCCTGGGACGTGGAGCTGGCCCGGTGGTTCGACGAGCGGTTCGAGCCCCTGGAAAAGCGCCGCACCTATGCCCGGCTCAGCCGCCGCCAGTCGGCCACGCCGGATATTCCCCGCCCTTCCTGGCATCTGGAGGAGGCGGCCCGGGCGGGTCGCACCTTCGGCGTGCTGCTGGACACCTCCGGCTCCATGGACCGGGCTCTGCTGGCCGCCGCCCTGGGCTCCATCGCCAGTTACAGCGCCGCCCGGGACGTGAGCCGGGTGCGGGTGGTGTTCTGCGACGCCGCCCCCTACGACCAGGGCTACATGGAGGCGGCCGACATCGCCGGCAGCGTCAAGGTCCGGGGCCGGGGCGGCACGGTGCTCCAGCCGGGGGTGGAGCTGCTGGAGCACGCCCCCGACTTTCCCAGACAGGCGCCGCTGCTGGTGATCACCGACTGCGAGTGCGACCGGCTGAACCTGTACGGCCGGGACCACGCCTTTCTGGTGCCCCGGGGACGCAGTCTGCCCTTCCCGCCCAAGGGGCCGGTCTTTTACCTGGAATAGCTTCCGGCGGAAACATGGCATTGGGATATTTTAAAAAACGTGAGCCCCATTGGCGGGGCTCACGTTTTTCCTGTACCGGCGGCCTAACCGACGAATTCCGGCGGTTAGGCAACGAATTTCGTCATATCATGGACGGGCAGGCAGGCAATCCATATAATAGGAGCAGGCTGTCAGGAGGGTCGTATCCATGCATGATTTTTTGACTGTCCTTGTGCGCATCATCGCTGCCGCCGTGCAGACAAACGGGGCATACCGCCTGTATGGGGTCTATTTTGACCGCCAGTCCGCGGACAAAAACAAGGAATGGGCCGGCTTTCTCCTCTGCTTTCTGCTCTGCGGGCTGAAGGCGGTGCTGAACACCCCGCCGGCAGTCAACGGAGCGCTGACCATCGGCATCTACTGCGGGCTGGCCTTTTTGTACGCGGGCACTGTGCTGGGCCGGCTGGCGCGGGCGCTGGGGATCGTGGCGCTGATGGTCCTGTGCGAGGGACTGGTGGCTGGACTCATAGTCTTTTTCCCCCTCCCCCCGCGCGCCGCCTGGATGACCGGCAACATGCTGTCTCAGCTGCTGTTTCTGATGATCTCCCTGAGCCTGAAACGGCTCCACATGCCGAAAACCAGCCCCCGGCTCTCCCGGCTGTATTGGCTGGCCATCCTCTGCCTGCCCACCGGCACGCTGGCCGTCCACATTCTGCTCATCTTTGTCTTTTACGACCCGGCGGGAAATCCCATTTTCCTGCCGGTCTCCATTATGCTGATGCTGATCAACCTGCTGACCTTCTATGTGCTGGACCGGCTGGAGGAATACAGCGCCGCCTATTACGAAACGGAGCTGCTGGCCCGGCAGAACCAGGCCTACCGGGCGGAGTTTGAGCTGATGCGCCAATCCCAGCAGCAGGTCAGCGCGCTGCGCCACGACATGAAAAACCACCTGGCGGTGGTGCGGCAATACGCCGCCGCGGGGCAGACGGAGGAGCTGGGGCGGTATCTGGACCGCTGCCTGGAGCAGCTGGCCCATCCCGGCTTTGTCCATACCGGCAACCCGGATATCGACAGCATTCTGAACTACAAGCTGGGCCAGGCGGAGCGGGCCGGGGCCAGGCTGACGCTGGACGTGCGGCTGCCGGAAAACGTTACGGCGGACGCCTTTGATTGGAACATCATTCTGGGCAGCCTGCTGGACCACGCGGTGGAGGCGCTGGAAAAGAGCCGGGAGAAGCGGCTCTCCCTCTCCCTGCGGGTGGACCGGGGCATCTTTTATCTGAACATTTCCTACGGCTATGCCGGTTCCGCAGCCCAGGCGGAGGGGCCCGGCGGCCCGGGCGGCTCCCTTGTCCAGCGCGCCATAGACAAGTACCACGGAACGCTGGACGTGAACTGCACCGGGCAGGTATGCACCGTGGCGGTTATGCTCTATCTGGAGCCGTAGGCTGAAGACGGGGAGGAAAGCTAGATGCAAACTGCAAAGCGCGAGCATGTGCTGTCCGGTCTGGTGGGGGCCTTTCTGGGCTCCCTGATCGGCGTGGCCTGCATTGTGGCGGTGGGCCAGCTGGGCTATGTGGCCTCGTTCTGCGGCGTGGTGCTGGCCGTCTGCGCAATCAAGGGCTATGGGCTGCTGGGCGGCGCCATGACCCGGAAGGGGGCGGTGATCGCCTCCATTCTGACGATTTTAATGACCTACCTGGGTAACCGGCTGGACTTTGCGGTCAGCGTGGCCCGCACCTTTGATATAGACATATTTTCCGCCTTTCGGGCGCTGGACTCCCTGCTGAATACCGAATATACCGTGTCCAGGGCCTACTGGGGCAACCTGGTCCTGCTGTATCTGTTCACCCTGGTGGGGGCGGTGCCCACGCTGTTTGCGGCCTTCCGCCACGCCGGCCGGGACAGCGCCCCGTCGGAGCCCGCACCCCAGCCGGCCCCCGAACCTGCTCCTGAGCCCCCTCCGGCAGCGCCTTCGGAGGCCCGCCGGGCTTTTACGGGCTCGCTGTTTCACGCCCTGCTCCCCTTCATCGGCCTGTTTTTGGGGGTGCTGGTATTCTGGCTCTCCCTCACCCCCGCCGTGTTGAACCTGCTGGTGGGACAGGCGGAGTCGCCGGAGGCGCTGCTGCGGGGATATCGCACCTGGTATATCCTCCTCATCGGCGCGGCGGTGGTGGCCGTCCTGCTGCCGGTGGCGGGCTCTGTCATCGCCATCAAAAAGGCGGATATCTCCCTCACCCTGCTGGGACTGGTGGTGGTGTCCGTCGGTTTCCCGCTGTTTTTGGGGCTGGCCATGCTGGGCCAGGAGGATGTCCCCGGACTGCTGGCCCGGAGCGGCGAGGATCTGGCCCAGCTGGAAAGCGGACAGCTGGAGCAGGCCACGGTATGGCTGAGCCCCAGGACGCAGCAGGAGGGGCTCCCCGGCCCCTACACCGAAGGCCAGCCGGAGCCGGTAACCCAGTACAGCGCCACGGGCGCCAGCGCGGACCCCACCTGGACGCCATTCTACATACCGGATTGCCTGGGCTTTGCCCCCGACCGGCAAACGCTGTATAACGGAAACGAGAGCATCAGCTGGAACGAGGAAAATTCCCAGCAGTACCGCCTCTCCTATACCACGCACTTCCATCTTGTGGTATCTGTGGAGCCGGTGGGGGATGAGGCCGGCGGATGAAGCCGGACGGGGAACTTGCAATCAAAGAATCCGGTTTTATGGAGGTCGGGACGTGGGACTGATATTCTTTCTGGCGCTTTTTGGGGCCCTTGGCTTTCTGGGCTCGGCCATCGCCTG
Source organism: Candidatus Flavonifractor merdavium (assembly GCA_019119335.1). GTDB lineage: Bacteria > Bacillota > Clostridia > Oscillospirales > Oscillospiraceae > Flavonifractor > Flavonifractor merdavium. The sequence continues at coordinate 9,516 of DWXF01000006.1, forward strand.
TCTGGTTCTCACCTGGCAGTATCAAAAAAGCCGCCCGGGGGCGAAGCTTTCCATCGTGCTGCGGTGGGTGGGCTGCGGGGTGATACTGCTGCTGGGGGTGGAGTGCGCGCGGTTTGCAGCGGCCGTATACCACGCCATGGTCACCATTTTTCCCCACTGAAAAAACACATCAAAAACTGCCCGCGTTCTACTGGCGGAAGAAGGGAGAAACTCATATTTTATGGCGTTTAAAATTGGATCTTTGCTCTTTCTGCTGATATTTGGATCGTTTGTACTGGCGCGGATCTACGCCGTGGGCCCCCTGGTCTGGCTCAAGCGGGCGGCGCTGCGGAGCCGGGCCCTGGAGGGCACGGACCGCCGGGAGCTGGTGGACCGGGTCCGGCAGCTGCTGCCCCAGGCCAACGACGGCAACGTGATCTTTTCCCTGCACCGGGAGAACTCCTCCAGCGGCGGCAGCAAGGTGACGGTGATAAGCACCACCTATTATTACAACGTATTTGTGGTGGACGGGGATTTTCTCTGGGTGCTCCCCATGGCGTACGACAAGCGGCGGCGGAACTATCAGCTGGGTACGCCCGTCCGGTTCTCCGCCAGCGACGTGCGGCAGGTCCGCCTGACCGGCAAGCACGGGAAAACGCTGACCTTCCACTTCCTGCTGGAGCTGGACGGCCGGAAGCTGGAACTGGCTATGGCGCTGACGCCCTACTGCTTCCGCCTGAACAAATATTATCCCTTTACCCTCATGCAGGAGGAGGCCTGCGAAAAGGCCCGGCAGACGGCTGAGCGGATGGCCTTTATCGCCTGCAGCCTGTCGGCAAGCGCGCTGGAAAAGGAACGTCTGAAGGACGAGTGCGGCGATTATGCCCTCTATGCCGTCTGTGCCAGCGTGTTCGGCCTTATGTGTACGCCCACCGAGAGCCCGATCCCCGTGCTGGCCTGTTTTGCCATCTCCCTCATTCTGTTCGGGGTAATGCTGTCCAAAAAGCAGGCGCCGAAAGTCAGCGCCGTCCTGGTGCTCCTGGCGGCGGTGGGAGCCTATCTGATGATGCGCCCGTAGGAATCAATAAAGAAGGAGAGGAATTGTTATGCTGTATACGCTTTTGGGAATGGGAATCGCCGTAGTATTGCTCCTGCTGATTTTGGCTATTGTGGTTCCCCTCTGCAAAAAATTCCGGTGGGGTCTGGATGCCGAGTCCCAGATCACCCTGCGGCCGGAGGAGAAGCTGATCGCCTCCATGGTGGTCAGCTGGAAGCACAAGGCCTTTTACCTGAACAAGCGGGATATCCCCTACGGCATCCTTGACATCACCAACCAGCGGCTGGTGTTTACCCACACCAGCGGCATCAACGTGAGCTTTGCCCTGGAAAAGGCCGACATCGCCAGCGTGAGCAGCGCCGGGCTGTTTATGAGCGTCCAGGCAACGGACGGCACCCGCTATCTGCTGGGCACCTCATGGAAAAAGGAATTCAAGAGCTATCTGTCCCAGATGGGCGTGCCGGTACAATAAGGGAAACGAGGCAGCGGTTTTACCGCTGCCTCGTTTTTTCTCGCGCTGTCCGCCCTCAGTCCAGATACCGCAGGCCGGAGACGGCGCTGATACCAAGCCCCGGCCCGTCGGTCAGGGTGATGTCCTTGCCGCTGAAGCTGGCGCCCCCCACCACCGGGTCGGCGCTGCACAGGGCCGGTCCGTCCAGGTCCACCTTGGTGATGGTCCCCTTGGCGCAGGCCAGATGCACCGCGGCTGTAACGCTGACCTTGGCCTCCAGCATGCAGCCGATCATGCACTCCACGCCGTAGACCTGGGCGGCGGAGACGATCCGCAGGGCGTTGGAGAGCCCGCCGCACTTCATCAGCTTGATATTGATGTAATCCGCCCCGTGATTCTGGAGGATGGTCATGGCGTCCAGGGGGGAGAACACACTCTCGTCGGCCATGACGGGCACCGGCGAATGGGCGGTGACAAAGCCCAGGCCTTCCAGGTCCCTGGCCTTCACCGGCTGCTCCACCAGCTCGATGTTCAGGCCGCCGGCCTGCATGGCCTCCAGCAGCTCCACGGCCTGACGGGGGGTCCAGGCCTGGTTGGCGTCAATGCGCACCACCGCCTCCGGCGCGGCGGACCGTACCGCCCGCAGCCGGGCCAGGTCCAGGTCCGGGTTCTCGCCCACCTTGATTTTCAGGGTGCCGTAGCCCTGGGCCACGGCGTGGGCGGCGTCCCTGGCCATGGTCTCCGGGTCGTTGACGCTGATGGTCAGGTCGGTCTCCAGGGCGGTGCGGCCGCCCCCCAGCAGCTTGTACAGGGGCAGTCCGCAGGCCTGGCCGTAGAGGTCCCACACCGCGATTTCGGCGGCCGCCTTGGCGCTGGTGTTGCCTACAATGCCGCGGCTGATGACGGAGCAGAGCTCCTCCAGGTCGGAGACCTCCCGTCCCACCAGCGCGGGGCAGACGTGCCCGGCCAGGGCGGCCTGGATCGAGCCCAGGGTCTCCCCCGTGACGGCGGCGGTGGGGGGCGCCTCTCCCCGGCCTACGGCGCCATCCGAGGTGTAGAGCTCCACCACCATATCCTCCACATGGCCTACCTCCCGGAGGGCCGTCCGAAAGGGCACCCGCAGGGGCGCGGACAGCAGCCCCAGCCGAAAACCGGTTATTTTCATCCTATCTTCCTCCCGTCAAAGGTGGTGCTTGCTGCACTGGGAGAAGCTCTCAGACAGCGGCTTGGACACGGTTTCGTAATTTTTGTTGCACAGGGTGGTGAAGAGCATGTCCACCACCAGAAGGGCGGCGATACGGCTGCTCATGGCCCCGCTGCGAAACTCCAGCTCCGGCGAGGAGGTAGGCAGCACATAGTCCGCCAGCTCAGCCAGGGGGTTGGAGCCGTACTTGGTCACGGCTACAATGCAGGCGCTGCGCTCACTGGCCGCCCTGGCCAGCTCCAGCACCTCGGTGGTCCTGCCCGAGTTGGAGAAGAACACCGCCACATCCCCCGGCTTGATGGAGGTGATGTAGGTGAGCTGTACATGGGCGTCGGTGCAGAAGATGGCCCGCAGGTCGATGCGCAGCAGCTTGTAGTACAGGTCCTCCGCCACCAGCCCCGAAGCCCCCATGCCGAACAGCCGCACGCTCTGGGCGGCGGCGATCCTGGCGGCCACCGCCTCCAGCACGGCGGGGTCCTGGATTTTGGCGGTGCTTCTGACGGCGTCCACCGTACCGGCCTCGATGCCCCGGATGATGTCCTCGGTGCCGGAATAGATCCGGGTGTCCAGGAAGTCCATGCTGCTGGGCGCGGCGGTCTCCTCCCGGGCCTGGCGCAGCTGGGAGACCAGGTTCTTTTTCATCTCCTTCAGGCCGGAAAAGCCCAGGGACTTGCAGAAGCGCACCCACATGACCTGGCTGACCCCGCTCTTTTCCGCCAGGGAGGCAATGGGATCGTCAAACACGGAGCTGAGGTTTTGCAGAAAATATCTGGCCACCTTTTGCTCGGCGGGACTGAGGGCATCATATCTGCTCCGGGTCCTGATCTCGATGTCTGTCATGGCAAACCCCTTTCCTGATGAAAATGGGGATACCTGTTCCCAGTATCCCCATCGTCTATGTGTTTCTGAGGTACAGGCCGTACCCCCGGCCTACGGAACCTCCGGCGCGCAGCCGCTCCTTGAAGAGCCGCCGCAGGGCGGTATCCTCCGGCAGGCCATCCGCTTTTCCGTCCCAGGGCCTGCCGAAGATGATCCACATGTCCCCATAGCCGGGGTCGTCAATAACGTGCAGCAGCCGGTAGCGGGCGGCAAACCGCCGGATGCCGGAGGCCTCCCCCAGTCCGGCGCACAGCGGGTGGAGCAGCCAGGAGTCGCACACAAAGGGCACGCCCCCCTCCCGGTCCTCCATCTGGAAAAAAGCCGCCGCCCGGGCGTAGGACGCCTGGCAGTCATCCTCCCGCAGCGGACCGCAGGAGGGGACATGGACGTTGATCACCCGCTCCCCCCGGGTCAGAGGGGCGTCGGCCCGGAAGTCGGTCAGCTCAAACTGCAGCCGGCCCAGGGCGAAGCAGTTCAGCTCAAAAAAGCGGTAGAACCACGCCGCCACAAAGGAGCCCCACACCCCGTAGATCCTGTGGCACTCCCGGGTTTTCCACAGCAGGTCGGCGAAGGAGTCGTGATAAATTCCCTCCTCCAGCCCGGCTGCGGCGTATTTTGCCCGGGCAGGCTCCAGCAGACAGAGGTAGGGCAGCATCCGCATGGTATAGGGGCTCTGGCCGCAGGGCGGGGCAAAGGTATCCATCTGGGCCAGTACGCCCCGGATATCCACCGGCTCCCCCGCCTGATAGGCCTGGACCGTGTGCTCCAGCACGGCCCGGGCCTGCTGGTGCCTCATGGCGGCCTCCATGGCCCGGCCATAGGTCTCCACTGCCTCCGGGTGGTAGTCCCAGGGGGCCAGCAGCTGTTTGATTCCGGCGCGGTCACAGCGCATCTCTCACACCTCCCCGGCGTTCAGATCCTTGAGCAGCACCCGCTCTGCAATGCCGGGCTTGACGGCGTCGGGCAGCACGTCCAGCTCCCAATAGCCCAGGCCGCGGTAAAAGGCCAGCGCGCCGGCATTGAAATCGCTGACCAGCAGGCTGGTTCTGGCGCAGCCGGCCTCCCGGGCCATGCGCTCAAACTCTCCCATCAGGAAGCTGCCCACGCCCTGCCCACGGGCCCACGGGGCGGCGCCCAGCAGGGAAAGGTAGTGGTACAGGCCGCAGAAGCCGCCCGGTACCACCCGCATCACCCCGGCAATGGCGTTTTCATCGGTAATGGCGTACCACAGCTGGCCCTGCCGGGCGGCCCGCTCCAGCGAACGCTGGAGCCGGTCGCCGCCGGCGAAGTATCGTTCCCAGATGGCGCTGCCCCGAAAGACCTCCACGCACTCCGCCAGGCGGTCTCCGCCGCCCGGCGCCAGCCGGAGCGTCGGGCTCATCCCTTGACGCCGCCCAGGGCGATGCCCTCCACAAACTGCTTCTGCATCAGGCAGTAGAGGACGAAGGGCACCAGGAAGGACAGGGTGGCCGCCGCCATGGGGGGACCGTAGTTGGTGGCAAAGTAGCTGGTGAGGGAGCTGGTTGCCACGGTGAGGGTCTGCATCTCGTTCTTGGTGGCGGCGATGAGGGGCCACAGCAGGGCGTTCCACGCGGAGTTGAAGGTGAAAATGGCCAGGGTGATCCGGGCCGGCTTGACCATGGGCAGCACGATGCGGGTATAGATGACAAACTCGCTGCACCCGTCGATCTGGGCGGCCTCGATAAAGTCGTTGGCCACGCCCTGGATGAACTGCCGCATCATGAACACGCCGAAGGCGCCAATGAGGGGGATGACCAGGGCGATGTAGGTGTTGAGCAGGTGCCACTGGCGCATCATGACGTACAGGGAGATGAACACCACCTGGGTGGGGATCATCATGGTGGCCAGCACCAGGTTAAACAGGCCCTTCTTGCCAGGAATGGGCTTTTTGGCAAAGCCGTAGGCCATGGAGCAGCTCACCAGGTCCACCGTCACCACGCTGACCACCACCACGATCAGGCTGTTGAGGATGGGCCGGCCGAAGTTGCGGTTTTCAAAGAGGTAGCGGTAGTTGAAAAAGTCGAAGAGCTTGATGTCGTCCCAGTGGATGTACATGGTGGAGGTGTCGGCAAAGGAGACCAGGACCATGTATACGAGAGGGACGATACACAAAATGGCGAACAGGGTGACCAGAACCACGCCCACGACGAAGCGCAGGCTGCGACGTTCTCTGCGTATCATACTCAGTCCTCCTTTCCTTCAAAGAACCGCTGCTGGATGAAGTGGATGACCAGAATGACCAGCAGCAGCAGCACGGCCACGGCGCTGGCGTAGCCGATGCGGAAATCCTGGAAGGCGTAGGCGTATATGATGTAGGCGACCGTGGAGGTGGCGCCGTAGGGGCCGCCGCCGGTCAGCTTGTAGACGATGTCAAAGGCCTGGAAGGACCAGATGATGCCCAGGGTCACGTTGAGGTAGGTAATGGGCTTGATCAGGGGGACAGTGATTTTCCAGAAACGCTGTCTGGGGGTGGCGCCGTCGATGAGGGCGGCCTCCCGCACGCTGACGTCGATGTTCATGATACCGGCATAAAAGATGATGGTAAAATAGCCCACGCTCTTCCACACCGCTACCAGAGAGACACAAACGAGGGCCGAAGTGGGTTCGCCCAGCCAGTTGTAGGGCCCCAGGCCGAAGATGCCCAGAATCTCGTTGAGCAGGCCGCCCTTGGAGGCCAGAATGACCTCCCACACGGAGGCGGCGGCCACATAGGAGGCCAGGGTGGGAATGAAGATCACGCTGCGCAGGAACCGGCCGTAGCGGTTGTTCAGGTACTCGGCCAGGAAGTTGGCCACAAACATGGCCATCAGGGTCTGGAGGGGCACGGTGATGATAACGTAGATCACCGTGTTGAACAGGGCCCGGCGCAACTGAGAGTTGGTGAACACCTTGGCATAGTTCTCAAGGCCGAGCCACTGGGGCGGCTGAGCCAGATTGTACTGTGTAAAGCTGTAAAACACCGTCATAAAGATAGGCGCGATACAAAAGACCAGGAAGATCAGCATACCCGGCGTGATGTACGCGATGCCGTAGGCGGCCTGACGGCGCATCAGGCGGGAGGCGGGCCTCCGATTCGGTTTACTCATTCTTTCACCACACTCATTTCCGCTTTCAAAAAGAGAAACCGGGCATTGCCGGAGACGACCATGCCCGGTTTCTTCGTTCTGCTGTTAGGAAGCGATCTGCTCGTTGTAGTAGGTCATGGTCTGCTCAATGACCTGCTCGGGGGTGAGCTGACCCATGAGCATACCCTGGACGTTCTGCTGGAACTGGTCCATGAAGGAAGCGGAGCCCTCGAAGGAGGGAACCACGTGCATCTTGTCGGCGTCGTTGGTGTACATGCTCTGGAAGGGCTCGGGCTCGGTGTAGGTAGCGTCGGTGGTCAGAGAGGGCATGCCATAGATCTGCTCATGGTAGTCGTCCATGCACTCGGCGCTGGTGATGTACTTGATGAGGTCGGCGGCCAGAGCCTTGTTCTCGCAGTAGCTGGCCACGGCCAGGGAGTCCACGGAGAAGTTGGTGGCCACGCCGGCGGAGCCCTCCAGGCCCAGGGAGCACTGCCAGTCAATGCCCTTCTCGGTGTAGGTGGAGGCGTTGCCGGTGCCGTTGATGATGATGGCGGCCTCACCGTTGACGAACTTGCCGTTGGGGTCGTCCATGGTGACGATGCTGTCGTCAAAGATGCCCTCGGTCTTCAGCTTGTTGATAAAGGTGAGGACCTCCAGGGTGGCCTCGCTGTCCATGTTCAGGTTGCCCTCCTCGTCCAGCACGGTGCCGCCGGCCTGGAAGAAGAAGGGCCAGAAGCTGGCCAGCATGGCGGAAACGCCGTTGGTGGCGCCCCAGGACTGGATAAAGGGCCAGACATCGGGGTTGGCCTCCTTGAGGGCCACGCACACGTTAAAGAACTCGTCCCAGGTGGTGGGCAGCTCGGTGATGCCGGCGGCCTCCAGCATGTCCATGTTGTAGTAAATCACGCAGGGGTTGCCCGCCATCATGGGCCAGGTGCACAGCTGGCCCTCGGTGTTGTAGGCGCCCTGGTCCAGGAAGACATACTTCTCCCGGTCCTCGTCGGTGATGTACTCGTCCAGGGGGGCCAGCAGGCCGGCGTTGATGAGGTCGTAGGTCTCGGTGACGTACACCACGTCGGGACCCTCGCCGGCGCCGGAGAGCATGCCGGTGTAGATCACGGTGGCGTAGTCGGACCAGGAGAGGATCTCCAGGTTGACGGTGCAGTTGTTTTCCGCCTCAAAGGCGTCCAGCTTTCCGTTCCAGAACTCCTCGTCGCTGATGCCGTCGCCGAACTGGTAGATGGGCAGCCAGAGAGTCAGCTCGGTGGGAGCGCCGCTGCCGGAGCCCTGGGTGTCGCCGCCGTTCTGGGCGGTCTGATCCCCGCCGCAGCCGGCCAGCAGGCCGATGGAGAGGGAGGCGGCAAGCGTAAGTGCAAGTACTTTTTTCATGTTATCCTCCTTACAATTTGACGTTTCCTCCGAAAGGACGCCGCAAACGCCCTTTAGTTAGGAACATTATAACAGTCTGTTCACAAAATGTAAAGAAACAAAAGTTCAATTTCACAAAATATACTGTTTTATTCTTTCATAATTGTGAAATTGGTCAAAAAACCGAGTGGACCAGGGGCATCACGCCCGTAAATTGGCGCTTTTTGGCAAGCAGCGGGGCCAGCGCCTCCAGACTCCGGATGGTATACTCCCACACGGCGATGCCGGCCGCGCCCTGGGGCAGATTCAAAAGATCGTAGGGGTTGCGCAGCGCGGCCACCGCCATGGGCTTGCCCAGGGCGCCCAGGGCCTCCATCAGGGCCAGCTGGCCCGGCTTCAGGTGGGCGTTGCAGGTACCCAGCACGATGCAGCTGCTCTCCGCCGCCGCCTGGACGGCCCTGGCGATCTCCCCTTCCTCCGGGTCGTCGGAGGTGACCAGGGCGGAGCCGCCCAGGGCCTGGGCCATGTACTCGGGGAAGGCGGGGGTCTGGCGCACATGGCTGGACACCAGGCTGGCCCGGATGGGGCCGCAGCCCACGAAGAAGGGCCGCTCCCCCAGCTCGGGCATGGGGCCGTAGAGCAGGGTCAGGGAGCGCTCCAGCATCTGGCGGACCTCCTCAGCGTCCGCCTCGGTGGCGCCGGGCAGTCCATCGGCCTGGCTCAGGCTGGACTTGGCACGGGCCAGCCGCTCCAGGGCGCAGTCAAATTCCGCCTTGGGCAGGCTCCCGTCCTCCAGTCCGGCCAGGAGCCGCTCCGCCGTCTCCTGGGCCAGGGCTGCGGTATGGGAGATACAGACGATGTCCGCACCGGCGGCGATGGAGGCCACCGCCCCCTCCACCGTGCCGTAGAACTTGGCGATGGCGTCCATCTCCATGCAGTCGCTGATGATGACTCCGCCGAAGCCCAGCTCCTCCCGGAGCAGCCCGGTGAGGAGCCGCCGGGACATGGTGGCGGGCAGCCGCTCCGGCTCCAGCCTGGGGAAGAGGACGTGGCTGGTCATGATGGCGGGGATGCCCGCCCCGATGGCCTTCCGGAAGGGAGGCAGCTCGCAGCGCTCCAGCTCCTCCCGCCCCTTTTCCACCAGGGGCAGGCCCAGATGGGAGTCCACCGCGGTGTCGCCGTGGCCGGGGAAGTGCTTTCCGCAGGCCATCACGCCCCCCTCCAAAGTGCCCCGCATGAATGCCAGGGCCAGCTCAGACGCCCGCTCGGGGTCGTCGCCGAAGCTGCGCACGCCGATGACCGGATTGGCCGGGTTGGAGTTGACGTCCAGCACGGGGGCCAGGTTGAAGTTGACGCCGCAGCTGCGCAGCTCCCGGGCGGTGAGCAATCCGGCCCGGTAGGGGGCGTCCCCTCCGGCGGCGGCCAGGGCCATGGCGCCGGGGGTGTTAAGCATATCGTCGGAGAGGCGGGTCACCACGCCTCCCTCCTGGTCGATGGCAATGAGGGGCTCGGCCCCGGTCTCGGCCCGGATGAGCTCCTTCAGCTCCCGGCACAGGCGGGTAAGCTGCTCCCTGCTCTCAATGTTCCGGCGAAACAGGATGACGTTGCCGATCTTGTGGGTCCGCACCAGCTGGGCGAAGCCCTCGTCGATCTCCGTGCCGGGAAATCCGGCCATAATCCGCTGGCCTACCGCTTGTCTGAGGTCCATGGTTCAGCCCTCCTCCAGTACTTTGGCGATAACGCCGCCGTGTTCCTTCAGCCGCTTCTCCGCCTCCTGGGCGCTCAGGCCCCGGGCCAGCATGACGATGGCGGTCTTGACCGAGAAGCCGCACTGCTCCAGGGTCTGGCGGGCCAGCTCCTCCTCCACGCCTGCGGCGGTGGACACGATGGAGATGGCCCGGCGCACCAGCTTTTCGTTGGTTGGCATCACGTCCACCATCAGGTTGCCGTACACCTTGCCCAGGCGGATCATGGCGCCGGTGGAAATCATGTTGAGCACCATCTTCTCCGCGGTGCCGCTCTTCATGCGGGTGGAGCCGGTGATGACCTCCGGGCCGGTCTCCACCCCGATGGGGATATCCGCCGCGGCGTTCATCTCCGAGTTCTTGTTGCAGGTGAGGGCCACGGTTCTGGCCCCGATCTCATGGGCGTAGGCCATGGCGCCCAGCACGTAGGGGGTGCGGCCGCTGGCGGCGATGCCCACCACCAGGTCCCTGGCGCTCAGATGGATGCCCTCCATGTCCTCCCGTCCGGCCTGGGCGTTGTCCTCCGCCCCCTCGGCGGCCCGGAACATGGCGCTCTCTCCGCCAGCCATCACTCCCATCACCATACCGGGGTCCACCGAATAGGTAGGGGGACACTCGGCGGCGTCCAGCACGCCCAGGCGGCCCGAGGTGCCGCAGCCGCAGTAGATGAGCCTGCCGCCGTCCCGCAGGGCCTCATAGGCGGCGTCCACCGCCCTGGCGATGCTCTCCAGCTCCCGCTCCACGGCCAGGGCCACCTTTTTGTCCTCGTCGTTGATCCGGCGCACCATCTCCAGGGTGGAAATGCGGTCAATGTCCGCGGTATTGGGGTTACGCTGCTCCGTGGGCAGCATGTTCAGCTGTACCAATCAAATCTACTCGCTTTCCTCAATGGATTTCCCGCCCAAGGGCCAGGTGCACTTCCCTGCGGAAGGCGTTCATGTCCGCTTGGGGCAGGTGGTCGTAATACAGTCTGTTTGTCAGCAGGGCCAGGCCTATGCCGGTCTGGCGGTCCACCCACAGGCTGGTCCCGGTGAATCCGGTGTGTCCGCAGCCGGTGGGAAAGGCCCCCCCGGTGTGGAAGGCCAGACAGCGTCCCTCGCAGCCCGGCTGGGGGGTGACCGCCCCCAGGAAGGCCGGGTCCCGGGTGTTCAGATAGAACTGTCCCAGTCTGGCCACCCCCTCCCGGGTGCCGAACAGTCCGGCGTGGCCGCTGACGCTGTGAAAATAGTAAAAGGCATTGCCGTCGTTGGGCTGGCCCACCACGTCGGTGCAGTGGGGCCGGAAGCCGTCAAAGGCCATCCCCCGCTCCCGGCACATGTTCTCCTCCACCCCGTTGTCCCGGCAGGAGGGCACCAGAGGCAGGGAAGGCTCCGGGCAGAAGCACAGCTGGTCAATCCCCAGCGGCTGGGCCACATACCGGCGGATGACCTCCGGGAAGGGCAGGCCCGTAACGGCGCAGAGCACCTCCCGCAGGAGCATATAGCCGATGTCGCTGTACACCATGCCGGGCTGTCCCGGAGGGAGGTCGGCCAGGATCTCAAAGAAGGGCCGTCCGTCGGCGTAAAAGGGATACCAGGCCGGCAGGCCCGCCGTGTGGGTGAGCAGGGCCCGGAGGGTCATGCCCGCCAGGCGCGTCCCCAGCGTCCCCTGGGCTCCGCCCAGCAGTCCGCCCACCGGGTCGTCCAGGCAGACCCTTCCCTCCGCCGCCACCGCCAGCAGGGCGGTGGCGGTATGGGGCTTGGTGAGGGAGGCCAGGTCGAACCAGCGTCCCCCCGCCCCTTCGGTGGCTCCGGTCTCTCTCACGCCGGTTTTGTCAAAGAGCGCCCACTCGCCGTAGGGGAACACGCCCTCCGCCACGGCCCGCTCCATCAACGGCGCCACTATGCTCAAGCAAAAAACCTCTTTTCATCTGGCAGGAAATATTGTATCATAGTACCATTGGATTTGAAAATATTATATCACCCCGAAACCAGCAGTTCAATTATGCACTTTATACTGAATCGCAGGGGACCTTTTTGGCGAAAGGGACCAACAGATTTTGGAAGGAGTGGAGGACAGATGATCAAACAGGTGGCAAACAAACCCTGGCGGCTGGCGGTGGGGCTGATGTCGGGTACCTCGGTGGACGGTATCGACGCCGCGCTGGTGGAGCTGGAGGGACTGGGGCCGGAGCCCAAGGTAAAGCTTCTGGCTTTTCGGAACATGCCTTATCCCCCAGCGGTGCGGGAGAAGATTTTCGCCCTCTTCCGCCCGGAAAACGCCACGGTGGACAAAGTGGGGTACATGAACTTTCTGCTGGGAGAGTATTTTGCCGAGGCGGCCCTGGCGGTGATCCGGGAGGCGGGGGTGGATAAAAACGCGGTGGACTTCATCGCCTCCCACGGCCAGACCATCTGGCACGCCCCTCAGGCCGACTGCTCTGACGGCTACCCCATCCGCTGCACGGTACAGATTGGGGAGGGAGCGGTGATTGCCGAGCGCACCGGCATTCCCACCGTCTCTGACTTCCGGGTGGCCGACATGGCCGCCGGCGGACAGGGCGCGCCCCTGGTGCCCTTTACGGAGTATCTGCTCTACCGCCGGAAGGGGGAGACCATCCTGCTGCAGAACATTGGCGGCATCGGCAACATGACGGTGCTGCCCGCCGACGCCCCGCCGGAGTCGGTCTTTGCCTTTGACACCGGCCCGGGCAACATGATTATCGACGCGGTCATCTCCGCCGCCACCGGCGGGGCGGAGGGCTTTGACCGGGACGGGGCCGCCGCCGCCCGGGGCACGGTGTGCCGGGAGCTGCTGGAGGAGCTTCAGAAAGACCCCTACTATACCCAGCTCCTGCCCAAGACCACCGGCCGGGAGCGGTTTGGACAACAGTATACCGCCAAACTGCTGCGCTACGGCAAAGAGCACGGCCTGTCCTTTGACGATCTGGCGGCCACCGCCACCGAGCTCACCGCCTGGTCCATTGCCGACGCCTATGCGCGGTATGTCCTGCCCCGCTACCAGGCCACCGAGCTGATCGCCGGCGGCGGCGGCAGCTACAATCCCACCCTGATGGCCGCCCTGGGGCGGCGTCTGGGGGCCCACGGGGTCCAGGTGCGCACCCAGGAGGACCTGGGGCTGAGCAGCGACGCCAAGGAGGCGGTAGCCTTCGCCCTGATGGGGGACCGCTTCATGACGGGTCAGCCCAACGCCCTGCCCTCGGTCACCGGCGCCCGCCGCGCCGCCATCATGGGCAAGCTTTCCCTCCCCTCTCCCCGCTGAAACAGACAACCTCCCCCCGGCGCGTCCTGTCCGCGCCGGGGGGAGGTTTTTTGGGCAGGCGGCATCCCGCCGGGACCCGCTTGATTTGCGCCCATCCCTGGTGTACACTTTTTCCATCAGTATCCGCCGGGCTCCATGGTCCGGCGGCGGAGCAAAAAGGAGGCTGCCGACCTGTGGCAATCATCGGAATTGATCTGGGCACCACCAACTCGCTGGTCAGCGTCTATCGAAACGGACGCCCGGAGCTGCTCCCCAACGAGCTGGGGCAGTACATGACGCCCAGCTGTGTGGGGGTGCTGGAGGACGGCTCCGTGGTGGTGGGCGCCGTGGCCAAGGAGCGGCTGATTACCCATCCCGCAGAGACCGCGTCCTCCTTCAAAACCTGGATGGGCACGGAAAAGACCTTCTCCCTGGGCGGAAAGAGCTTTCTGCCCCACGAGCTGTCCGCTCTGGTGCTGCGGAAGCTGGCCCAGAGCGCCCAGGCGGCCCTGGGAGAGCGGATCGAGGAGGCCGTCATCAGCGTCCCCGCCTATTTCAACGACAACCAACGCTGCGCCACCCGTCTGGCGGCTCAGCTGGCGGGACTGCCGGTAAAGCGGCTCATCAATGAGCCCTCCGCCGCGGCCCTCTTCCACAGCCGCGCTACCCCTCAGGAGGAGCGGCGGCTGCTCATTGTGGATTTCGGCGGCGGCACTCTGGACGTCAGCGTGGTGGACTGCTTTGCCAACATGGTGGAGATCGTGGCCATCGCCGGCAACAACCGCCTGGGCGGCAACGACATTGACCGGGCCATCGCCGACTACTTCTGCCGGCAGACCGGCCTTGTCTGGTCGGAGCTGGACGCCCAACAGCAGCGGCAGCTGCTCTCTCTGGCGGAGCGGGGAAAGACCGGCCTCAGCCATGCGGGGGGTCGGGGCTGCATCCTGGCCTGCCAGCTGGGCGGGGAGACCCTGAGCGCCCCGCTGAACCGGGAGCTCCTGTCCCACCTTTGCCAGCCCATCTTCCAGCAGGTCAAGGAGGTCATCGTCCGGGGCGTCCGGGACAGCGGCATCCCCATCTCTGCCATCCACGACGTGGTGCTGGTGGGGGGCTCGTCCCAGCTGGGCGTGTTTGTGGACTATCTGGAGGGGCTGTTTTCCAAGCGTCCCACCCTGGCGGAGCATCCGGAGCACACCGTGGCCCTGGGGGTGGGCCTGTGCGCCGGCATCAAGCAGCGGGACGCCCAGCTCCAGGACCTGGTGATGACCGACGTGTGCCCCTTCTCTCTGGGAGTGGCCACCTGCAACGATCTGCAGGACGTCAACCCCCACATGTCCACGCTGATTCCCCGCAGCAGCATCCTCCCCGCCCGCCGCACGGAGCGGTTTTACACCCTTTCCCCCTACCAGCGGCGCATCCGCCTGTCCATCTACCAGGGGGAAAACTACTATGCCGCCGACAATCTGCTGCTGGGAGAGCTGTCGGTGTCGGTGCCGCCGGACGATGCGGGCAAGCAGTCCGTCACGGTGACCTTCGCCTATGACATCAACGGGATTCTGGAGGTGACCGCCGAGAGCAGCGGCGGCGAGCGGCGGCGCACCGTCATTCTCAATCCCCGGCTCAACTGGTCGGAGGAGGAGATCAACCGGGCGCTGGAGCGGCTGAACGCCCTGCCGGACCAGTCTCTCCCCCGGGAGGAGGACCTGCTGCTTCTCTCCAGGGCGGAGCGGCTGTTTGCCGAGCTGACCGACAGCCGGCGGGAGGAGGCCGCCCACATCATCCTGCGGCTGACCCAGGCCCTTCAGTCGGGCAGCTCCATCCGGCTGACCCAGGAGCGGGAGAACCTGCTCCGGCATCTGGAGGAGCTGGAGGGCTGGGCCCAGCGGGATATCTGGGAGCCCCCTTTCCGGGATGACAACGACGACGAGGACGAGGAGGAGATATGATGCAGCCTTGGGATCTGTTGGGTCTTGCCCCCACCCGGGACACGGGGGCCATTCGCCGGGCCTATGCGGCGGCGGCGGCGCGGTACAACCCGGAAGAGCACCCGGAGGAATTTCTGGCGGTACGCCGGGCCTACGAGCAGGCCATGGCCTACGCCCGGGGCCAGGAGCAGCCGGACGCCCCTCCGGAGACCCCCGCCCCCCAGCCCCAACCCGCAGAATCGGCCGGGCCAGCGAAGCAGGAGACCAAGACAGGCGGCTTCACCCTGTGGGAGGAAACCCAGGGGGAGGGTGGTTTCCCCTGCCCGGCTCTGGAGCGCTTTGAGGAGCTCTACCGCTCCAAGCAGCGCCGGGACCGCAAGCAGTGGGACCTGTGGTTCACCTCCCCGGAATTTCTGGCGGTCTTTCATGACCCCCGGTTCACCCATGCCCTGTGGCAGGCGGTAGACCAGGCAGGGGAGGAATTTCCGCCCCCCAAGGAGTTCCAGCTGGCCCTGGCCGTGGCCTACCGCTACCGGGCGGAGGTCTACCAGGCTCACACGGAGTTTGTCCTGGAGCAGGGCGCCGGCTTTGAGGGGGTAAATCACATCCTGCGCATCGCCGGTCTGGGCCCGCTGGTGCGCAAGCTGCAGGGCAACGACGTGGTGCTCTCCGTGGCCTATCAGGATTACGAGACCCTCTGCGGCCTGGCCCGGGCGGGAATGTGGCAGCAGCCCGACCTGGAGCGGCTGCAAAAGGTCCTGATCCGGTACAGCAGCGCATATCTCAAGGAAAAATGCTCCGGCAAGCCGGAGACGGAGCGCAACATCGTTTCCATGCGCCTGCTGGAGGCCTTTTTCAACGACCATTTCCTGCCCACGGACGCCTATGAGGTGCTGTGGAACATCTTTGACCTGAACTCGGCGATTATGGGCCGCTCCAAGGTTTTCTACGGCCGCCTGCGGGAGATCGTCCTGGCCAAGGCGCCGGAGGTGTGCGCCCCCCGGGAGCGGTTTGTGGAGCTGCGCACCGCCTACATTGATCTGGGGTCGGAGGTGCAGGCGGCGGGGGGAGAGGACTCCCCCCGGGGCCGGGCGCTGGTGGAGCGGTTTATGGCCCGGGAGGATTTTCAGCGGGCCATCCGCAACCGGGTGTTTGTCCGGGACGAGCTGCTTCCCCACTGGTGCAGCTGGTTTTCCAATCCCCACTTTCTCCAGGCCCTCTCCGACCTATATGAGGCGGACCAGACCCTGCCCTATGCTCCCAACGTGGTAGCGGCCATCCGGCAGGCCCTGCTCCAGCGGGAGGGGGAGATGGCGGCCAAGCAGGAGCGGGAGCAGCTGGCCCAGCTGGCTATGGAGGACATCGGGCCGGAGAGCTGCACCCTCTCCAATCCCCTTTTCCTGCGCTATTTTCTCCAGACCGCCTTCTACTGGGCGGAGGGCCAGGAGCAAGAGAGCCTGTACGCCCTGCTGGACCGGGAGTTCTCCTCCAACCAGGTGTGGAACCAGCAGCTGGCCCAGGCGGAGCTGTCCCGCTCCATTCCCCTCACCCAGTCCGGCACCGACGAAACCGGCCAGAGCGTCCAGCGCACCATGGAGATCCAGCTCCTGTTCCACCAGTTTTACGTGGAGTACCGCATAGACGGCCAG
Organism: Candidatus Flavonifractor merdavium; assembly: GCA_019119335.1. GTDB lineage: Bacteria > Bacillota > Clostridia > Oscillospirales > Oscillospiraceae > Flavonifractor > Flavonifractor merdavium. Next base: position 26,102 of record DWXF01000006.1, read on the forward strand.
GTCCTCTGCAACCCGGAGCTGCCCTTTTGGGGGCTGGCCCAGCTGGAGGATGACGAACTCTTTCTGCTGCTGCTCCCCATCCTGTCCGCCTTCCAGGACGAACGGGAAGAGGTGCAGGCCCACCTGCGGGAGCGGCTGGCCCGGCTGGGCCTTCCAGACGCCCTGCTGTCCAGAACCGCCGAGGCGCTGGCGGGCGAGGCGGCCTGTCTGGTCCCCACGGAGGGCGGCGCCGCCATCCTCCGTCCGGCCCGCTTCTGCCAGGAGGCGGAAGGGGAGCTGTACAGCTGCGCCTGGTACGGCAACGGGCAGCTGCTGGCCTTCCGGCGGACGGCGGAGGGCCTTGGGCTGCTGCGGGAGTTCTGCCGGGATGGGGTGAGCTCCCTGCAGGATGCCTGGCATATCTCCACGGAGATTTTCAAAGAGGTATTCGCCCCCGCCCCCAGTCCGGACGAGCTGAACACCGGCCTGTGCCAGCACCTGCATGTGGAGTACTCCGCCATGCCCAGCCAGGACTTTGAGGGGGAGGCCATCACCCCCGCCCTGCTGGCGCAGCTGCTCCAGGGGTTCGAGGTGAAACAGGTCACCCGCCTGGTGGTCAACCACAACCTGGTCCTGCTCTGGAGCCAGCCCAGCTTCGTCACCGACGCCCAGCCCGGAACCTGCGCCCTGCTGCGCTTCCGGGACGACGCCCACGCCCGGGACGGGCTGCTGTCCGACTGGGAGAGCTATTACTACGGTCAGGCCGACCAGACCCCCCAGCTCCCCTTCCGCATGGGCACTTTGCCGGACTATCTGGTACACCGCACCCCACAAAAGCCCATCGAAACCCTGGTCGCCCTGCTCAACGGCATTGACAGCGGCAACGGCCGCTGGTCCAACAAGGTGGACCTCTACAACACCGAGTACCACTATTATTACTACAAGCGGACCCAGGGCTGCTTCTCCATGGAGGAGTGCGGCGGCGCGCTGCTGCGCCGGCGGTATGTGCTCAACAAGACGCCCCTCCGCTTCGCCTATCAGGAGTCGGGGGGAACAGTCACCAGACTGGAGGTAAACGCCGCCACCCGGCTGACCCTCACCGACCAGCTGGTGCGCTTTGAGCTGGGCGGGCTGGATTACCTGTCCCTGTCCTGGGAGCTGGAGGAGCTGGGGCCGGTCCATCTGGTGCTGCTCCACCAGAAGGCCGACAAGGAGCGCAGGGCTCTGGCGGTGCTGATCCAGGACACCCCCCAGAGCATCGACTATCTGGTGGCGGATCGCTGGGAGTACATCAACACCGACCGGAAGGTCCGCAAGGCGGAATTCCGGGGCCGCATGATCCCCCGCTATCTGATCCACTATGACTTTGCCGGCCTGCGGGACTTCCTCGATCTCTTCTTCCTCAGCCTGCCCCGGCCCAAGTCCCTTCTGCACTATGAGTTCGGCAGCCTGGCCTCCGGCCCCGACCACCTGACAAAGCTGGGCTTTGCCGAGCACCGGCGGCGGCTTCTGGAGCCGGAGCCCGGCACCAACTGACCCTCGCTTATCTCCACAAAAGAAAAGAGGGATCAGCCCCATGGGCTGATCCCTCTCTCCTGTTCTGACCTTTTTCGCCCCTCAATCGCCCATTGCCTGCTCCAGGCGGGCGTTCAGGGTATCCTCCTGGTCCTTTACGTTTCCGATGATGGGCGCTCCCACAATGTTGCCCTCGCTGTCCACCACATAGGTGGTGGGATAGCCCGTCAGCTGGGAAATAAAGTCCTGGTACAGCTCGTTATCCGGGTCGGGGGACAGATTGGTGTATGTCACGCCCTTTTCCGACAAAATCTCCCGGGCGGTCTCCAGCTGCTCGTCGCTCTCTCCCGAGTCGGAGGCCACGCCGATCAGGTTGATGTTCTGCTCCTTGAAGCCCTGATAATAGGCCTCCAGCTCGGGCATTTCCTCAATGCAGGTGCCGCAGCCGTTGTTCCAGAAGTTGATAATGGTGGCGTCGTAATCGGCAAAGATATCGCTGGTCACGGTATTTCCCTGGGTGTCCAGCTCGGAAAAGGCGGGAAAGGGGGTCTTGGAGACCAGCGTATCGTCCGAGGACGAGCAGGCGCTCAGTCCCGCCATGAGGCCGGCGGCCAGCAGGATACAAATGCTCTTTTTCATCGGCTCAACTCCTTTTTGTATTTCGCCCGCAGGTCCGGGGTCCTGCGAATGGCCTGATGGGGACAGGCCCGGATGCAGTCTCCGCACCGGATGCATTCGGTGTGGTTGGGGCTGCGGAACACGTCCACATCCATGCCGCAGACCTTGCTGCACGCGCCGCAGGCGGTGCACCGGTCCTGATCGACGGTCAGGCGGCAGAGCGCGTGCTTATTGAACAGGGCGTAGAAGGCCCCCAGGGGGCAGAGCCACTTGCAGAAGGGCCGGTAGAAAAAGACGGCCAGCACCACCACCCCAACCAGCAGGCAGCTCTTCCAGGTAAACAGCGTCCCCAGGCTGGCCCGGATGCTCTCGTTGGCCAGCGACAGGGGGAGCCCGCCCTCCAGAATCCCGGCGGGGCAGAGATATTTGCAGAAAAAGGGGTCTCCCAGCCCCACCTCATTGACCACCGTCATGGGCAGCAGGACCACAAACACCGCCAGAACCCCATATTTCAGATAGGTCAGCCCGTGCAGCCGGCGGGTGCTGTATTTCCTGGTGGGGAGCTTGTGCAGCAGCTCCTGAAACCATCCGAAAGGGCACAGAAAACCGCAGATCCCGCGCCCCAGGAGCGCGCCCAGAAAGAGGAGGATGCCCACAACGTAGTAGGACACCTGGTATCGGGGGGCGCCGATCACCGCCTGCAGGGAGCCGATGGGGCAGGACGCCGCAGCGGCAGGGCAGGAGTAGCAGTTCAGCCCCGGAACGCACACGCCTTTCAGGGGGCCGCGGTATAATTTCCCTTTAAAGAAGTTGGACAGAAAGGGATTGCAGGCCAACGTGGCCAGCAGCTGGATCTTCCAGCGGCTCCCGCTTCGTTTTTCTCTAGCCAATGCCCACACACTCCAGACACAGATTGACGCCCTTGTGCAGCACCGTGACGTGCTCCTCCCGCAGCACCCCCGCCGCGATGAGGACCGCCCCGGCCAGCAGCAGAACGGAACTTCTCTTCATTCCCCCGCTCACCCCATCGTAATAGCCGCCATGCCGTCCTCTGTCTCGCCGCCGCTCTCCTGGCCCATAGACACATAGCCGCCGGCGCTCTCCGCCAGCGCCTCCCCGTCCAGCGAGGAGCTCCAGGCAGAAATGAGGGAGCCGTTTACATACCAGACGCCGGTGCAGGGAATGCCGGAAGCCATCTCGTCGTTTTGGGCCAGGGCCTCTTTCATGGAGTCGTTGTACGCCACAATGGAAAAGGGCGCGTCCTGGAACAGCTGGGCATCCATGTCGCCCTTGACGCACACCACAATGTCGGCCCCCGCGGAGCGGACGCCCTCCGCCCCATCGCTCAGGGCCTGATAGAAGTCGGCAAAGCCCTCGTCCTCAGGGTCCAGAAAGGCCACGAAGGCCACGGAGGGAAGGTCCTCGTTGGTAAACTCCTCTCCCGCCAGCGTCTGGGTGGTAAAGTCGCCCACCTTGTTAATGGCCACTTTATCCGCCGCGGGCACGGTGTTCTCCTCCAGATAGCTGTCCGCCCACTCCTGGGTGATCCAGCCCTTGTCCAGCGCGTCCTGCACTGTGACGGAGCCGTCCCGGATGGCCGCCTCCACCTCCTCCTGGCTGGGCGCCTTGCTCCCGCAGGCGGCAAGGGTGAGGCAAAGGGCCAGAGCGGCGGCTACAACACGTTTTTTCTGCATGGAAATTCCTCCTGTGTTTTCATTTGACGGGGGATATGGTACCATACAGAATGTCAAATCCGTGTCAAGGAATACTTGACACGGATTTGACCCAGTTTGTGATATCTTGTCAGAAAAACGCCGGGAGTTTTGTTATGAGAATTTTAGTGGTGGAGGATGAGCGCCAGCTGTGCGACGATATCGCGGAGGACCTGGAGCTGGAGCGCTACACGGTGGAACGCTGTTACGACGGCCTTACGGCATGGGAAACCATTCTGGTGGAGCCCTACGACCTGGTGATCCTGGACCTGAATCTGCCGGGTATGGACGGGCTGGACATTCTGCGGGCCGTCCGGCAGGAGAGGCCGGAGCTGCGGGTGCTCATTCTGTCCGCCAGAAGCGCGCTGTCGGAGCGGGTGGCCGGTCTGGACCTGGGGGCGGACGACTACCTGACAAAGCCCTTTGAGCTGGAGGAGCTGGAGGCCCGGGTGCGGGCCCTGCTGCGCCGGGACTTTGCCCCCCGGAGCTCTGCCGTTTCCGCCGGGCCCCTGACCCTGGATGTCCAGCGGCGGGAGATTACGGCGGACGGGTCTGCGCTCCCCCTGACCCGCAAGGAATTTGAGCTGCTGGAATACCTGGTGCTCCACCCGGAGCGGACCGTCAGCCAGGAGGAGCTGCTGGACCACATCTGGGAGAGCGACTCCAACCCCTTCAGCCATTCTGTGCGCATGCACATCTCCTCCCTGCGAAAAAAGCTCCGCCAGGCCCTGGGATACGACCCCATTGTGACAAAGATCGGTCAGGGCTATCGCCTGGAGGTGGAGCGGTGAAACAGCGTCTCTCCCTGCGCCTGCGGGTGACTCTGGTGTGCGGCCTGCTGCTGGCCGCCTGCTGCCTGCTTCTGACTCTCAGCCACAACTACTACGCCTATGAGATGGCGGACGCCATTGAGGCCATTCCCCTCCAGCCGGCGGCTGCGCTGAACGGCGGCAGCTCATCGCCGATGGAGGAGCTTTCCCTGGCCCAGGCCACCCTCCCCGTGCGCAGGCTCTTCCGGGTGCAGAGCCTGCTGGCCATGGGGGTGATCGTGGCCGTGGGCTGTCTGATGGTGTATTGGCTCACGGGGAAAGCCCTCGCCCCCCTGCGCCGCCTGGACGAGCAGATCCGCTGCCGGACCGCGGCGGACCTGGACCGACCCCTTCCCGTGCCCTCCAGCGGAGACGAGGTGGCGGGCCTGACGGCCTCCTTCAACCAGATGTCCCAAAATCTCAGCCAGGCCTTTGCCCAGCAGAAGCGCTTTTCCCAGTGCGCCGCTCATGAGCTGCGCACGCCGCTGACCGTGCTCAAAACCCGCATGGCCCTCTTTCGGAAAAAGGGGCTGTGCAGCACGCCGGAAACCGACGCGCTGCTGCGGGTGCTGGAGGAACAGACCCAGCGTCTGTCCGATCTGGTGGGCGATCTGCTGGCCCTGAGCAACATGGACACGCTGGAATGCGGGGACCGGGTTGACGTGCCCCAGCTGCTGGCCGATACGGTGGAGGACCTGCTGGAGCCGGCCCGGCAGCACCAAGTCTCCATCCAGCTCCACACCCAGCCGGGAACCGTTCTGGGAAACCGCACCCTGCTGGAGCGGGCCTTCTTCAATCTGGTGGAAAACGCCGTCAAATACAACCGCCCCAACGGCACCGTGACGGTCTCCGCCGCCTGTACGGGCGGCGTTCTCCGGGTGGAGATCACCGACCAGGGCATCGGGATTCCCCAGGAGCTGCTCCAGCAGGTATTTGAGCCCTTCTTCCGGGTGGACCCCTCCCGCTCCCGTCAGCTGGGGGGCGCGGGGCTGGGGCTCTCCCTGGTGCGGGCCATTGCCGAGCTGCACAACGGGCAGGTTTGGGCCGAGCCCGCCCCGGGCGGCGGCAGCCGCTTTGTCCTGCTGCTGCCCGAAAGCGGGGCCTCCCCGGCCTGAGCCTCCTCAGCCCTTGGCCCGGTTGACCAGGAAGATGCCCAGGCACACCAGCGCCAGGGCCGCCAGTCCATAGACGGTGAAGGCCTGGTTCTGCTCACCCAGCAGCAGGGCGGACAGGAGCACGCCGAACACCGGATTGAGAAAGCCGTAGATGGTCACACTGGCCACAGGGTTATATTTTGTCAAAATACTCCAGATTGTATAGGCCACCGCCGACAATACGCCCATATAAGCCAGAATCAGCAGGGACGGCGGGTCAAAGCCGGACAGCGCTCCTCCACCGGCCAGGCCCCCGGCCAGCAGCAGCAGGCCGCCCAGCACAAACTGATAGCCGCACAGCACAAAGGCGTCCTCATGGGCGGAATAGGACTTGAACATGGACACGGCCAGGCCGTTTGCCACGGCGGCCAGGAAGATGGCCCCCTCCCCCGCCAGGGAGAGTCCCCCCGCCAGGGAGCCGCCGGACAGGTTGATGACCACCACCCCCAGAAATCCGCACAGGCAGCCCAGCAGCTTGTTCCACCCCAGGCCCTCAAAACGGAACACCAGGGCGGAGATGAGGATGGCCCAAAACACGTTGGAGGCGGTGATCACCGAGGCCTTTACCCCCGAGGTGTGGGCCATGCCGATGTAGAAGAAAAAATACTGCACGGCGGTCTGCACCAGACCCAGCTTGGCCACCATGGGCCAGGAGCTGGATTTAGGGGCGACAAACCGCCTCTCCCGCAGACAGTGGACCAGGACGATAAGCACCCCGGCGATGAAAAAGCGCAGGCCGGCGTAGACGATCTGGGCGGCGGAGTCCTCCCCGCCGATGTCCAGCAGCCGGTAGCCGATCTTGACCGCCGGGAAGGCGCTGCCCCAGAGCAGGCAGCAAAAGGAGGCCGCCAGGCCCACCACCCAGGGTCTGGTGAGGGCGGCGGCCGGCTTTTCTTGTTTGAAGTTGTTCATGTCGCTCCTTCTCTCTGAAACGCACCGCGGCAGGGCTGGCCGGCCCTGCCGCGGTGCGTGCTTTTGTACCGGTGCTTTTTACTGGGCGCTGTCAGCCGTCTCGGCGGGCTGATAGAAGTAGCGGGGCTTGCCGCGGCAGATGATGCCGCCCACGATCATGCCGATGATGGTGGGCACCAGCCAGGAGAAGCCCTGCTCAAACAGGGGGATAAAGCCCATTACATTGCGCAGGGCGGTGAAGTCGGGCGCCACGCTGAGGATGGCGTCGCCCACGCTCACCACGCCGGAGACGATAATGCCGCCCTTGTACACGCCGTCGTTGGGGATCCACTTGTCCAGCAGGCCCAGCACGGTAAAGACGATGCAGATGGGGTACATGATGAGGAAAATGGGGGTCACGTAGTCAATGATGCTCTGCACGCCGAAGGAGCCGAACACCGCGCCCACCACGCAGACTACCACGATCCACACCCGATAGGGGATGCGGCCCTTGGAGACCTCGTTTACCACCATGGCGCCGGTGGTGCCGATGCCCACTGCGGTGGTCAGGCAGGCCAGGCCCACCGCCAGGCCCATGCAGCCCATGCCCACAACGCCCAGGGTCTGGCCGATGAGGCCGGAGAGCAGGGTGGTCTGGGGAGTGCTCAGGTCATAGTAGGCGCCGCCGGTGGCGCCGATGTAGGTGAGCATCACATAGATGGTTCCCAGGGAGGCCACGCTGACCAGGCCTACCAGGATGCCGCAGCGCTTGCGCTCCTGCTCGTCCCGATGGCCCTTCAGCACCAGGCCGCTGATAAAGATGTTGGCGCACATCAGGCCCACGGTCAGGTCGCCGGTCAGGTAGCCGGTGAGCATGGCGGAGGTGACGGGGCTGGGGTTATCCACCTCCTGGGGCACGCCGATGGGGGAGACCACGCCCTTGATGAGGACGATGGCCAGCATGATGAGCAGCAGAGGGGTCAGGTACTTGCCCAGCTTATCCACCACCGAGTTCTTGTCGAAGGCGAAGAAGAGCACCAGGGCGAAGAACACCACCATGGTCACCCAGATGGGGACGTTGGGGAACAGGGGCTGGATGGCCAGCTCATGGGTGGTGGCGCCCGACCGGGGCAGGGTGGAGCCCATGCCCACCAGGATGCAGCCGATGACATAGAACCAGTCGTAGAATCTGGGGTGGACGTGGCCCATCAGGGTCTTTACGTCGCCCACGTTGTTCACCGCCCAGAAGGCGGTGACCGGCAGGATGACGCCGGTGATCAGGATACCAATGGCGCCCAGCAGCCACTGGGTACCGGTGGACAGGCCGATCTGGGGCGGGAAAATCAGGTTGCCCGCGCCAAACATGGTGGAAAACAGGGCCAGGCCCACCACCACGCTGTCAATGCCCCAATGCTTCTTTTTCATACACAATTCCCTCCGTTTCTCATGGTGCGGCCCCTCTTTCAGCCGCGCTGGTACACGATCTCTCCCTCTACCATAGTCAGCATAACCTGGGTGTCAAACAACTCCTCCAGGGGACGCTCAAAAATATTCCGGTCCAGCACCACCAGGTCGGCGTACTTACCCACCGTCAGGGTGCCGTAGCGGTCCTCGTCATAGGAGGCGTAGGCGGCCTCGCTGGTGAACATCTCCACCGCCTCTTCCAGGGTGACGCCGTTTTCCGGGTACCACTGGGGGCCGTTTCGCCCGTCCCGCCGGGTGACGGCGTAGTACAGGTTGGGCAGCACGTCAAAGGGCTCCACCGGGCAGTCCGAGCCGCCGCACATGTGTACCCCCAGGTCCTCATACCGCCGCCAGTTGTAGCTCTGCCTGCCCAGCTCGGGGCCTACGCAGTCGTCCACCACTTTGGAGTCGGCCTTGAGGAACACCGGCTGCACATAGGCCACCAGGTTCATCTCCTTGAACCGGTCCTGCTGGGCCTGGTCCATGATCTGACAGTGGATGATGCCGTTGCGCCGGTCGGGATGGGGGTGGGTGCGGGAGACCCGCTGGATGGTGTTGAGCATCTGCTCCAGGGCGGCGTCGCCGATGCAGTGGGCCACCAGATGGAAGCTGTTGGTGTAGGCCAGCTCGGCCAGTTCATACAGCTCCTCGTCGCCGAACAGCAACAGGCCCTTGGTGCCCGGGTCGTTGCGGTAGGGCTGGCGCATGGCGGCGGAGTGGGAGCCCAGGGAGCCGTCGCACAGGAACTTGATGGGCCCGAACTTGAAGCGGCCCAGGGTGTCGTTGGCCCGGTAGCCCATGTCCAGGAAGCGCTGAATCTGCTCGGCCCGGCGGAAGCGGATCTGCTCGTTGACCCGGATGGGCAGCCGCCCCTCCTCCGCCAGCTCCTTGTAGGCCTGGATGACGTCGGCAAAGTCGTCGTCGGCCACCAGGTTGAAGTCGTCGCTGTGGACCTGTACGATGCCCTTGGAGGCCGCCTCCTTACAGACGGTAACCAGCATCTCCTTGATGTCCTTTACCGTGAAGCGCTCCCAGCAGCTCTGCACACACATGGCGGAGTTCTCCCGCACGTAGCCGTTGGGCAGGCCGTCCTCCCCGAAGTCCATGGTATGTTTGGTGGTGTCCGCCCGCTCGTCCCACAGCCCCGCCAGCTGGAGGGCCTTGGTGTTGAGGCAGACGATATGGCCGCAGGCCCGCTGCAGGAACACGGGCACGTCGGCGGCGATGGCGTCCAGGTCGTGGCGGTCGGGGATCTTGTTCACATCGCTCCAGTTGACCTGGTTGAAGTTGCAGCCGATGACCCAGCGGTTCTCCTTCCGGGCCTTTTCCGCGTCGGCCTTGCACAGGCGCACCACCTCTTCATAGCTGGTGGTGTCCACCAGGTCGATGCGCCGCTTGAAGGTGGCGTAAAAGAGCAGGTGCAGATGGGTGTCGGAGAAGCCGGGCAGCATCAGTCGGCCCTCCAGGTCGATCTTTTTGGTGTTGGCGTCCGCCAGGGACAGAACCTCCTGGTCGGTGCCCAGGCGGAGGATCACCCCGTCCTTCACCGCCATGGCGCTGACCAGGGGATAGGCCTTGTCCAGCGTGCGGATGACGCCGTTGTAAAAAATAGTGTCCATACCGTTCCTCCTTCTCATTGCCGGGTTTAGCTGTCCAAACCGTTTTTCACGATCCGTCCGTCCTGAATGACCAGCTTTACATTCTCCTCCTGCCGCAGCACCTGGATGTCCGTCCCCGGATCGCCCGACACCAGCAGCACGTCGGCCAGCTTGCCCGGCTCCAGGGTGCCCAGCTCGTCCTCCATCAGCAGCAGCCTGGCGTTGGTCTTTGTGGCCATGGAGATGACCTCCATGGGGGTGTAGCCCGCCGCGCACAGCCGCTCCAGCTCCAGGGTGGCCTGGCTGTACGGACAGCCGAAGCTCTCGTCCCCCAGGAAGTCGCACCCCACGCCCACCTGTACGCCGGCCTTGCGGGCCATCTCCAGGGAGCGGTAGTGGGCCTCATAGGAGCGCTCGGTCTTTTCCCGCAGGTAGGGCAGCACCCCAGGGGTGTGGGAAAAATAGGTCTTGGAGGCGTGCATGATGGCCAGAGTGGGCACCAGGAAGCAGTCGTTTTTCAGCATCAGCTCGATGCACTCCTCGTCCAGATAGAAGCCGTGCTCGATGCACTTCACCCCGTTTTTCAGCGCCATCTTGATGCCCCGGTTGGCCTGGGCGTGGGTGGACACATAGCTGCCCATGTTCTCCGCCTCCTCCACCGCCGCCCGTATCTCCGCGCCGCTGAAGTGGCTGTGGGGGGTGGCCTTGTCCCCCTGGGAAAATACCCCGCCGGTGGTCATGATCTTGATGAGGTCGGCCCCGTTGCGGGCGTTGATGCGGCAGGCCCGCCGCACCTCGTCCTCCCCGGTGACCAGGAAGGCGGGGCTGTAAGCCCCCAGGCTGCCCTCCAGGGAGAGCTTCTGGTACACGTCCCCGTGGCCGCCGATCTGGGAGAGGATCTTCCCCGCCCCGAAGATGCGGGGCACGTCCAGCAGTCCCTCCGCCACCGCCGGCTTGAGCAGGATCACATCGCTGCCCAGATCCCGGAAGGCGGTGTAGCCCTGCTGCCGCAGCTGGGCCATGTCCCGCAGGGCCCGGGCCATGCTCAGCTGGGGGGTCATGCTCAGCCAGTCCACCGCCGTGGCGCTCCCCCAGCCCATATGGACATGGGCGTCAATGAGTCCGGGGAGAATGGTGGCGTTCCGGGTGGTATAGCACTGGGCCCCCTCCAGCTCCGGCAGTTCGCTCTGGCGGCACACCAGGCGGATCCGGTTCCCCTCCAGCACCACCGCGCCCTGCTCTATGGGCGGGCCTCCGTTGCCGTCCAGCACCCGTCCCTTCAATACGATCACAGGTCAGTCCTCCTTTCCGCTACCCCTTTGCCCGGCGCTGGGCGATGATGGACACCATCACCCGGTCGGTCTCCAGCATGCCCGGGTCGTTCAGCCGGCCGATGTTGGCAAAGGTCTCCTCAATGGTCCTGCCGATAATGCCCTCTCCCGCCGGCACATGGCAGCCGGCCATGGCCAGATAGGCCGCCTGCACCGCCATGGCGGCGGCAGTGCTCAGCTTGTAGGCGCAGGAGCTCTTGGCTCCGTCGCAGAACATGCCGCCAATGGTGCCGATAACCGTCTGCATGGCCTGTACCGACTGCTCATACCCGCCGCCCAGCAGATAGGTCACCGCCGCGGCCATGCCGGTGGCGGCGGCCACGCCGCAGCCGCAGAAGGCGGTCATGCGCTTGATATGGCCCTTGATGTAAATGGTGATCATGGAGCTGATGGCCAGGGCCACCGCCGTCTGCTCCCGGGTAGCCTCCAGCTCCTCCGCCGCCGTCAGCACCCCCACAAAATTGGTGATGCCGTGGTTGCCGCTGCCGGTAATGGCGGTAATGGTCACGTTCATCCCGCCCATGCGGGCCTCCCCCGCGGCGGCGGTATAGGCCCGCACGGCGCCGCATACCGCCAGGGGGCCCTTGTCCTGGATGGCCGTACAGGCCCGGATGGTCCGGCCCAGCCGCCGGGTGGGGTCCTCCAGATCCCGCAGAGCCGCCTGCTTGTTGCGCTGGGCCCCCTCCAGCAGAAAGTCAAAGGCGTCTGGCTCCATGGAGCAAATCAGGTTGTAGAGCTCCTCCACCGTATGCCCCTGGAAGGGACAGGGGAGGGGGCCTCCGGCTCCGCCCTGTCGGCACAGCAGCACCCGGCCGTTGCGGGAGAGCTCCACCACGTTGGAGTAGTCGTACATGATCACCGCCTGGGCCTCGTCCTCCCCCGCCCGCACCACGGCGCGGACATACAGCGGGTCGGGGGTCTCGCCGTACTTTACCGTCACCCGGCCGGCGGCCACCGTCTCCTCCGCCCGGCACACCATCTCGTCGGTGACCTCCTCCAGAATGGCCAGCCCCCGCTGGGGCCGGTCCAGCAGCACGCCCAGGGCGGCGGCCAGTTCCAGGCCCACCCGTCCGGTGCCCGGTATGCCAACGCTCACCCCGTTTTTGTAGATATTGGGGCTGACCAGAACCTGGATCTCCTCTGCCGGCTTCCCCAGGGCGTGGGCGGCGGCCGCCGCCGCCAGACATACGCTGCCCGGGTCGGTGCAGCCGGTGGAACATTCAATCTCCGAGGCCAGCGCCTGCAGCAGTTCCTCTTGCGTCATACTGCTCTCCTCTTTCTCTCCGGTTGTTTCATCTGTGCGGATCCCGGTGGAACAGAGGATCCTTTTTCTATACCATACCAGAGCTGGAACCGGATTCCCATGCACAAAAGCGCCGAATCCGCAAAGAGATCCCACTATTTTTTCCTCGCAGGCAGCAGAAAGACCAGGATTTTTTTGATGTTCTTACTTTTTTATACCTCCCCAATCGGCGAAGCGCCCACTGTACGGAAATACCCGCCCGGATGCGCAGGCCCGGGGCCATCCGGCCCGGCCGTTACCTGCGCCCCTCCTTGGGCGGGTATCCAAATTGTTTTTTATACACACGGCTGAAGTAATTGGGGTCCTCATAGCCCACGGCGGCGGCAGCGGCGGAGACCGAAGCCCCCTCCTCCAGCAGCCGGGCGGCGTGACCCAACCGCACCCGGGTCAGATAGTCCCGAAAGGTCTGGCCGGTGTGGGCGTGGAAGATCCGCCCCAGGTAGGCGGGGCTGACAAACTGCTCCCGAGCCACCCCCTCCAGCTTCAGCGGCTCGGGATAGCGGGATTCCACAATGGCGATGGTGCGGGCCACCAGAGGGTGGTCGGCCCGGCTGTCCGGGGCCAGCAGTCCGGCTGCCCGGGCGGCCAGCTCCCCCATGCGACGGGACAGCTCCCTGGGGGTGAAGCACGCCTCCAGGTCCAGCTCCGGCCGCCAGTCCGCCCCCACCTGTCCGCAGGCCCGGCGCAGCCCGGCGCAGTACAGCTCCAGCCATCCCTCCAGAATGGCGGCGTCTCCCCGGCAGCCGCTCAGCAGCCGGGCGCACAGCTGTCCGGCGGGCTGGATGGTATCCTCCCCGCTCCGCAGGGCCCGGATCAGGCGGGCCTCCGCCTGGTCGGGATAGGGCTCCCGCTCCCCCGTCCAGGGGGTGTAGCGGCACACCAGCCGCTGGGGAAAGAGGGGGCCGCTGCAGGCGGCCAGGCGGGCGGTACGGTAGCTCTCCGCCAGCTCCTCCGGCCCGGCGGCTGCCTCTCCCACCCCCGCCCGGGCCAGACGGCACCGGCCGGGCAGCAGGGGCGTCCACTCCGCCAGCAGCCGCCCGGCGGCCTCCAGGGGCTCCGCCGCTCCCTCCGGGCAGTAGCACACCACCCGCCGGCCGTAGCACTCCAGCCGGAGCTCCGGCCCGGCCTGGGCGCTGAGGGCCTCTCCCTCCTCCAAAGACAGGGGGGCGGACAGCAGGACCATCACCACCCGGGCGGGCAGCCGGGGCAGCGGCTGGGGCAGGCCGAAGGTCATGCCGCAGGCCAGACTGGGCCACAGCTGGGGCGGCTGGGCCCGCCCCCCGGCGGGGCGGCTGAGCACGCCGCGGATGCGCTGGAGCAGCAGGTCGGGCCGCATGGGCTTGAGCAGGTAGTCCTGGATGCCCACGGACATAGCCTTGCTGGCAAAATCGAACTCATTGTAGGCGGTGAGAATCATGATCCGGCAGTCCAGCCCCCGGCTGCGGACATGTTGGGCCACCTCGAAGCCGGAGCGGCCCTTGAGCATGATGTCCAGCAAAATCAGGTCGGGGGGCAGCTGGTCAATCATCTGAATGGCCGCCTCGCAGGTGGCGGCGCAGCGGATGTGCCGGGCCGGGACAAGGGCCTCCATCAGCCCGGCCAGCTCCCGCCGCTCGGCGTACTCGTCCTCCACCACCAGAATCTCATACATGGGCCCCGCCCCCTTCCCTGTCCAGAGGGCAGAGCAGCTCCACGGTAGCTCCCTGTCCGGGGCTGCTGGCAATATTCATCCGGGCCTCCGGGCCGAAGAACAGCTTGAGCCGGTCGGAGACGTTGCGCAGGCCGGAGCCCTCGCCGCCCCCCTCCTCCAGCTGCTCCAGCACCGGCTGGGGAATGCCGTCGCCGTTGTCCGAGACGGTGATGCACAGCAGCTCCTCATCCAGCCGGACTTTGACCGACAGGCGCAGGGGCCGCTCCTCATCCGCCATGCTGTGGACGATGGCGTTCTCCACCAGGGGCTGGATGGTGAGCACCGGGATCATCACCCGCTCCCCGCCGGGCTGGCAGTCGATCTCGTAGGAGAATTCCGGCCCCATGCGCTGGCTCTGGATGGCCAGATACTTCTCCGCGCACAGCAGCTCCTCCGACAGGGTGCACACCGAGTCCTTGGCCCGGTAGGCCCGGCGGAGCAGGTCGGACAGATCGCAGATGAGACCGGCGGTCTGGGCAGCGTTCTCCCGGTAGGCGGTGCGCATCAGCAGATTCAGGGTGTTGAACAGGAAGTGGGGGCTGATCTGGGACTGGAGAAATTTAAATTCCATGGAGTGGAGCTTGCGCTCCAGCTCCAGCTTTTTTTCCATCTGCTGGGCGTACTCCATCCGGGTGTGCAGCTCCGACTGGCTCACCGCCAGATAGGAGGCGAAGATCCGCAGCAGCTGGACCCGTGCGTCCAGCTCCTCCTGGGAGAGCACCCGCAGCTCCGCCGCGGCCCCCTGCAGGCGGGCGTAGTCCAGGCCCAGCTGGGCGCAGCTGTCCTCCAGACGGCGGTAAAATTCCGCCTGGGTGTCCTGGGTGAGAAACTGGCCGTAGGAGAGATAAATGGACCGCTCCTCCTCCACCGGCACCGGCATGGAGATGACGCTCACCCCCATGTGGCAGCACTCCACCACCACGCCGTCGCCGGCACGCAGACCCATGGTGTGGTTGCAGGCCCGGCACCGGGCCGCCCCCTCCGGGCTGTCCATCACGCAGCGGCAGAACTGGGTAAAGCGCTCCAGCCGGAGCGGTCCGTGCCAGCTGCCCGACTGGTCAATAAAGGAGATGGTCTGCCCCGTAACGTTGGTAAAGGCCAGATCCATCTGACGCAGCAGGTGATCCAGCGCCCGGCTGTCCTTGTGCGGCGGCATAGGCCGGCCTCCCTTCCATCCGTGTATAGGTTGGACCTATTATACTGTCCCCGCCGTTCAAAGTCAACGCACTACCATGTGAAAGGGCCGGAGGCTGCTGCCTCCGGCCCTCGCTTTATTGGATCTGCAATCAGAAATCGCCCAGGCCCATACCGTCGTCGATGACCACGGTCTCCTCGGGCTCCTCGGTGATAACGGGGATGAATTCGGACAGGTAGGCCTCCTCCGGCAGCCCCGCCAGGTAGGCGGGCAGATTGATGATGGGGCCGTCCATACCGTAGGGCAGGGGGATGGTGTAGGTCACCGGGGCCTGCTCATCGCCCCCCTTCTCCTGGGTGATAATGAGGGTGACGGTGATTTTCTGGCCAATCTGGTCGGCGGAGGCACGCTCATCCTCATAGAGCTTGGAGAGGGCGTCGCCGTCGGCGTTGTCCCCCACGTGAATCTCAATCTTGTAGGGCGCTTCATAGGTGGTGCCCTGGTACTCCACGGCTTTGTTGTCAAAGTATACCGTGTGACCCCGGCCAATGACCATCATCACAGCGCAGACAGCCACCAGGATCAGGAGGAGCGCCAGCTGAAAGATCAGTCTGCGGCTCTTCATTTCGCACGCGCCTCCTCTTCCTTCTGGGCCAGGGCCAGCAGATAGCCGGTCTGGCTCTTGGCCCGGTGCTTTCTGCTCTCATACATGATGAGGGCCACGGTAATGACGCCGTAGGACACGAAGGTACGGAAATACTCGCCGATCATGGAGTCGCCGGTGATGGCGGTGCCGGCCTCGGGGGCCAGAATGAACATCATGTGGAACAGAGTCACGCCCAGGAAGGCGTTGCCGATGGAGGCCTTCTCCACCGACGCGCCGCCCACCAGCAGGGCCGCGATGCTGAAGGTGCCGATCTGGGTGTGGGCGGAGTAGGTGGGGAAGTTGCCCAGATTCTGCAGATAGATGATCATGCCGAAGCCAGCCACTACCGTGGACATGACGATGGCGATGATGCGGGTGCGGTCCACGTTAATGCCGGCGTCCCGGGCCACGTTCATGTCCTGGGCCACCGCCCGCATGTCCTGGCCCAGCTTGGTGCGCCGGAACCAGACGATCACCAGGCAGAGCACCGCGATGATCAGGAAGGTGAGCACCGGGATCTTCACGCCGCCCACATTGATGGCCAGCAGGTTGTCCAGCTGCTGGCGCATGCTCAGCAGGCTGACGGTGTTGCGGATGCCGTAGCCCCGGGGCAGCTTCAGGGTGCTGTGCATAATGGGGATGATGGAACCCATCAGGAACAGCACCACCAGCTGGTAGACGCCATTCATGAAATAGGAAATGAAGTAGCTGGTGACCATCTCACGGCCCTTGGCCTTGTTCAGCAGGTTGCCGCAGAACAGACCCAGCAGGACGGAAATGGGAATGGAGATGATCATGGCCAGGATAATGCCGGGGATCCCCCAGATCTGCCAGTCCACCACCAGAATCAGGGCGATCTCACCGGCCATGGCCCCCAGGGTCATGCCGAAGTTCAGACCCATGCCCGCCATGATGGGGATGAGCAGTGCCAGGATCAGGAAGGTGTTGCGCCCCATACGGGTGACCAGCTCATTGAGCAGATAGGCGGGGGAGTAACCCGCCAGCGGCAGGCAGATCAGGCAGATCAGCACGAACATAATGGGGACAGAGTTGTCCTGGAGCAGCCGTTTGAGGCTGACTTTGGAGGTTTGTTTCCGCTTCATCTTGAACCCCCCTTAACTTTGCGGGTCAGCGCGTAGACGATCATGCCGTTGGAGATGATGATCCGCACCACCTCGCTTACGTCCATGTGGATCATGGCGGTCATAACGGTGGGGGTCAGGGTGACCACACTCTGGTACAGGATGGTGCCGATGATCACATGGGGGATGGTCGCCTTGTTGACGGCGGCGCCGCCGATGAGGATGGCGGCCACCGTGGGCAGAGTCATATTGTTGGGGGCCATGTACAGCTGCATGAAGCCGAAGCCCTGCTGATAGACCAGGATACCCACCGCGCCCAGCCAGGTGGACATGATCACCGACAGCAGGCGCATCTTGTCCACATTGATGCCGGAGGCCCGGGCGAACAGGGGATTGGAGCCCACGGCGGTCATGGCGGTGCCGGTCTTGGTGTGGAGGAAGGCCCACATGCCGAAAGCCAGCAGGGCGAAGAACAGGATGGCGCCGGTGGGGAAGTACAGGCCGTTGGCCGGATCAATGGGAATGGCCAGGAAATTGGCCAGAGCCCCGCCGTAGAAGCCGTCCAGAGAGATGGTGGTACGCAGGCCCTTGCCGGACAGGCCCCACACCATGGTGGGGCTGGTGTAGGGCAGCAGCAGCCACATCATGCACATAAAGGCGATGGAGGCCAGGCCCACATAGGTGGCGATCATCATTTCGCCGCCCTTGATGCGGTTGAGCAGCCAGCCGTAGCCGCCGCCCAGCAGCAGGGCGAAGGGGGTGGCCAGCAGGATGGCAATGAAGAAGCTCACCGGCCCGGTGGCGCCCAGCTGGATGGCCAGGGTGCCCCCCAGCAAGCCGGCAATGATCCCCAGGGGAATGCCGAAGTTCAGGCTGCATCCGGAGTGAATCATGGGCACCATGGCCAGCACCAGCACGGCGTTCCAGCTGAAGCGGTTGATTACGTTGCCAACCTGCATGGTCAGGTCGGCGCCCACAATGGGCGCCATGATGAAGAGCAGCAGGACAAACCCGGCGATGATGGTTCGGGGCAGCCCGAAGCGGGAGGCAAAGCTGAAGCGCTCCATCAAGTCCCGGTTTTCCAGCGTTTTTTCCATATCTGTTTTGTCCATGACATCCTCCTTATACCACCTGGCTGACCATCAGCGTACCGAAGGCCTCCGAGGACTCGGTGGCCGGCAGGATACCGGCGACGCGCCCGCCTGAGACAATGGCAATCCGGTCGCAGCACTGGCGCAGCTCCTCCAGTTCGGAGGAGATCACCACCACGGTCACGCCGAATTCCCGGTTGAACCGCTTGAGGGCCTCCAGCACCAGGGCCTTGGCGCCCACGTCGATACCCCGGGTGGGCTCGGAGACGAAGAGGAACTTGGGCTGCAGAGCGAAGGCCTTGGCCAGGCACACCTTCTGCTGGTTGCCGCCGGAGAGCTCCTTGGCCTTCTGCCGGGAGCCGGTACACTTGATCTTCAGCTCGTCGATATATTTGTCGGTCACGGCGCGGATGGCCCGCTCGTCCCGCCAGGTGAACAGGCCGAATTTTTTGAGGAACTTGTTCTGGATCTGCATGGCGCCGAAGGCCACGTTCCACTCCAGGGACTCGTCCAGCAGCAGGCCCACCCCCCGGCGGTCCTCCGAAACGAAGGCCAGGGAGGCGTCCAGGCACTTTCTGGGGCTGTTGAGGGGAATGGGCTTGCCCTCAAACTCCACCGTTCCTCCCGCCTCGTACAGTCCCATGATGCCGTTGGGGATACCCAGCTTGCCCTGTCCAGCCAGGCCGCCGATGCCCAAAATCTCGCCCTCTTTGATATCCAGGTCGATGTTGCGCACCGTCTCGCCGGGCATGTCCACCCACAGCTTGCGGATGGACATGATGGTCTTGGCGTCGGGCAGCTCCCGCACCTCGGCGGCGGCGGCGCTCTCCACATTGCGCCCCACCATCCAGCGGGTAATCTCCTGCACGTCCAGCTCCTTGGCGGGGGCTTCCTTCACCACATAGCCGTCCCGCATGACCACCACTGTGTTGCACACGGACAGGATCTCATGGAGACGGTGGGTAATAAAGATGACGGAGATCCCCTGGGCCGACATGTTCCGGATGGAGGTCAGCAGAGCCTCGGCCTCCTTCTCGGTGAGCACGGCGGTGGGCTCGTCCAGAATCAGCAGCTTCAGCTGGTCCTTGCTCAGCTCCCGGGCGATCTCAGTAAACTGCTTGTGGCCCACGGGCATGTCGCTGATAACCATATCGCCGCTGATCTTCACGCCCATCTTGTCGATCGCCTGATCCGCCCGCTGGGAAATGGCCTTGTAATCCAGGGTGTCCAGCCGGGGCCCAAAAACCTGGGAGACAATGTTGGGCTTGGTGGGCTCCCGGTTGAGCAGGATGTTTTCGGCGGCGGTAAAGCCGGGAATCAGGGAAAACTCCTGGTGTACCATGCCGATACCGGCGGCCAGGGCCTCAAAGGGGGTGGCAAATTTTACCACCTGGCCGTTGAGCCTGATTTCTCCCTCATAGCCGCCGGTCTCCCGGATGACGTCCATACCAAAGAGGATCTTCATCAGCGTGCTCTTGCCGGCGCCGTTCTCACCCACCAGGCCCAGCACCTCGCCGGGCCCCAGGGTGATATTGATGTCGCTCAGAACCTGGTTGCCGAAGAAGTCCTTCTTGATATTCCGCATTTCCAGCAAGGGAGCATTGTTGTTTTCCATAGTGTTCTTCTACTCCTCTCACGCTTTGAAAACAGCAGGGGAAGGAACTCCTTCCCCTGCTGTTTGAATGAACCATCGGAGAAATAGATCAGGCGGTGGTGAAGTACTCCTCGGGCACCTCCACCTCAGTGGAGCCCATGTAGTAGCCGGGATCGCCCATAATGTAGGTATCCTGGTACACCAGGAAGATGTTCTCGGACTTGACGCCGGTGGTGGCGTTGGTGTAGCCGGAGCCGTTCCACTCGGCGCCGGGGGAGAACACCTCGTAGGCCTTGGCGATATCGTCCATATCGGTCAGGTCGCTCTCGCCGTTGATGACGTTCATAGCGTGCTGAGCCAGACCGGCGGAAGTGGTGTAGCCGTAGGAGTAGGCCCAGGTGCCGAACCGGTCGGCGCCGCCGGCCTCGACAACGGCGGACTCCACCTTGGCCAGGATCTTCTCAAAGTCGCCGGCCTCCTCGGTCAGGTCCAGACCCAGAGCGCCGGGGTAGCCCATCAGAGGAGAGGGCAGGTCGGCCTCGATGAAGTAGCCGCCGTACTCAAACAGCTGCTTCAGCAGGGGCTCGGTGTGGGCGTCGTTGGTGCAGAAGTAAGCGGTCTCCGTGCCGTACTTCTGAACCCACTCGGGCACCTTCTCCAGGATGTAGGCCTGAGCGCCGGCCACGCCCACGTCAGAGGTGGGATCGGGGGCGGTCTCCTGATGGAACTCCATGCCGAACTCCTCGCAGGCCTTCTGCATGACGGCCACGCGGCGGCTCATGGTCTCATAAGCCATGTGGCGGGGGAAGGAGATGTGCACGAAGTCGGTGCAGCCCAGCTCGTGGGCGGTGCGGATGATCAGATAGCCGCGGGCCACGAAGTCGTTGTTACACACCAGGTCGGCGGCGGAGCCGATCTCGGGCAGGTCCTCATGGGACTCGCCGGCGATGCAGATGATGTCGGGGCGGCGCTCCTTGACCTGACGGAAGGCCTCGGTGGTGCCGGGGACAGCCTGGTTGACGACGATGGCCTTGATGTCGGGGTCGTCGGCCAGACCGGCGATCTTCTGGATGGTGGTCTCCACCTCGTCGGTGAAGTTGTCGGGATAGGTGGCCAGAACCACACGGTCCTCACCGTACATGGCCTGGAAGGCCTCGGCGCCCCGGCGGTCGTCCTCGGACTGGGAGACGGTGCCGGTCACAATGCCGATCTTAAAGGTGTCGCCGGCCTCAGAGCCGGAAGGGGCCTCGCTGCCCTGGGGGGCAGTGCTGTTCTGCGCGCCGGAGGGATTGCTGCCGCTACCGCAGGCGGCCAGGGCCAGCAGCATGGCTGCTGACAGCAGGATACTGATTGCTTTTTTCATACATACCTCCAATTTTCGGCAAAGCTTGCCGAGGCTATATGTATAATAATAACAGACGTTCATAGATTGTCAATACTCAGTTCATAATTTGTCAACACCAAGTCCATATTTCTGGTTTCTGGAAAATACAGGGCAATTCATTTCCAAGTGAAAACAAGTGCATGACCAGCACGGAAGGCTTACCTGCCGGCTGTCTGTGCTGCTCTGCTATCAGGTATGCAGCGTCGGCCGAATCTCCTATTTCCCCCTATTTTTGGCTGTATATGCGCCGTCAGCACACCCGCACAGTCAAAGTTCTGTCACAACAGAATCGAATATTTATACAACATTTTATGCAAAAATCAACAGCCCGTCTGTCCAAAGACGGGCTGTTGATTTCCACACAACCAGAGCGGGCGGGCCCAATATCCGGCCGGTCGGCCTGCAAATATTTGGAGGCCGACCCCTTAAACGCGGGCAGAATCCCGCCGATTACATATTTAGTGTTCCACATGTTTTGCCCTTTTCCCGGCTCCGGCCGCGGATCGGGCGCGCAAAGAAAAAGAGAGCCATAAAGAGAAAGGAAGAATTGATCATGACCCAGACCGGAACGAGATTCCCCCTCATGCGCCTCAGCGCACTGCTGCTGACGGCCGGCCTGCTCCTGTCCGGATGCACCGGCGGCGGAGCGCCGGCAGCGGACAACAGCGGCGCTCCCGCCGAAAGTCCCCTCCCCGCCGAAAGCGTATCCCCCACCCCCAGCGAGAGCACCGATTTCAGAAAATACAACGCCTACTCCGATGTAATGAGCGACATCTATGAGATGGACGGCATGCTGGCCGCCTACTTCACCGTGGTGCAGGATCAGCCGGAGTTTGCCCTGGCGGAGGGCATGGATTACAGCATGCTGGAGGACGTGTTCTACAACTATATCCCCCTGAACATCATCATGAACACGGCCCTGGATTACAGCACCGAGGAGCCCGTCTACCCCGAGCAGGACGCCCTGCTGCTGGAGCTGGAGCAGCCCTATTCTGATATGTGCGACGCGCTGAAAGATCTGTCCGACTACCTGTCCTTTGACCGCTATGTAGATGACAATATGGCCCAGGCCGCTCAGCTGCACACCCAGATTTATGAGGCGGTGGGCCCCTTCGACCAGGCCGCCTGGCCCTTTGTGGAGTCCATGCACGTGCTGGATGAGGAAACCGAACAGCTGGAGCTGGACCGCCTGCAGGCCGAGGGCATGGACATCGCCTTTTACAGCCGCACCATCACCAATATCTGCAGCGAAATGGACGCCGACGTCTGGGCCCAGCTGGAAAGCGCGGAGTCTCTGCCGGCCCTGGACATGACCAACCTGGAGAGCCTCTATACCCAGTATCAGGAGGCCTATGCCGGCCTCACCGCGGCCATGGAGGACCCGGAGCAGGTGGAGAAGGTGTACAGCTGGAGCTCGGATGAGTACTGGTCCGACACATACCGGGACAACTTTACCACCGCCGTTGCCGACGTAAACACGGCCATTACGACCTTCATGGAGGAGGCGCGGAGCCAGGCGGATTACAGCCAGAGCTATGAGCAATTCTATACGGCAGTCTCCGAGCTGATTGACCAGTATAATAACAGCTTCGTGTAAGAAACGCGGACCGTCTCTTACCGAACGCAGAGAGAAGCATATGCCGGGCAGGAAGCGCAGCCTTCCTGCCCGGCATATTTTAAAGTATGTTGGGGGCAATTTTTCGTCTGATCTGGGCACGGTACACAAAATTGACCATGAGGTAAAAAAGGGTGCGGCCGGGATGACGCAAAAACCGCCGGTGGAAGATGGTGCGCCGGAGGATGGCCGGGATGGTGTAGAGCTTTTCATACACCATCCAGTAGCACTCCGTCACCTCCGCCGCCTTCAGGTTGGGGGTGTCCAGCACGGAGACGGAGGGCTTGTATTGAAAGTAGTCGTAGTCGGTGATCTTCCCCGCCGCCTTCATTTCCTCATGGAGGTCTGTGCCCGGAATGGGGGTAAGGCAGTAGAATTTGGGGGCCACAATATCGGTGCGCTTAATGAAGCGCACCGTTTCCAGCAGGCTCTCCCGGGTGTCCCCGTCCGCTCCCACGATCATCTCGCTGGCCACCTCAATACCGGCATCGCTCACCTTTTTGATGATCCGTACATAGTCCGCCGGATCACACCAGCTCTTCTGAAAGCTGTCCAGGTTTTCTTTGGTGATGCTCTCCAGGCCGAAGCTGAGGGTATAGCACCCGCTGTCCGCCGCCGCCCGGAGCAGGGGCTGGTTGTCGGCGATCTGGATGGCGCACTGGCTCATCCATTTCATCCGCAGGGGCTTGATCTGCCGGCACAGCTCCAGCATATAGTCCGGATCGGCCACAATGTTGTCGTCAATGAGGAGAAATTTCCGAAAGCCCAGACTTTTTACATATTGGATGTCCCGGATCACCTCCGGAATGGGCCGTTTGAGATACTTTCCCCGGTAGATGCAGTGGATGGAGCAGAACTTGCAGGTGTTGGGGCACCCCCGCCCCGCCTGCACCGGCAGAAAATCCCCGATGGACTTGTGGACCACCAGGTCGTACCGGGGCAGGGGCAGCTCCAGCTTGGTGATAGGCCGGTGGTAGACCGGCTTCAGCTCCTCCCGCTCCAAATCATGACACATCTCGACAATAGACTCTTCCGAGTCTCCAATCATCACGCTGTCGCAGTATTCCCCGGCCAGCTGGGGCACCAGGCTCACCATGGGCCCGCCCATGTAGACGATCTTCCCCCGCTTTTTGAACTCCAGGGCAATGTCCTTCCCCCGGTTGGCCGCATGGCCCATGCCCCCGATGCCGATGACGTCGGCGTCGGTATCGTAGGGGATGTCCTCAATGGTCTCAATGCAGATCTCCGCCGTCCACCCCTCCGGCAGCAGAGAGGCCAGCACCGGGTAGGCCAGGCCCACAAAGTAGAGCTTTTTCTTTTTCACCACCCGGCCCCAGTCGTCGTAGATGGAGGGCTGAATAAAGAGGATTTTCTTGTTCATGGCGGACCTCCTCTCAGTTGGGACGAAGCATCAGCTTGATGTACTGCCAGGTGATGCACAGCGCCCCCCGGCGTACCCGGCGGTAGACGGACAGGCCGTAGCGCTCCCTGATATACCGCCGCCCCTTCCGGGCGGCGGAGGTTTTCCAGTAGGCCCGGAGGATGTGGTAGTAAAAGGCCCGCTTGGACATGCGCTCCGGCTCCAGCGCGGCGTGGGCCATGTCAAAGAGGTGGTAATTGCCCTCCTTTTCGGTAATGCGCCCCTTCCACGCCTCATAGAGGGGAGTGCCCTTGATGGGCGTGACGGGCTGGATATTCACCATGGGGTGCTCAAAGGAGTTGAGGTAGGCGATGAGGGCGTCAAAGTCCCGCTTCTCCCAGTCGAAGCCCACGATAAGGCCGCTGTAACACTGCACACCGTACTTCTCCAGGATCCGCACCGCCCGGTTGTTGACCTCCACCGTGGTGCGCTTGCGGTATTCCTCCAGCTCGCCGGCCTTGAAGGACTCCAGCCCCACAAAAAAGGCGTCGAAGCCGTGGCGGGCCAGCAGTTCCACCAATTCCTCGTGCTCTGCGATGAAATCCGCCCGGCCGAAGGCCAGGAAGGTCTTGCGGATGCCCCGCTCCTCCAGCCCCCGGCAGAAGTCCCGCAGCCGCTGGGGCTCGAAGAGGAAATCGTCGTCCACGATAAAGACGTTCTCCTCCCGGATCTCCTCCAGCTCGTCCAGCACATCCTCCAGCTCCCGCTGAAAATAGGGCCCCAGCCGGGCGCAGAAGCAGAAGGCGCAGTCGTAGGGGCAGCTGAAGGAGGTCTTGATGGTGGCGCAGCGGTCGTGGTAAATGTAGTTGTAATGGGGACGATACCTTGCCGTCTTGCTCCGGTCGGGGTGCGGGAAGGGGAAACACGGCTCTTTTGGGACCCGGCCCAGAGCGCTCAGCTCCTCCCGGGACGCCCCCCGCTCCACCCCCGCCATCACTCCCGCCAGGGCGTACAGCCCCCCGGTGAGCACCACATCCAGAAAGGGGCTTTCAAAGTCCTCCGGCACCACCTCGGCGTGGACGCCCCCCACCAGAGTGATAATGGACGGATCGTGGTCCTTCACCCGCCGGGCATACTCCTTCACCACGCCGACGTGGATCTGATAGGCGGTGAAGGCCACCACTTGGTAGTCCCCCGCCCGCAAGGCGGCGGAGAAGTCCCGGTCCAGCACCAGGTCCACAATGTCCGCCCGGTGGCCCAGCCTCTCCAGCAGGGCGGCGGCGTACTCCAGCTCCAGCGGCTCGCAGAGCATGAAGCTCTGGAGGTTGATGGTGTCCTTATGGGGGCGGGGCTTCACCAGCAGGATGTTCATAGCTCCTCCTTGAACACACGAAACCGGGTTTTGACGGGCTTGTACTCCAGAAACGGGGCAAACCGGCGGCAGAGCGCGTTGACCAGGGGGTTGGAGTGGTGGAGGGCGGCGTAGAGGCGGGTATAACGGCAGCCCAGCTTCAGCTTGGTGTCGTCGGCCGTCTGGCCGAAGTCGATGGTGCGAAAGCCCTTTCGGATGCCGTAGTCCACAATCTCCAGCAGCATCCGGTGGTAAACCGGCAGACGGGCGTTGCACCGGTAGTCCAGGCCCACAAATTCAAAAATCAGCTCTTCCCCGTTCTCCAGCAGCTGGACGAAGCCCACCGGCTCTCCCCCCTCCTCGGCCACAAACAGGCGGAACATCTCCCCCTGAAAATAGGCCTTGCTGAGCCGCTCAATGCGCACCCGGGAGGAATCCCGCACGTTGCAGTAGAGGGAGTGGAGCCGGTCATCGAACCCGCCGCCGTCCTCCAGATAGCGGATGGTCAGGCCCGCCGTCTTTTTCAGGATGCGCTTGTAGTGGTTGCGGTAGGGGCTTCGCATGCTGCCCAGATACTCCTCCAGGCTGTTCCACCGGAGGGTGAGGATGCACTTGGGACAGGTCAGCCCCACGGCAAAGCCGTCCACCGCCCCGTCGGGCAGGTTGAGCACCATCTTAAAACCACGGATGGCCCGGATCTCCCGGAACAGGGCCTCCCGCAACTCCCCCAGCACCACCCCGCTTCGGGTGACGCACATGGGCAGGTAGATGAGCGTGACGGTTATAGGGAGATCCACCGGAGAGAACATGCCCAGGTTGTAGCCCTTCCGCCGGTGCGCCACGAAATAGCTGTCCAGCTGCCCCGCCCGGTTATAGAGCATGTGATAGCTGGGCTGGTAGTCCTCCTCCGTCCCCTCCACAAAGGCGAGGAAATCCCGCTTCAGGTAGGGATTGTCCCCCGCCAGGCGGTCCCACGCCTCAGGCAGGCGCTTTGCCCGGGTCTCCACACGCACCTCATAGTCCATCAATCCAGTACACCTCATACTTCCGGTGGGGCTCCCCCAGCAGATGGCGGTTGAGCCGGGTGGAGGGCAGGTTGTTGTCCCAGACAAAATTGGTCTCCAGCCAGGGGTAGCGCTCCCCCGCCAGACGGTTGAATGTCCGCAGCAGGGCCACGGTGGCCGCCGGGGACCGGGAGCCGATGGCGTTGAGTTTGGCGGTGGTGATCCTCTTCCGTTTGAAAAGCCAGGCCGCCCCGATGGCGGGCAGGCTGTGCTCCCGCCCGCCGGAGAGCATCTCGTTGAAATCCGGGTGCCAGAAGAGAAAGCCCACGTCCTCCCCCGCCCGGTTTCGGGCGAAGAGCAGGTGCTCATCCCGGAGAAAAGGCCGCAGAGCCTTCATCAGGTGGTAAAAGTGCCCCTCTTGGGTGGGGAAATAGAGGTGGGTCTTTCCAATGGTCTGTTCGCACAGCGCCCGCATGCGCTCGGTCTCCCGGTAAAATTGCCTCAGATCGCACCGGCAGACCTCCACGGCGGGAGCGGTCTGGGGCAGCCGCCGCGCCGCCGCCCTCCGCTCTCCCCGGTAGGTGGAGAGGGTATCCCTGCGCAGGTCCTGGAAGTAGTCCCCGTAGTAGGGCTTGTTATACAGACTGTCGAAGGTGTTTTTATGGGAAAAGCCCGCGGTCAGAATGCCCACCCCGTAGCTGATGTGGGCGTTGAGGCCGATGACCACCCGGGACAGGCCCAGGCGTCTGGCCCGTTCCTTCGCCTGGGAGAGCAGCAGCTCCACCGCCCCCCGCTGGCCCTCCAGCGCCTCAAAAAAGGACACCTGCAAGGCGGGCAGGCCGGGGTGATGGAGCAGCATGGCCTGGGCCAGCACACGCCCGTCCTCCTCCACCAGCACCGGCGTCACCCGGCAGGCCCGGGCAAAAGGGGTGGTCTGATCCAGCAACTCCCGCAGCACAAAGGAGCTGGTGCTCACATAGCAGGGGTCGCCCTGATAGAGCCCGCGCTGAAAGTCCAGGTATCGTTTTCGCCCCCGGGCGTCCGTGATCACAGTGAGGTGCATCGTCTCCCCCCTGTCCATAAAGGTAGTCTCAGTATAGCATGGGGCTTGCTGCGGGACAAGCACAATCCTTCCGGCACCGTCCCCCAGCAATCCCCCTACCCTGCAGGCCGGATATTGGGAGAGTCTTTCGGTCCATGACCAGGAGGATCAGGGGGCCGCGCCCCCGCCGGCGCAGGAGTCTCTTGCAAGGCGCCAAAATAAACCTTATAATGTAAGTTACCAGTCAAATCTGAGCGATCTTTCCGGAGCAGCCGGGAGATTGCGTGATACAGGTGGTGAAACCGTGGGCAATTCCATGCCGGATGAAGGGCTGATTACAACACTATATCAGGAGATGTACGGCCGGATGATTGCCTACGCCTCCAGCGTTCTGGGAGACCGGAGTCTGGCGGAAGAAGCGGTGCAGGATACCTTCTGTATCTTTTGTGTGAAGGCAGAGACAACCCTGCGGCACGAAAACCCCCGGGGCTGGCTGATGCGCACCCTTCAGAATGTCATGCGGAACATGCAGCGCCACCGGGCCGCCGCCAGTCGGCTGATCATGCAGTCTCTGCAAACCGAGCATTTGGAAGAGCTGCTGGTGTATGATGAGGAGGATGTGGAGCTTCTCTATGAGGACCTGGCCGCCCATGCGGATTTTCAGCTGTTCAAGCGGGTTGTGCTGGACGGCTGCACCATGCAGGAGGCCGCCCAGGAGCGGGGGATCACGGTGGAGGCCTGCAAGAAGCGCATCCAGCGGCTGCGCACCCATTTGAAGCAGAAACTCTCCGATCTCTGAGCGCCATGTCCCCAATGCAACCGTCTTGTACATAAACTGTATGAAAGGAGGGAGCGCGGTGTCCGTACCGGAAAAGAGCAAGCAGCGGGACTATTCCCGCTATGACCAGATGAGCACAGCCGAGCTGGAACAGATTCTCCGTCTGGATTTCCAGGCTTCGGACGGGACAGCGTCTGATCTGGATGCCATTTTGTATATCGCCGACCTGCTGGCCAAACGAAGCGGGCCGTCCGATCCGGATGCCGCCTGGGAGAAGTTCCAGACCCAGTACCGCCCTTATGCCGACGGCCGCTCCCTGTACGACTGGGACGACGGCGGCGGCATCCCGGCGCTGGAAACGGCACAGAATCCCCCCGTCTCTGTCCGGCCCCGGCGCCTGCGGCGGCTGGCTGTGCTGGCGGCCGTTCTGGCGGCCCTCCTCCTGGGCGGAATGGCGGCTCAGGCCGCCGGTGTGGATATTCTGGGCGTCTTTGCCCTGTGGACGGATGAGAACTTCCGTTTCGTTCCCATGGACCCGGACGAAGCCTCCGGCGCCGGCACAGACCCGGAGACCCCCGCGCAGCAGCAGCCCATTCTCCAAACATTGGGACTGGACGGTCTGTTCCCCACATGGTGCCCCGAGGGCTTTTTCCCCGGCTCCACAAATATTACCGAGCTTAACAACAGCATCTCCGCAAATGTGTCCTTCTACGGTGATGTCAGGTACTATTCTGTGGTGGTCCAGCAATTTTTGCAGCCCCAGACCTCTACCGGCACGTTTGAAAAGGACGACACCCCTGTGGAGGAGTATGTCCACAACGGTTGGGTTTTTTATATCCTCTCCAACCTGGACACCCTGACCGCCACCGCTTATGACGGGACCTATATGATCATGATCAGCGGCTCACTCACCAGAGAGGAAATCAAGGCCGTTATTGACTCCATTCCCCTCCCCCAGTCCACCCAGAGCCAGGAGCGGGTCCAATCGCCCATACAGTAGACTGGTCCGAGCTCCATATCCAAAGGAGCCTGCCGCGATACCGCGGCAGGCTCCTTTTTGCTTTTGTATGTTTTCTCAGGGGGTATTCCGGGGTCTGCGGGCCAGTTCCATAATCTCAGGATACTTTCCAATCACGTAATCATAGCTGTCCCTTCTGTGGGGCAGCAGGCATTGGCTGCAATCCTTGATCCCGTTTTCCAGATACTTGAAGTTCCCGCCGCACTTGTCTCCCAGCGCGTACAGGGGACAATAGCAGAACAGGCAGTTAAAGTCCTCCGGCTGCTCCGTCCGATGGCAGGGAAAATACTCACACTGCCGGTGAGAGAAAAAGCGGTACTGCTCTGGCTGCTTTTTTTCTTCCATTTCCACGGTCTCCTTTCTGCCCGTTCCAGGGGGCGCCCAGGCAGGAGACCGCCTCCGTCCCCTTGCGGCACGCCCCATGGTCAGGCTTTTCACCCTTGATTATACCACAATCCCGCCCGCATATGGTATTCCAAACCTGCTGACTTTACCGGAATATCAGATTCCCAGCGGCAGCGTTCCGGTGACGCTGCGCTTGATGTAGCCGCTGAGCATTTCTTTCCAGTGGGCCTCCATGGCAGCCTGAGCGGCGGCGGGGTCTCCCCCGCGGATGGCCTCTACCGTCTGACGGTGAAAGCTGACGCTCTTCTCCAGGGTCTCCAGGGCATAGTGGTCGGCTGCAGCCCGGGTAACGCGGTGCATCTGGTTGTTGATCTGATTCAGGATGTCAACCAGCCGCTTGTTGGCGCAGTTTTGACTCAGCAAATCATGAAATACAAAGTCCTCGTGGGAGATCTCGCGGGGGGAAAGGAGGCCCTCCTTCAGCATACGCTCCTCCCGGCTCACGGACTCCTCCATACGATTCAAAAGGCTGTCCGTATGATTCTGGGCAATCAAAAAAGCGGCCAGGCCATCGTTGGCTGTCCGCAGCTGATAGAGCTCCACAATGTCGTCAATGGTCACATAGGGAACCATGGCGCCCCGATTGGGAATGAGATTCACAAACCGGTCCTGCGCCAAACGGATCAGCGCCTCCCGCACCGGAGTCCGGCTGACGGCGAATTGCTTGCACAGCTCATTTTCAATCAGGAATGTACCGCCAGGATATTTCCCGTCAATGATCTCGTCACGCACAGTAAAGTAGATTTGATTGCTCTTGTTGGCATCGTTTGACTGCTTAGCCATGTTTCTATGGATTCCTTTCGATACAGTTCATTGATTTGGCCTGTTTTTCTTTCATTATTTACCAATGTGCGGGTAAATGTCAAGCAAATTGCGCCACTTTTCTGAAAAAACTTAAAGGAGCGCGGGGTTCTGGCAGGCGCGTTATATTGGATGTATAAAATAAGCTTGACAAAGGTATTCAGATTGTATACAATGTGAATGCAGAAAAGCCCACCCTGTTTCTGGCAGCAGGGAACGCTCCTTCGGCAGACAGACGGCGGCGCGCAGCACAACATCCTATGAGAGAAAGAGGTTGAGGAAATGTCAAATCCAATTGAAAAGGCTTCGGAAAACAAGACCATCAAATTCGGCGCGGTCATGTCCATTATCTGCGGCTTGATTCTGTCCATGGGCGCCATCCACATGGACACCATCAACTGGATCCTGCCCACCATCGCCACGGACCTGGCTTCGGGCAACAGCACCCTGATGGTGACCTCCGGATTCTTCTACGGCATGATGGTAGGCCACGTCATTGTCGGCCCCCTCTCCGATATGATTGGCAAAAAGAAGACCATGGTCTTCGGCTTTCTCATTTGTATCGTGGGCGCCGCCATCGGCTCCCAGGCAAGCGGGCTGGGCGGACTGATTGCCGCCCGTCTGCTCCAGGGCGTGGGCGGCGCAGCCTCCTCCAACGCCGCCCGGGCCGTGGGCGGCGACGCCGGCAAGGGCCGCAAGTCCGCCATGGCCCTGACCTTCATGCAGATCTGGTCCGCCGCCATTCCCATTATCCTGCCCCTCTCCGGCAAGTGGGTGGGCAACAGCTTCGGCTGGCCCGCCATCTTCTGGCTGCAGGCCGGCATCTGCGGCATTCTGTGCATTCTGGTGCTGATCTTCGTGCAGGAGACCTCCGAAATCGCCGGCAAGGGCTGCGTCAAGCGGATTTTCGGCGAGGTCAAGAGCTGCCTGGCCACCCCTGAGTATGTGTTCTTTGTGCTGTGCTTTGCCTTCAACATGGCCACCTTCTTCCTGTATTCCGGCTCCATGTCCTTTGCCATGGTGACCGAGCTGGGCATGGACAACAGCCACTATGCCAACGTCTACGCCTGGGGCGCGGTGGCCATGACCATCTTCGCCTTCCTGGGCCGCACCTTCATCGCCCCCAAGGTCAATCCCTCCGCTATCATCAAGACGCTGAACCTGGTCCAGGTGGCCGTGGCGGTCTTTTTTGCCGCCGCCTTCATCGGCGGATTTGCCGACTGGCGCTACATGCAATACATGCTGTGGGTCCTGCCCGCCGTCCAGGGTATCGTGCTCCCCGTGGCCATGTCCCTGGTAATGAACGCCTCCGGCAAGGCCACCGGCACCGGCGCCGCCTTTATGGGCTTTGTCCAGTATCTCTTCTCCTCCATCACCACCTCCATCCTGGCCACCGTCAAGGAGGGCGGCTCTGTGGGCCAGTACATCGGCATCATGATGATCATTACCGCCAGCTGTTCCTTCATCGCCTGTATCTTCGGCAAGCGGTGCCTGCTGAAGAAGGACCCCAACGCCGTCATCTGAGCGGGCCTTCCGTCCTTCTGCCGCCCGACCTGTTTCGACCCCGCCCCGCCGCCTTGGCAGGGCGGGGTCGGACAAAAATATCCTTCTTACGCCACGCAAGCCTGAAATCAAATAAAGGAGAGAAGCATATGTCTTACGTTTATGACAAGAGAAAGCCCTACCGAACCTACCTGGAGGAATATGCGCCCAAGTGGGACGGCATGGCTCACCTGCGCCGGGACGAAAACGGCATTCTGGAGGTCCGCTTCCACACGGACGACGGTCCCGTCCGGTTCTGTGAGGCTATTCACGCCGGGTATCTGGGCCTGCTGCATGACATCAGCCACGACCCTGACAACGAAATTGTCATTCTGACCGGTACCGGGGACAGCTTTGTGGCCCTGTCTGACCCCGAAATGTCCGTGGAGTTCCCCACCTATACCTCCTCCGTGACCTACGACTGGTGGTATCTCACCGCCACCCGGGTGCCTCTGGCCTGGCTGGACATTCCCGTTCCCGTCATCTGCGCCCTCAACGGCCCCATCACCATCCATCCGGAATCGGTGCTGCTCTCCGACTACATCATCGCCGGCGACAACGCCCTCACCGTGGACCGGCACATCCAGGATGCCGGGTGCGCCCCGGTGGACGGCGTGAATATCCTGTATGAAAAGCTGCTGGGCGTCAACGCCGCCCGGGCGCTGCTGCTGAACAGCGGGGTCATCGACGCCCAGCGGGGCAAAGAGCTGGGCATCTTCGCGGAAGTGGTGCCCCACGGCACCGAGCTGGACCGGGCCTGGGAGTTTGCCAGAGATCTGATCAAGCGGGTGCCCTCCCGCATGGTCCGCCGCATGACCCGCGAAATCTTTACCCAGAGCCTCCGGGAGGCTTTTATGAAGGATATCCGCTCCAGCCTGTGCCACGAGTGCTATTCCTCCGAGCTGCGGACCGACTCCAAGCCTGAGGAGGGCCACAAGAACATGATCAACAAGGAGCTGTAACAGGCTCCTTCCGGAAAGGGTGAAAAAAATGAAGCTGGTAACATTTGCCGTGGACACCCCCGTGGGTGAGATCCGCCGGGTAGGCGCCATTCGGAAAGACGGCCTTTATGTGGACCTGGCCGCGGGCCGGGAGGCATATCTGAAGTCCAAAGGTGTGGAGCAGGCCTATATCCAGGCCCAGCTGGACTGCCCCAGCGACATGCTGGCATTTATCCGGGCCGGGGAGGACGCCCTGAAGAAGGGCTATGAGGTACTGGACTTTGCCGCTGACAGGGCGCCCGGCAAGGAGGATGGGCTGACGGTGGTATACGAGCCCGCCTCGGTGCGTCTGCTCACCCCCATTCCCAGACCCAACACCATCCGCTGCTTCTCCCTCAGCGAAAAGCACATGCTCAACGGCATCAAGTCCATGCAGGACACCGCCGCCTGGGGCGGCACCAAGCCCTCCCTGACCAAGCTGCCCGACGAGTGGTACAACCTGCCCACCTACTATAAGACCGGCACCACCGAGATCTACGGCCCTGACGAGCTGGTGCCCTGGCCCAGCCTCACCGACCTGTTCGACTATGAGCTGGAGATCGCCACCATCATCGGCAAGCGGGGCCGCAACGTGCCCGAGGAGGAGGGGGAGAGCTACATCTTCGGCTGGACCCTGTACAATGACTGGAGCACCCGGGACTGGCAGAACCGGGAAATGAGCATCAACCTGGGACCCAGCCTGTGCAAGGACAACGCCTCCTCTCTGGGGCCCTGCATCGTAACCCGGGACGAGTTCGACCTGTACAACGCCCACTTCACCATCCGGGTCAACGGCGAGGTGTGGTCCCAGACCATGGTGGACCTCTACTTCCCCCTCAAGCATCTGGTGGAGTATGTAACCCGGGTGCAGACCGTCTTCCCCGGCGATATCTTTACCAGCGGCACCCTGCCCTTCGGCGCCGGCTGCGAGCTGAAGAAGTGGATCCCCCAGGGCGGCGTCATCGAGTTCGAGGCCGAGGGGATGGGAATTTTGCGCAACTACATAGGCAAAAAGGGCGAGCCCGCCCCCCTGCCCGCCGCCCAGCGGCCCTATTTGAAGGTGGTCCGGGGCGAGGACGTGTAACCGCCTAAAAACCGGCCGGCGGCGGCTGTCTCCGGGAGCGCCCCGGCCGGCGGTTCTTCTTTCCGACTGAACGCGCGATATGGTTTATTCCCGTGAGAGCCACAGGGATAAGCTTGATAGATTCCATCAGGGGAAAGGAGAATACCAATATGTCCAATCAGCAGTACGCGCACAAGTTTGAACTGGGCGTGCCCTACCGCACCTATCTGGAGGATTACGCGCCCAAGTGGGAGGAGCTGGCCTGGCTGACCAGAGACGAGGACGGCATCCTGACGGTTCAGCTCCACTGGGGGGATGACTCCTGCCGGTTCAGCGAGTCCGTCCACAGCGGTCTGGTGGGCCTGGCGCTGGATATCCAGCGGGATCCGGACAATGAGTGCGTCATCATCACCGGCACCGGCAAGGACTTCATGAACGAGCCGGACAAGGCGGAGGCCCTGGCCGAGGGGGAAAAGGTCTACCCGCACAGCGCCACGTACGACTGGTGGTGGATGAACCAGACCCGCATCTTCAACGCCTTTATCGATATCCCGGTCCCCGTGGTGGCCGCCATCAACGGCGGCTGCAGCTTCCACCCGGAAGTGTGGCTCATGTCCGACTACATTTTCGTATCTGACGACGCCTATTACGTGGACAAGCACGTGCTGGGGTCTCACTGTATTCCCGCCGACGGCCTGAATGAGCTGGTGGGCTACATCGTGGGCCGCAACCGGGTCAAGGGCATCTTCCTGAAGGGCACCCGCATTGACGCGGAGATGGGGATAGAGCTGGGCCTGTGGCACGAGATCGCGCCCAAGGCAGAGCTGCTGGACCGGGCAAAAACCTTTGCCAAAGAAAACATCCTTTGTCTGGAACCCATGCACCGCAGAATGTGGCGTGAGGTTTTTGTCCAGCCTTTCCGGGAGCTGATGGCCAAGACGGTACGGGCGTCTCTGGCCCAGGAGGCCTATGCCGCCGAGCTGTGCGTGGTCAAGCCGGGCGAAAATCACGCGCTCCAGTTCCGGGAGGAATTCAGAAAGAAAATGGGGTCATGAGACAATACGGCCGGCGCCTTTCGGCGCCGGCCGTATTTGTTTTTCCGGGGTTTACCGGACTGTGGCCCACCGCCGGCGCAGCCAGGGCAGCCGGATAAGCAGAACCAGCAGGAGCACATAGGGCAGCAGCGCGCCCATGTGGAACTGCTCAAAAAGGGAGTGGGCGGCGCCCAGCATGGTAATCCGTCCGGTTTCCGGTATCCTCACCTGGCCCTGGTCCTGAATATGGCGGGCCAGCCATCCGGACAGCGTGCCCGCGGCCGCGCCCTGCGCATCCTCCAGGGCGGAAAAGCCCAGGGTTCCGTCCACCATATCCTCGGGAACGGCCAGGGTAAAGCTGCGGGTATCCGTTCGCTCCAGGACCGTACCATCCTCCAGAACCACCTCCCGCACCCGGCGTCCCGGCAGCTGGGAGACATCAAACACAAAAGAGAAGCCGGATATCTGGGGAAACTGGTCCGCGCCGGATTCCGGGTCCAGCTGCTCGTCCTCTCCCAGCCGGGCGTGGGAAACCGCCTGCTCCAGCACCTGAAACAGCGTCTGGGCCTGTATGGTGACCACCCGGACAGGCTGATCCTGCCCGAACACAGCCTGGACGTCGCCGGCGGTGATTGTGCCTCCGGGCAGGCTTTGAACCAACAGCCCGCCGCAGACGATGGAGAGCTGGGCTCCGGTACCCGCCCGGAGGCTGTCCGCCACATAGCAGCCCAGGGCGGTTTCCTGAAGCCGGGCCCCGTAAGACCGGGAAGTGACATTGGGGGACATGGCCCCTTCGCTGGAGCCCAGCACCGAGCCGGCGGCCCCCGCGGAGGAGAGCAGCAGGAAGATGCTCAGCAGCCAGCACTGCAATGTGCGCAGGGTCTTCATACGCGCTCCTTACAAACAGGGGAATCCGGCAGGGCATCCGGTCCGGCAAAATGACAGCTGACAAAATGCCCCGGGCTGACCTCCCGCAAGGCGGGCTGCTCCCGGCGGCACCGCTCCGCCGCGTGGGGGCACCGGGGCGCAAACCGGCAGCCCGGCTTCAAATTGACAGGAGAGGTAATCTCGCCCTCCATCAGCACCCGCTTGCGGCGGTTGCGGAGGCTGGGGATGGGGATGGCGGAGAGCAATCCTCTGGTATAGGGGTGAATGGGCGTGCGGAACAGCTCTTTACACGGGGCTTTTTCCACCATTTGCCCCATATACATGACCAGCACATCGTCTGAGATATGCTTGACCACCGACAGGTCGTGGGTAATAAAGAGGTAGGACAGGCCCTTGCTCCGCTGGATCTGCTTGAGCAGATTCAGCACCTGGGCCTGAATGGATACATCCAGGGCGGAAACCGGCTCGTCGCAGACGATAAACTCCGGCTCCAAAGCCAGGGCCCGGGCAATGCCGATGCGCTGCCGCCGTCCGCCGTCCAGCTCATGGGGAAAGGCGTAGATCATATGCGCGGCGATGCCCACCAGCTCCATCAGCCCCCGCACCCGCTGCTCCAGCTGATCCCGGGTCCGGCACACCTTGAAGATCTTCAGCGGCTCGGCAATCAGGTCCATGGCGCACAGCCGGGGATCCAGGGAGGACATGGGATCCTGAAACACCATCTGCATCTCTTTCCGCAGCATTTTCCAGTCGGCCTTCCCCGCCTGCTCAATATTGCGGCCCTGAAATATAATCTCGCCGGAGGTGGACCGTTCCAGCCCTACCAGCAGCTTGCCCAGCGTGGACTTTCCGCAGCCCGATTCTCCCACCACACCCAGGGTCTTTCCCTGCTCCAGCCGGAAGCTGATGCCATCCACCGCGTGGAGCGTTCCAGCGGCAATGGCAAAATCCTTTTTCAAGTTCTTTACTTCCAGAATAACGCCCATACCGCCTCACTCCTTTCCTTGCCCATTCCCGGCCGCTTCCGCCAGCAGGCATTTGACCAGGTGGCCGGGGGCCGTCTGGACACAGGGCGGGCAGACCTGCGCACAGCGGGGAGTTGCCCGGGAGCAGCGAGGGTGGAACTTGCACCCGCCGGGCAGGTTGGTGGGATCGGGCATCAGGCCGGGAATGGGGGTAAGCATATCCACATCTTCATCCAGGGAGGGAATGGACTGGAAGAGTCCGATGGTATACGGATGGGCGGGGGACTCAAAAATATCCTCCAGCGTACCGCTTTCCACAATCTCGCCGGCGTACATGACGGCCACCCGGTCACAGATTTCCGCCACCACGCCCAGGTCGTGGGTAATCAGGATCATGGCGGTATTCAGCTCTGTTTTCAGCCGCTTCATCATATCCAGCACCTGAGCCTGGATGGTTACATCCAGGGCGGTGGTGGGCTCGTCGGCAATGAGCAGCTCCGGGTTGCAGGCCAGCGCAATGGCGATGACCACCCGCTGCTTCATGCCGCCGGAAAACTGATGGGGATATTCCCGGCCCCGCTGGGCCGGGATGCCCACCATCTCCAGCATCTCCAGCGCCCGCCGTTCGGCCTGGCTTTTGCTGAGCTTGTTGTGGAGCAGAACCACCTCCGCGATTTGGTCGCCCACCGGAATCACCGGGTTGAGCGCGGTCATCGGGTCCTGAAAGATCATGGAAATATGGTTACCCCGAATTTCCCGCATCCGCTTTTCCGGCTGCTCCAAAAGAGGCTTGCCGTCAAAATGGATGCTGCCTCCGGTGACCTTTCCGGGCGGATCGGGGAGCAGCCGCAGGACCGACAGGGCTGTGGTGGTCTTTCCGGCGCCGGTCTCCCCCACCAGGCCCAGGGTTTCTCCCCGGCTCAGCGTCAGGTCGATGCCGTTTACCGCCTCCACCACGCCTTCGCTGGTAAAATATTTGACCTCCAGATGTTCTATCCGCAGAAGCTCGTCCACGGCGCTCCCCTCCTTATCGCTTCAGCCGCGGGTCCATGGCGTCCCGCAGCCCGTCGCCGGCAAGGTTAAACAGCATCAGCGTCACCACAATGGCAATGCCGGGAAAGGTGACCATGGGCCAGAAATCCCGCATGTAGGTCCGTCCGGAAGCCAGCATGGAGCCCCACTCCGGAGTGGGGGGACGGACGCCCAGGCCCACAAAGCTCAGGCCGGAGATCTGAAGAATGGCGGTGCCCACTCCCAGGGTCACGTTGACGATGGTGGAGGAAAGGGCGTTGGGAAAAATATGTTTGAGAATGATATACAGGTCCGAGCCTCCCGAGGCCCGGGAGGCCAGTATAAACTCATTTCCTTTGACAGACAGGGTTTCCGCCCGCATCAGGCGGACAAAGCGGGGGATATTGGTCAGTCCCACAGCCACCACCGTATTCATCAGCCCCGTGCCCATGGCGGCGGATACCGTTACCGCCAGCAGAAAGGCGGGAATGGCCATCATGATATCGGTCAGCTTCATGATGCCGAATTCAACCCGTCCGCCATAATACCCCGCGGCAGCCCCCAGCAGGCTGCCCGCTGCCGCGGACAGGAGCACGGAGCCGAAGGCCACCAGCAGGGAGATCCGGCCCCCTACCAGTACCCGGGAGAAAATATCCCGGCCCAGATTATCCGTTCCAAAGAGATGTTCCAGGGAGGGAAAAGCGAAGGTATTGGTCAGATCCCGCTCCATATATCCATAGGGCGTGATAAGCTCTGAAAAAATGGCCGCCAGGATGATGAGCAGCAGCAGCGCTATGGACACCATGGCCACTTTGTTGCGCCGCAGCCTGCCCCATACGTCCCACCACTGCCCCCGTTTTCTCTGTTGCTTGCTCATGACCCGGCCCTCCACTTTGTTATTTTATCGAATCTCCACGCGGGGGTCGATAACAGCATAAACAGTATCCACCGCCAGATTGATGACGCAGACCACTGCCGACAGCACCAAAACCACCGCCTGGATCGTGCTGTAATCCTTGTTGTTGATAGCGGTCATCATCAGGCTGCCCATACCCGGAAAGGAGTGGACCGCCTCAATGATGGCGGAGCCGGAAATTACCGCCCCGGCCTGCAGGCCGATCAGCGTGACCACAGGGATCAGCGCGTTGCGCAGCGCGTGGC
The DNA here is from genome assembly GCA_019119335.1 of Candidatus Flavonifractor merdavium. Lineage (GTDB taxonomy): Bacteria > Bacillota > Clostridia > Oscillospirales > Oscillospiraceae > Flavonifractor > Flavonifractor merdavium. The sequence goes on from DWXF01000006.1 coordinate 65,116, forward strand.
GGAAAATAACGGCCCGCTCACTGACGCCTTTGGCCCGGGCGGTGCGGATGTAGTCCTGGCGGATCACCTCCAGCATGCTGGAGCGGGTCTGCCGGGTGACGGAGGCCACATACTGGGCGGAACTGGCGATAACGGGCATAATATAGCAGGTCCAGTCGGTGAGTCCGGAGGAGGGCAGCCAGCCCAGGCGGCTGGAGAAAATCAAAATCATAATCATGGACAGCCAAAAGCCGGGTACAGCGGCAAAAAACAGGGATACGAAGGTGACCCCGTAATCCAGCAGGGAGTACTGCCTGGTGGCCGAGATAATGCCGGAGGGCACTCCGATCACCACCGTCAGCAAGACCGAAATCAGGCCCAGCTTCAGCGACACCGGAAAGCGGGCGGACAGCTCGGACAGGATGCTGTTGCCGCTGTAATAGGAGTAGCCGAAGTCCAGTCTGGTCACGATGTTTTTCACATAGTTGAAAAACTGCACGAAGAAGGGCTGGTCCAGCCCCCACTCTGCCGCCTTTGCGGCATACTGCGCCTCGGTATAGTCAAAGTCGAAAAAAATTGCCACCGGATCTCCAGGCGTAAAATAATTGATGGTAAAAATGATAAATACCACCGCCAGCATGGTCAGTATGACCATGAGGACGCTTTTGATGAGATATTTCACCATTGCCATATGCTCCATCTCCCCTATGACGAAGGCTGCTGCCGCTTCCGGCGGATTATTCCGTCAGCAGGTTCAGATTGCGGATGTCTCTGGCATGCATCAGATTGTAAAATTCCGAGTCGTCCACATAGTCCCTGCAGATAAATCCGGTGTTGTATTCCACCACAGGCAGGTACCACATCTGTTCGTGCAGCCAGTCCTGGATCCAGCCGTAAGCCTGCCGCGCTTCTTCCTCCGTGGCGGCGTAACGTCCGGCCTCAAACATTTCGCTCAGCGCGGGGTCCAGCTGGGTCACCCAGGCGGCCTCATTGTAGCTGCCCTCCGGCAGCTGGATCAGGCAGCCTGAGATATCGTTGTTCATGGTATAGAACGTGGTGATGCACAGGTCTACCGACCCATTGCGCTGCATCTGGATGGCGGTGGCAAAGTCGTAGCTGTCCACCTGGAGCTCTATCCCCACATCGGCCAAAAAGCTCTGTACGATTTCCGCCAGGGCAATGCTGCACGAGTCGTTTGAGGATACCACCGTGTACAGCGACAGCTCGCCCTCCTCATACCCCGCTTCCTCCAGCAGCTGTTTGGCCCGTTCCACATCATAGCGGTTGGTCTGGTATTCTTTGCGATAATTCGCCATGGAGGAAACATAGGCATCCATGGTAATGCCCAGCTGACCATATGCGGCGATGGCAGTGGCGTCGGTGTCAATGGCGCACATAATCGCCTCCCGCACCCGGGGATCCTGAAACGCCTCCACATAGGTGGGCAGGCAGATCACGGTGTAGTTGCCGGAGGAGACCACCTTGGCATTGCTGTGAACGCGCCCTGTCTCCATCACATCCCGGGTGTCGCTGAAACTCAGGCCAATGCAGGCGTCCAATTTCCCGTTCTCGTAGTCAATGAGCATGATAGACGCCTCGGTATAGAATTTGACAGAGAGAAAATCGTAATTTGGCCGCTGGTCCACAATGCCCCAGCCCCAATAGTCGTCATCCACCTCCAGCAGCACCGAGTCTCCCGAGATCTGCTCCCGGACAAGAAAGGGGCCGGAGCCATCCACCTTGTCCCAGAGCTCTTCATCCGTGGCAGTTTCCTCAAAGCTGCGGTTGCTGATGTTCAGCCATTGGCAGGCCAGGCACTCCAGTATGGTATTGTCGTAGCCGTACAGCCGGATGTAGAGGTCCCGATCCCCCTCGTAATAGGAGCCCTCCACATCCACGCTGCTTCCAAGGTAGGTCCGCACGGTGCCCACCGTATTGACCCGCTCCACCGTGGCGTAGTAGCAGTCCTCCGCCGTGATGGGCTCCCCGCTCTGGAAGCGGGCCTCCTCCCGGATGGTAATATGGAGCATAACCCCGTCCCCATCCGGGATAAACTCATAGGATTCCGCAATCAGGCCCTTCAATTCGCCGGTCTTAAAATCCTTTTGAAACAAGCCGTCATAAATGCCGGAAATGGCAATCAGGTTGTTGTAGCCGACGGCGGAAAGGGTGCTGGTGACAAAGTTTTCCCCATACGCCCCCAAATAAAGGGTGCGGCTGTCGGAGGTCTTTTCCGCAATGCCATCCTCCACACTGTTTACAGCGGTCACAATTTGTCCCGTCCCCACCTCATAGGTCATGCGCTCCGTTTCCGCCGGAACAGCGACCTGCGTACATCCGGACAGCGCCAGCAGCAGCACGCAGAGCACGGCCCGGACAGCGGCCTTTTTTCCCATGGACCTCTTCCTCCTCCCCCGTTTCCCCGCCTGATCAGGCTTCCGCCGGCAGCTGTGCTTATGAAATTCACAACCGTCGCCCAAGTTAAACACAATTTGTATACAATATGTATAAACCAAAAATGCCTAAATGTCAACACGGAAGTTATGCCAGCGGCAAAAAGCGCGGCGCACCTTCATCGCCCATACTTGTAAAATTTTATTTTCATTACCATTGCGCACCGCAATATGATATTATAGACACAGCTTCCCTGAGCCGCGGCGGAAAGAGAGGAACGAAGTATGGCGCGCTACCACAGAAAAACAGAGACCACCACCTATGATCTGACCGTCCCCACAGGGGCCGATTCCCTGGGCCGGCGCCTGGGAGAGGCAGGGACCAACTGGGGCCGCATTGGACTGGATGTCTTGATCCGGGCGGCCCTTGTGGTCTTTGCCACAGTCCTGCTCTGGCGGAAGAGCGAGCTTGCCTCCAGCACGCCCTTCGTTCTGGGGGCGGTTGCCTGTATCTACGCCCTCCTGGTCCTGTTTCCCCTGCGGCATTGCCGGGACCGCATCCAGTTTCATGAAAACGGGATCGTCTACCGGGGCAGGCCCTATCTGTTCCAGACGCCCAGAGCCCAGTGGAGCCGGGTCAGCGGAACGGGGCACTTTTTGTCGGTTACATATCTCTACCTGGACGGGATGGAAAAGCAGCTCAATGTAAGCTGTGTCCGTGACGCCCAGGAGATATTTACCCGTCTCTACATCAGCGGCGGGGCGCGGCAGGGGGCCTGAGCCCATGAAGCTGGAATACATTCTGATGGCCGTTACCTTCGCCGGTTTGTTTCTGGCCGCAGCGATCTTTCAGAAGAGCAAAGAGCGGAAGGGGCGCGGCGGCGCGGATTTGGCCCGCCTGCGGGACATCGCGGCAAAGCAGCTGGACGACAGCGGCTGCTATACCATCGCCTACGCCTGCTGCAGCCAGGTCCGGCTGTCCGTGGGCCGGCCCGTCACCACCACCTATTACAGCTACATTGCGGCCTTTCGCCCGGGAACGCTGTTTGTGATCCCGCTGCAATTTTCCGGGCGGGAGATGGTCTCCCCTCCCGGCTTTCGTCTGGACCGGGAGAATGTGGGCGCGGTGCGGACCGACCGGGCAGGCCGGGTCACCTTTTACGCAGCGGACGGCACGGAGCTGTGCACCCTGTGCGTGTCCGCCGGCAATACGGCGGACGGCCCCTTTCAGCCGCTGAATATCCAGCAGGAGGCGGAAGCGGAGAAATTCCAGTCCTTCCTCCGGCAGTTTACCGCCCAGCTTCAGGCCGGGGCGTCCCGGCGGGACGGCGTTCCCCCAACGCCCCAGCCACAGCGCTACCCACAGCAGGAGACGGAGCGGCGGCGTTCTTTTTGACGGCGCGGCCGGCGCGCCCCCATAAGGCGTTGACCGATACAATCAACGGGCCTTCAGAAGCCAAACGCTTCTGAAGGCCCGTTTGTTTTCTGTTTGCGGCTTGCGGTGGGGTGTGCCAGGCGCGGCTTTGCAGCATCAATTGCCGCAGAGGTGGCAGGCAATGAGATGGCCGGGGGAAACTTCCTTCAAAACGGGAGCCTCCTGGTGGCAGCGCTCCTGACAATGCTCGCAGCGGGCGGCAAAGCGGCAGCCTGGCTTGGGGTCCACGGGACTGACGACTTCGCCCTTGATGACCTTGATCTCCTTGTTGCGCATGGAGATGTCCGGCTCGGGAATGGCGGACAGCAGGGCCTGGGTATAGGGATGCACAGGATTTGCGAACAGCTCGTCGGAGCTGGTGAGCTCCAGGCATTGGCCAAGGTACATCACCATGATGTTATCGGAGATGTGCTTGACGACGCTCAGGTCATGGGTCACAAACATGTAGGTCAGCCCCATCTCATCCTGCAGGTCCATCAGCAGATTGAGGATCTGCGCCTGAATGGACACGTCCAGAGCGGAAACGGGCTCGTCGCAGACGATGAACTTGGGGTTGACGGACAGCGCCCGGGCGATGCCGATGCGCTGACGGCGGCCGCCGTCCAGCTCGTGGGGGTACGCCGTAGCGTAGCGTCTGGCCAGGCCGACCACGTCCATCAGATGGGCCGCGCGGTTAAAGATATCCCGCTTCTTGGGCAGCGTCTTGTTGATGAGCATGTACTCGGCAATGATCTCAATGACCGACTTGCGGGGGTCAAGGCTTGCGTACGGGTCCTGGAAGATGATCTGCAGCTCCTGACGCATTTTCTTCATCCGCCGGGCATTGTATTTGGTGATATCGTCGCCGTTATACAAAATCTGTCCGGACGTGGGCTCAATCAGGCGCAGAATGGTGCGGCCCAGCGTGCTCTTCCCGCAGCCGGACTCGCCGACCACACCGATGGTTTCGCCGGCGTACACTTTCATGTTGATACCGTCAACCGCGTGCAGGAAGGACTTGTCGCCCACCTTGAAATGTTTTTTCAGGTCTACGGTCTCAATCAGAGGGATTCTCTCTTCTGCCATAGCTTTGTTCTCCTTTTACTGGTGAAAGAGATGGCAGCGGATGGAGTGCGTGCCATCGGTATAGACCTTTGGAGGCACCTCTTTGCAGATCTCCATGCACTTGCCGCAGCGCGGTGCAAATTTGCAGCCCTTAGGCAGATTGGTGGGATCCGGCATCAACCCGGCAATGGGCTGCAGACGGGCCGTTTTCGACTTGAGGTTGGGCAGCGAGGCAAACAGGCCGTCCGTATAGGGGTGGTGCATGGTGTGGGCAAAGATATCCTCAGCGGTACCCAGCTCGATGATCTCACCGGCATACATTACGGCCACGTTGTCGCAGGTCTGCGCCACAATGCCCAGATCATGGGTAATCATAATCATGGAGGTGCCCAGACGGTCACGCAAATCGCGAATCATCATCAGCACCTGGGCCTGAATGGTGACATCCAGGGCGGTGGTGGGCTCGTCCGCGATCAGCAGGTCGGGCTCACAGGACAGGGCAATGGCGATCACAACACGCTGGCGCATGCCGCCGGAAAACTGATGGGGATACTCGTGCTTTCTGGCGGGTGGAATCCCCACCAGGGTCAGGGTCTCATCCACACGAGCCTCGATTTCCTCCTTGGAGCGGCCTATCTCGTTGTGGACCTGCAGCGCCTCGGCGATCTGCTCGCCCACGGTCAGCACCGGATTCAGGGAGGTCATGGGATCCTGGAAGATCATGGCGATCTTATCGCCGCGGATCTTGCGCATATGGGCCTCCGGCAGATCTACGATGCTCTCGCCCTCAAAGGTGATGGAGCCGGAGGTGACCTTGCCGGTCCGCTCGGGCAGAAGGCGCATGAGTGTCAGGGCCAGCGTGGTTTTACCTGCGCCGGTCTCGCCTACCAGGCCCAGCGTGGCTCCCTTTTCCAGAGAGAGGGTGACGTCGTTGACGGCGTACACAGTCTCCAGATCGGTTTTATAGATGACGCTCAGGTCCTTGATTTCTAGCATTTTTTCCGCGTTACTCATGATGATAATTCCTTTCTGCCGGCGTCAACTCTTCAGACGGGGGTCCATCGCGTCGCGCAGGCCATCACCCAGCAGGTTTACGGAGAAAGCCGTCAGAACGATGGCCAGTGCAGGGAACACCACCAGCAAGGGAGCACGCAGCATATCCACACGGGCGCTGGACAGCATGGAGCCCCACTCGGGCGCGGGGGCGGGCAGGGACAGACCGATGAAGCTCAGGGTGGACTGATAGATGACCAGGCTGGAGACATTCAGGGTCACGTTGACCAGGATGATGCCCAGCGTGTTGGGGATGATATGGCTGATGATGATACGGGCGGAGCTGGAGCCGCCGGCGCGGGCGGCCTCCACATACTCCTGGTCAACCAGGTTCAGAACACCGGAGCGGACCAGGCGGACATAGTTTGTGAAATAGGCCAGGGTCATGGCGATAATCAGCACGGGGACGCTGGAGCTCAGGGCGGCCACCACCACCATGGTGAACAGCAGGTCGGGGATGGACATGAAGATATCCAGCGCCCGCATGATCACCATGTCCACCTTGCCGCCGAAGTAGCCGGCGATGGCGCCCAGCGTGCAGCCAAACAGGCAGGAGCTGATGGACGCTGCCACGGCCACCAGCAGCGAGTTGCGGGCGCCATGTACCAGGCGGGAGAGAACATCGCGGCCATAGCTGTCGCAGCCCAGCGGATGCTCCGCGGACATGGGCGCCAGCTTGTTTTCGGCGACCTGAACCACGCCGATGTCGTAAGGAGCAATCAAATCCGCGAAAATGACCACCAGAATAATGCAGATGAGCAGGAACAGGCCGATCATCGCGCCCTTGTTCTTTCTCAGACGGCGGAGGATCTCTTTGGCCTGACTGGGGCGCTTGAAGTTGATGTCCTCACCCTCCAGCGCAGTCACAACGGGACGGGTAGAAGTTTTTGCCATTGAGGTCAACCCCCCTTACTGTACTTGGCCCGGATGCGCGGGTCAATGAAGGCATAAATCAAATCGACGCCGATCATCAGCAGGGTGAAGCAGATGGACACCATGACGGCGCAGCCAATGATCATGGGCTCATCCTTCATGCTGATGGACTCAACGATCAGAGACCCAACGCCCGGGATGGAAAACAGCTGTTCCGTGGTAACCATGCCGGCCAGCAGGCAGCCAAAACGCATACCGATGGAGGTGACCACAGGCAACAGCGCGTTCTTCAGCGCGTGCTTCCAGATAACCGTGCGCTCGGCCACGCCCTTGGCCCGGGCGGTGCGGACATAGTCCTGGCGGATGGCCTCCAGCATGGAGGATTTGGTAAAACGCAGATAGGCCGACAGCTCACAGATTGTGGCTGAAACAACCGGCAGCACGTAGTGCTGTATGGATTTCAGGCCGTAGGAGGGGAACCAGCCCAGCTTCAAGGCAAATATGTACATAAGTACTATGCCTACAACGAAGCTTGGTACCGCCGCCAGGAAAAAGGCGATCATGGTGGGGATGGTGTCCATCAGCGAATTTTGTTTCACGGCGGACAAAATACCCAATGGGACGCCTATGCAAACCGATAGCGCAAGCACTAAAACAGCAAGGCGCAAGGTAATCAGGAAACGGGGCCAGAGTTCTTCCAAAACATCCCGCTTGGTAGAATAGGACTGGCCGAAGCTGCCCTCGGTGACGATATCTTTCAGGTAGTTAAACCAGCGGACAAGAATCGGGTCATTATAGCCCAGCTCCTCGTTCATCGCCTCGACCTCCGCCGCGGTAGCGTTGGGTCCCAGGATCATACGGCCGGGGTTACCGGGCGTGATATTCATAACAATGAAGATAATCAGGGTAACGCCAAGCACGGTGGGGATCAGGAACAACAGGCGTTTGATAATATATCGATGCATGCTTTCCCTGCTTTCTATCGAAGGATTTTCATCCACATGTGTGTAAACAAGGCGGAATAGAAGTTGTGTGCAGGCGACCTTTCCCAGCCGCCTGCACACAATCTTTCTTAAATAACGGCTTTTAGTTGAAGCGAATCCAGAGGCGCCGATTAGGTATTCCAGCTCCAGTCATAGACGCGATAATCGGTGGGAACCGCGACGGCATTCAGATCCTTGTTGTAGGCGATACAGGAAGGAATGGTGATGACCGGCGTCAGCGTGTGGGTATCATAGAAAGCGTTGTACAGCTCGGTGTAGATGGCGATGCGCTCCTCCTCGTCAGCGGTGGAGGCGCCGGCCTTCAGCCACTCGTCAAACTTCTTGGACAGGTCGTTGAACTTGCCGGCGGGGCCGTCAAAGACGCAGTTCTTGATGCCGACAGAGGCGGAAGAGCACTGCTGCTCGAAGTTGTTGAAGTCGTAGTTGCCGCAGTCATAGGCCATGGCCAGATCATATTCCTGCGCCACCAGGCGGTCGCCGGCGACGGAGTAGTCCTGAACCACCAGCGTGGATCTGATGCCGGCAGCCTCCAGCTGAGCCTGGATGGCGATGGCATAGCTCTCGTTGCGGCCCGCGGCGGCGATGAACTCGCCGACGTCAACGCCGTCGGGATAACCGGCCTCTGCCAGAAGCTCCTTGGCCTTCTCCAGATCGAAGGGGATGGGGTTCTCCAGGGAGTCGGCAGTGGGAGCCGCGGCGGCATAGCTGGGGTTGATGTACATATAGGTGGGGGTGCCGTAGCCATCGCAGACCAGCTGGTTGACGGCGTCGCGGTCGATGGCGTACATGATGGCCAGACGGACCAGGTCATTCTGCAGGACCGAGCCATAGTCGGGAGACTCGATGTTGATGCAGAAGGTCATAACCTCGTTGGACTCCTTCTCAACGCAGGTAAACTTGTCGGAAGATTTGACGTCCTCCCAGTAGGAGATGGGAACGATCATGTAATCGATTTCGCCATTCTGCAGCGCGGTGATGGCGGAGGTGTCGTCCTCAATGACGTTCCAGACGATGCGCTCGATCTTGGCCTTGCCGCGGTGATAATCCTCAAAAGCCACGGCGCTCCAGGAGGTCAGGGGATTGTAGTTGTCCTCCTCCCACATATAGGGACCGGTACCGGCCTTGTTGGCAATCTTGCCAAAATCCTCGCCCTGCTCGGTCACTTCTTTCTGGGACAGGATCTTCACCTTGTGAAGCATGTGGCCGATGGGGGAGAAGGGCTGATTCAAAACAATCCTAACGGTGTAATCGTCAATCTTTTCCACGTGGTCCAGAGGCCGGACATAGGAGGCCTGCTTGGGGCTGCTCTGCGCCAGGTCATAGCTGAACACCACGTCGTCAGCGGTCATGGTCTCGCCGTTGTGGAACTTGACGCCCTGCTTCAGGGTGACAATGTACTCGGTGACGTCTTCATTGGCCTCAACCTTCTCCGCCAAACGCAGATCGTAACCGCCGGTGGCCTCATTCAGGTCATACAGGCCTTCGTAGATATTCTCGAAAACAGTGTATTCGTGGGTATTGGTGGTTTGGTTGGGGTCGCTGGTAGTCAGGGACGCCGTGTTGCGAAGGGTCACCGTGTTCTGGCTCTCGCCGCTTGCCTGGCCACCGTCGCCACAGCCGGCCAAAGCAGCGACCAGCAGCAGAGTGGACATGAGTAGAGAGATAAACCGTTTCATTTTTCCTCCTCCTTAAATTTGAATCCGCCCATTTATGTACCACGGTACATGCTGGTTGGTTACAAACAAACTATATACCTGTATATACAGCATTGTCAAGCAAAGTAAACTACTGTTTTCAAAAATTGTCTGTTCCGACAAAATTATTCCTAAAAATATAGATATATCAGCCAAAGACAAAGGCAATATCTCTTTATTTTATAGCTATTTCTACCCGAAGAAGGACCCTTTTACCCAAAATACCACCCCAAAACAAAAAGGGCCTTGGATTGCTCCAAGGCCCTTAAGTATGCGGCATTTACAGGTAAAAGCAGCTAAATATAGGACTTTACCGCAACAAATGGCTCACACACCGGCGACGCAGCTGATCTCAAACAGGTAGGGCTCGGCAACGGTGGGCGCCACAACGGTGTACCGGGCGGGGCCCACGTCCATGTTCAGGAAGAAGCGATCCCACACCTGGTTTGCGATGGCGCGGTCCTCCCGCTTGGCAATGAAAATCTGACAGTACAGAACCTTCTCCAGGCTGGAGCCGGCAGCCTCCAGAACGTTTTTCATGTTGAGGAAGGCCTGCTCACACTGGGCCTCCAGCCCTTCCTTCAGCACCTCGTTTTCGTCCTCGCCCACCATGCCGGAGACAAACACCAGATTGCCGTACTTGACGGCCTGGGAGACGTTGTGGGTGGGGGTGGCGGCCAGGGGCGTATAGACTTTTTCCTTCTTGCATTCCATAACCAGTACTTCCTTTCAGATAGATGATTTATCTCCGGCCGGTTCCAGAATTTCCACCGTGCCGTTGATGCCGTCGAGTCTGATGTAATCGCCGTCATGGATCTCCACGCAGGGATCGCAGGAGGCGGGGAAATCGGCGACACAGGGCCGTCTGGTGTTAAAGATGGCGGTGCCGCACTTGGAGTCCATTGTGGTAAAGACGTAGCCGATGGGGCCGACGCCGTTATACGTGCAGTTGCGGAACATATCAGACCAGCCCAGGGAGCCGCGGCTGCAAGGCAGTACGACAATCTTGCCGGCAAAGCTGTCGCCATAGTGGACGTTGCCCTTCTCAGTCACCACGCCGGTCCTTACGTCGACGCCATTCCAGCCCACGATACTGTCGGGACAGACAAAGGCGTATCCCTCTGTCACGGGGCCCCAGGCGGGACGGCCCCGGAGGATCTTGCGCTCACTCATATCTTCTCTTAACCTCCCAATAGCCGCTGATGGCAGCGTCAATGACCTGCTCATCGGAGCCGTAGTAGATTGGGCAGTCCCGCTCGTCCTTGCTGCCGTTGCACAGCTTGAAGGAGGACAGGCCGATGGACTTTGCGCCCTTTGCCACGTTGATGGTGCGGAGAATACAGCCGCTGGTAAGAACCTCCACCCCCCAGTCCTTCAGATCCTGGATAATGTGGGCCTGCTGGGCCATGGCGTACTGGGCAATGTTGGTAAACACGCAGAAGCGGACCCCCTCCTTGACCTTTCTGCCGTTCATGTACCGCCAGATACGGATGAGCTCCTCGGCGGAGCAGTTGGGGCAGCCGATCTGCAGATAGTCCGCCGGGCCGGATTCCTTGTGGCAGACCTCGTCCCAGTAAGTCTGCAAAATTTCATTGGTGATGGTGAACTCCGCCACAGGCGCATGGCCGCCCATGGCCATCTCATAGGTCTGCGCCTCGGGAGACACACCCAGGATCAGACACAGCTCGCAGCCGCTGGTCACGGCCAGCGCGGTGAAAAAGCTCTTCAGCTTGATCAGGTCGGGCCGCTGGAAATCGCCGCAGATGACAGGAACGGCATTGGGCGCCAGACGGCGGCCCACAGCGGCGCCCAGCAGATCCCAGTCGGTCTTGTCCCTGGTATCGCAGGCCAGATGGAACACGTGGGTGCCGTGGCGGTTTTCAGGCAGGTGGAGGCCCCACTTGGGCGCCCGGCCGCAGATGGCGGCGCAGAACGTGGTGTTGCCGCCGCCGCCGTAGCCCCGGGCGCCCAGGATGGAATTGCAGTAGAGCACGTTGCTGGATTCGGTGGTGACAAAATACTCGCCCATGACAGGCAGCCAGCCGGCCAGGTAGGGGGCGCAGGTAGAGCCGATCATCACCCCGCGGTCGGCCGCGTCAGAGAGGATCTGGCGGTTGTTCTCATAAAACTCCTTGGTCCGCTGCGTCCACTGCCACTGAAAGGTGTCGCAGCAGTGCACGTCGTCCATGACGTAGGTGCTTTCGTTGAAGCTGTTGAAGGCGTCGGGCTCCAGGCCGGGGCATTTCAGCTTGGTCTGCCAGTCGTGATAGCCCATGGCCAGAATGTCGGGCCGGTCCAGATTGCCGTCGGGGAAATCGGACGGCTCGCAGGTGGAGCCGCAGCACAGATGGGCCTTGGTAATGGGCACCAGCTCCTCGGCGCCCAGGATCTGCGCGTAGTCGAGCATCTTCTGCAGCGCAACCTGCTTGGCGGTACCGAAGGCGCCGTCAAGCATCTGTTGCTCATAGGGAGTCAACCGAATCATCTCGTGCAATCTCCTCTCGTAGTCGGTTTGGGGTGTTCAGGTACAACCGCATTCAACCTATATACTCTGGTATGTACAGGTCTCCTTGTAAGTCTATCATAGATGCATTTACGTAAAAGTCAAGACAATTTTTGAAAATAAATGACATTTTACAGGCAAATACAGACCAAAAATCCGGGGCGCTTTTTAGTGAAATTGTGCATCTTGTAGTAACAGGATTATTCAAATTGTATCTTGACTTTTCACGTACAATGGGCTACCTTGTATATACAAGTAAATCACACCATAAATACGAAGAGGAGGAAAGACAATGAAAATTGCCATTGGAAACGATCAGCATGGTCTGGCCTACAAGCAAATGATCATGCAGACGTTCCCGGAGCACGAGTATGTGGATGTGGGTTCCTTCGATACAGAGCCTGTCAGCTACCCCGGCGTGGCGGAAAAGGTAGCCAAGCTGGTGGCGCAGGGCGCGTGTGAGCGGGGCATTCTGATCTGCGGCACCGGCATCGGCATGGCCATGACCGCCAACAAGGTCAAGGGCGTCTATGCCGCCGTGTGCCACGACATCTACTCCACCCAGCGCATGATCCTGTCCAACAACGGCAATATCCTGTGCATGGGCGCCCAGGTGATCGGCGCGAAAACCGCCGAGGAGCTGGTGCGTCAGTGGCTGCCGCTGCAATTTGACCCCAACAGCGCTTCCGCGGCCAAGGTGGCGCATCTGCGCCAGATTGAGGCGGAAAATTGAGGAGATGGCCTTATGAAAGCATTGAATCGTGAAAAGCTGGAGCGTCTGGCATTTGCCATCCGCCGCAATGTGGTCTCCACCATTGCCACCAACGGCGAGGGCCATGTGGGGGGCGCCCTGTCCGCCGCAGACGCCATCGCTGTGCTGTATGGAGCCATCATGAACTATGACGCCCAGGATCCCCTGCACCGGGACAAATTTATCCTCAGCGCGGGGCACAAGTGCCTGGCGCTGTACGGCGCTCTGGCGGAGCTGGGCGTGATCGACAAGGCGGAGCTGAAGACCTACAATCAACTGGGCACCCGCTTCCCCGGCCACCCCGACGCCACCAAGCTGCCCTGTCTGGATTTCTCCACCGGCAGTCTGGGCCACGGATTGCCCCTGGGCTGCGGCTATGCCATGGCCGCCAGGCTCCAGGGCGAGCGCTACCGTACCTATGTCCTGATGGGCGACGGGGAGCAGGGCGAGGGCAGCCTGTGGGAGGCCGCCGCCTTTGCCGCCCACAAGAAGCTGGACAACCTGGTGGCCATTTTGGACGAGAACACCCTGCAGATCAACGGCCGCACCAGCGAGGTCTGCAAACCCACCGATTTTGAGGGGCGCTACGCCGCCTTCGGCTGGGCCGTGCGTACTGTGGACGGCAACGACGTGGGCGCGCTGTATGACGCCCTGGCCGCGGCGCCCTTTGAGCCGGGCAAGCCCTCCATCCTTGTGGCAAAAACCGTCAAGAGCAAGGGCGTCTCCTTCCTGGAGGACCAGGCGAAGTATCACCACTGGAACCCCGGTAAAGAGGAGGCCGACCGGGCTCTGGCAGAATTGGACGCCGTCGCGGCAGAAAGGGGTTGGCAGGATTGAACGATCCCAGAAAAGCATTTGAACTGAAATTGGTGGAGCTGGCCCGAAAGGACCCGCGCATCGTGGCGGTATCCTGCGACTCCTGCGCCGGCGGCGGTCTGAGCGCTTTCTTCAAGGAGTTTCCCCAGCGCAGCATCGAGGTGGGTATCAGTGAGCAGAACGCGGTAAGCCTGTGCGCCGCCATGGCGCGCCAGGGGCTGCTGCCCGTGCTGGTCATCATCAACCCCTTCCTGACCATGCGCGCCTATGAGCAGGTGCGGGACGACCTGGGCTATATGAACAGCAAGGTCGTGATCGTGGGCTCCGGCGGCGGCCTGGCCTACTCCACCCTGGGCTCCACCCATATCGCGGTGGAGGATGTGGGCCTGATGCGTTCCATCCCCCACCTGACCATCCTGGCGCCTGGCGATGGGGACGAAGTGGAGTTCTGCCTGGAGCAGGCGCTGGCGGCCGACGGCCCCGTCTACATCCGTATGCCCCGCCAGGCCCGCAGCGCCCCGGTAACAGGCCCGCGTACCATGGAGCTGGGCAAGGCGGAGGTGCTCAGCGAGGGCGCCGATGCGGCGCTGTATACCTATGGCCCCAGCGCGGAGGAGGCCATGAAAGCCTGCCGGATACTGAGCGAACAGGGCGTCTCCCTGTCCGTACTGAACATGACCACGCTCAAGCCTTTGGATACCCAGGCCGTGCTGGCCCACGCCAAGGGGAAGAAGGCCGTCTTTACCCTGGAGGAGCACGCGCCCGTGGGCGGTCTGGGCTCGGCTGTGGCGGAGGTTCTGGCGCAGGCCGGCACAGGCGTGCCGCTGCATGTGATGGCGGTGCCCGAGGGCGCCAAAAATACCGGCCCCTATGAGGAACTGCTGGCCTTCTATGGCCTGTCCGGCCAGGAGGCCGCCAAACGCATCGCCGCCGCTCTGCAGGCAGACTGCCAAAACGAAGCGTCCCGGTGAAATGAACCAAACGATAACGTCTGTCATCAAACTGCCAGGCAAGGAAGGGAGAAACTGTTATGACCGTAAACTACCGCTCCAAAGGCGAGGGCATGCTGGATGTGCACTTCCCCCTGTGCGCGCTCAATGCGCCCGCCGCCCGCAACGATGAGGATTATGTGGCCCGGGTGAAGGATCTGTCCCTGACCGCCGAGCAGTACGAGCTGCTCAACGGCGCCGTGAAGTATGTGGGCGTGACGCCCCGCTTCCGCGACGTGATCAAGACCTTCGACGTGCCCGCCGGCGAGACCCCGGCCGGCTTCCGGATCGAGAGCACACTGCAGGCTGACGGTCTGTTGGAGATTGACTTGGTGCGCGATATCTCTTACGATAAGAATGGCATGAAGCGTCCTACCCGGATGATCTTCTCCGCCGACTCCGCCAACCCCTATGAGGTGGCTCCCATCGCCCCCCTGCTGGGCAACCTGACCTGCAACCCCGGTATTGTGTACGATCTGTTCATCAACAATCCCACGGCCAACGTGGGCGGGCTGTTCAAGACCAGGGAGGAGGTCATGGGCGAGCTGGGCCGCATCCTGGGCCCCGGCTGCGACATCAGCGTTGAGCTGAACAACCCCTTCGAGAAGGATTTCAGCAAGATCCTGGAGGAGTGCGAGGAATTCAAGGAATTGCTCTCCGAATATCGTCTGGTGATCAAGGTGCCCCACACCGGCCCGGTGAACGCCGACAACGTCCATGAGCTGCTGGAGGGCGACAAGCGCTTCTCCATCCGCTACAACCAGTGCTCCACCGAGGACGCCCTGCGCGGCCACAACCTGGCGCTGAAGCTGCGGGAGCACGGCTACCGCATCAACTATACCCTGATGTTCGAGCCCTATCAGACCGCCATGGCCCTGCAGGCCAAGCCCTACTTCATCAACAGCTTCGTGCGCCACCGCGCCAAGCTCTCCGCCGTCTTCCAGCGCCTGCTGAGCTTCTATGAGATGACCGGCGAGCGCAAGTATCTGGAGGAGCTGCGCAAGGAGATGCTGGCCGCCGATATGCTGTCCAAGAACGAGGCCGACTGCGACCTGCTGGAGGTGCTGCGCATCGCCAAGGATACCGTCGCATACCGCAACTTCAACAACTCCGAGGGCTCCGACGGTCTGGACGGCGTGCGCCACAACCTGCGCCTGCTGCGCCAGAACAATCTGCCCGACACCCGCCTGATCATCTGCTCCATGGAGGGCGACTACAACTATCCCGACATCGACAAGCTGATGGCGGACCCCGCGTATGCCGACATGATCGACCGCATTGTCATCACCGCCGAACCCCAGTATCTGGCTCGCTTTACCAGCACCAACCAGGTCGTGTCTTATCAGAGAAGGTTTATGAACGCCGTCAACAACGACAGCAAAAAATAAGATAAGATCGGAGATGCATGCCATGGAACAAAAGCTGATGGGCGTATTTGCCCCCATTTCCACCCCTTTTACCGGCGATGGCCGCGTGGACTATGAGGGACTTGCCAAAAACGTAAAGCGCTATGCCGCCGCCGGTCTGAAGGGCTATCTGGCGCTGGGCTCCAACGGCGAGAACAAGAGCCTGTCCAACCAGGAGAAGCTCCTGGTGCTGGAGACCATCGTCCAGAACAAGGACGAGAGCCAGACGGTCATGTCGGGCTGCATCTTTGAGTCCACCGCGGAGAGCATCGAGATGGGCAAGGAGATGTGCAGGCGGGGCGCGGATTTCCTGACGCTGCTGCCCCCCTGCTACTTCAAAAAGCAGATGACCGACGACGTGCTGCTGCGCTATTTCTCCGACGTGGCGGACGCGGTATCCGTCCCCTGTCTGGTATACAACGCGCCCCAGTACGCCGGCGGTGTGGGCCTGAGCCCCAAGCTCATCCGCCGCTGCGCCGATCACCCCAATATCGTGGGCGTGAAGGACAGCTCCACCGGCAACATGGAGAACATCCTCTTTGCCGTGCAGGATAAGCCTGATTTCACCGTGATGGCGGGTTCCGTCAACAACTTCTTCACCGCCATGACCATGGGCGGCGCCGGCGGCGTCCTGTCCCTGGCCAACTCCTTCCCCGAGATCACGGTGGAGCTGTACCGCCTGCTGGTGGAACGGAACTATGCCCAGGCCATCGCCCTCAATACCCGCCTGCTGGAAATCAACCGTGCCATCGGCGGCGCCGGCGGCGTGGCGGCGGTAAAGGCGGCCATGGATATGAACGGCCTGGCTGGCGGCGACCCCCGTCTGCCCCTGCTGCCCCTGACCGCGGAGCAGAAAGGGGCCCTGGAGGTCAAGCTCAAGGCCTTTGGCCTGCTGAATGATGCCGAAAAGTCCCATTAAACTTTACCACAATTTATTTTAATGGAGGAGAGAAGTATGGCCAAGTATGATTTTATGAGCTTCGGCGAGGCAATGGTGCGTTTTACCCCTCCCGGACATGACCGTCTGGGCCAGGCAGAGGAGCTGCAGCTGGGCATTGCGGCGGCGGAACTGAACTGCTGTGTCAACATCTCCAACCTGAGCCGCAAGCTGCTCAAGCCCCAGCTGAAGACCGCCTACGTCACCAAGCTGGTGGACGCCTGGGACGGCGACTATATCATCAAGCACGCCCAGATGCACGCGGTGGATATGTCCAACGTGGTGGTGGAGCCCTATGACAAGATCGGCCGCAACGGCCGCAACGGCAAGTGCTTTATCGAGGTGGGCATCGGCCCCCGCCCCAGCTATCAGACCTATGACCGCGGCCACTCCGCCGTCTCCCGCATCCAGCCCGGCGACATCGACTGGGCCAAGGTGCTGGATACCCGCTGGTTCCACTCCACCGGCATCGTAACCGCCGTGGGCGAGCACACCGCCACCGAGGTACTGGCCGCGCTGAAGGCCGCCAAGCAGAACGGCGCCACCACCTCCTTCGACCTGAACTACCGCCATACCCTGTGGAGCAAAGAGGCCGCCCAGGCCGCCATGGTTGAGCTGATGCCCTATATCGACGTGATCATCGGCAACGAGGAGGACTTTGAAACCATGCTGGGCATCAAGGCCGACAATACCGATGAAAACTATTCCAAGATCGACCCCATGTGCTACAAGAAGGTGGCCGAGAAGGTCATGGAGAAGTATCCCAACGTCCAGGTGGTGGGCAACTCCCTGCGCGAGGTCACTTCTGCCTGCCTGAACAACTGGCAGTGCGTCATGATGACCCGCAACGGCTATTTTGTCTCCCGCAAGTACATGAACATCGAGATCTATGACCGCGTGGGCGGCGGCGACTCCTTTGCCTCCGGTCTGATCTGGTGCCTGCTGGAGGGCAAGCCCGAGCAGGAGTGCATCGACTTTGCCGCCGCCTACTCCGCCTTGTGCCACACCATCCGCAATGACTGGAATCTGGTCACCACGGAAGAGGCCTATGACGTGATGAACGGCGGCTCCGCCCGCGTGAAGCGCTGAAGCCCCAACAGCCGGAACAGCTGAAAAGAGGACACCCGACCGGGTGTCCTCTTTTGGTTGCTTCTTCATTTTACAGCGTTCAGATTTCCATGGTAATTTTGATTTTCTCGCCCCGGAAGAGCACCTTGCTGTATTCAAAGGTGCGCCCGTCGGCGTCCAGAATCTGGTCCTGCAGCAGCAGCAGCGGCTGCCTGGGGAAAATGTGCAGCAGCGAGGCCTCGTTTGGCTTGGCTGCCACGGATTCCAGCGTCTCCACCGTCTTAGCCCGGTTCAGGCCGTATGCCTGGCTCAGCACCGTACACAGCTGCTCGCTGCTCAGGTCATACCGGTCAATGCCGGGGCAGTAGGACTGCGGCAGGTAGGAGATGTGGATGCTCAGGGGCTCCCCCTTCAAAATGCGCAGGCGGCGAACCACATAGAAGCAGGGATCCTCCAGGCCGGGGAAGTACTGGAGAATTTTCTGATCCGCGGTTTCCAGGTCGAGGGAAAGCAGCTTGGTGGTGACCTCATAGCCCATCTGCTCCAGCTGCTCCCGGATACCGGCATAGGACAGGGAGTGGGCCACGATCTTTGGCTCGGCCACATAGGTACCCTTGCCGGGGATACGGAACAACAGCCCCTCCTGCACCAGCTTGGTGATGACATTGCGCACTGTGGTGCGGCTTACTCCATAGATATGGCTCAGCTCATTTTCCGAGGGGATCAGTTTGCCGGGCACCCACTCCTTGGCCTCCAGCTTCTGGAGAATGGACTCCTCGATTTGGGTATGAAGGGGCGTGGCATTGGTCTTGTCAAGCGCGGACAGCGTACCACAATCCATAAGTATGCGACCTCCCAAGGAAAAATCAAGTTCACCTTGCGCCATACTGCAACAGGCATCAAACAGACAGCCATGCGGCAGCGGCCGGAACCGTCATATGCATAACTCTATGTCATATAGTTTATTTTACATGATTGCACGCCCGGATTCAAGTATTTTAACAGGAAATTTGTCGCATACTGACTACTCGAACACAGAAAATTTTCTGCTGGAACCTTTTTGCCGCCCCGCTCCCTCCCATCACGGGCCATTGGCGCGTCCCCAGGAACCCGCTGCGGATGCCGGCCAAACGGCCCTGCCGCAGAGGGCGGATAACTGGTAAAATTACAGAAAAACAGCCGATATCAAGAAATCATACTTGTCAATTCTCCATAAGTTGTGTATAACTATATTGTAGATCTTTGTATATACAAGTACAGTCATCTAACTGACAGAGGCAGGTATCAAACGGAAAAGGAGATGTTTGTATGGAAAAAAAGCCTAAAATCTGTATTTTGCGCTGGGAGGAGGGGCAGGTCCTGCCCGCCCAGCTGCAGCTGGAGTCTCTGCCCGGCAACAGCACCAACCCCGCTTCCTATCCCTTCGAGGTGATGATGGTGCGCGTCAAGGGGGCCAATATGGATACCATTGAGGAGAACCCCTGCCAGGAGATGCTGGAGCAGTTTATCGCCGTGTGCAAGGAGCTGGCGGCTCAGGGCGTAAAGGCCATCACCACCAGCTGCGGCTTCACCGCATACTATCAGGAGGGTCTGGCCGCCGCCGTGCCCGAGTTGGTGTTCACCAGCTCCCTGCTGCAGGTCCCCCTCGTCCAGGCCATGGTGGGCCCCAGCCGCAAGGTGGCCGTGCTGACCGCCAACAAGTGCCATCTGCGGGAGGAGCATCTGCAGCGCGCCGGAATTGTGGACCGGGAGCATCTGGTGATCCTGAGCCTGCACGATCAGCCTGAGTGGGGGCGCATCTATACCCATCCCAACGAGCCGTTCAATCTGGAGGCTGTCACCGAAGAGGTGGTGGGCGTGGTGCGCAAGGGTCTGGAGGAAAATCCCGATATTGGAGCCGTGGTGCTGGAGTGCACGGACCTGCCCCCCTATTCCGCCCGTATCCGGGATGAGCTGGACATCCCCGTGTTTGATATCAACACCCTGATCAGCTATGTGGCCCTGTCCCTAAACGAGCACAAAATGTTTTAACTGGCCGCACAGCGGCCTTCCCGGCGCGTGCATACCGTCCTAATCCCGCATGCAGGCAAAGCTGCGGATCAGCTCCTTGGTATAGGGATGGGACGGGGTATGGAACACCTCTTCCGTGCTCCCCTGCTCCAGCAATTTTCCCCGGCGCATGACGCCGATGCGGTGGCTGCTGCGCTCAATCAGGTCCAAATCGTGGGAAATCAGCAGATAGGACACGCCGGTGCGGGCCTGAATCTGGCGGAGCAGCTCCATGATCTGGGCCTGGACGGATACGTCCAGCATGGAGGTGGGCTCGTCCAGGACGATAAATTCCGGCTCCAGCAGCATAATGCGGGCCAGCACAATGCGCTGGATCTGACCGCCGCTGACCTGACTGGCCCGGCGCTCCAGCAGCTCCGGCTGGATGCCGTAGGCGCTGATATGCGCCCGGATCCGCTCGTCCATCTGCTCCCGCCCAGGCAGGTCATGGAGCAGAAAGGGCTCCCGCAGGCTCTCCAGCACGGTCATACGGGGGTTGAGAGAGGTGTCCGGATGCTGGAACAGCATTTGAATCCGCCGCCGATAGGGGCGCAGCTCTTTCCGGGAAAGGCGCAGCAGGTCCCGTCCATCCCAGAGCACCTGGCCGGAGGTTGCGGGCAGCAGGCGGGTCAGCATCCGTCCCAGCGTAGACTTCCCGCAGCCGGACTCCCCCACCAGGCCGTAGGTCTCGCCGGGTCCGATGGTCAGGCAGACGTCGTCCACCGCCCGGTACCCGCCCCTCCCCAGGCGCCCCGACGGAAACACCTTGGAGAGATGCCGCAGTTCAAGTACAGCCATGACAGGCTACCCTCCCCTCTCCCAGGCAAAGCTCCCCCGGCTCCTCCAAGCGGCACCGTTCCCGGGCGTGGGGGCACCGGGGATGGAACACACAGCCGGTGGGCTGGTGGGTAAAGGCCGGGGAAAAACCGGCCATAGACCGCATCCCCAGGTGGGGAAGGGAGGCGATAAGCCCCTGGGTATAGGGGTGCCGGGGGTGCTCAAAGAGCTCCCGGGCGGTATTGACCTCCAGGATCCGGCCGCAGTACATGACCACAATGCGGTGGCAGAACTTCCGGGCCAGCAGCAGATCGTGGGTAATCACCAGAAATCCGGCCCGGTATTGCTCCCGCACCGTGCAGAAGGTGTCGTAAACCTGATTGCGCACCACCGCATCCAGCCCCTTGGTGGGCTCGTCGGCAATGATCCACCGGGGACGGGCCGCCACGGCGATGGCGGTGAGGGCCCGCTGGCACATCCCGCCCGACAGCTCAAAGGGGTAGGCCCGGGCCACCCGCTCCGGGTCGGAAAAGGCCATGCTCCTCAGCAGCTCCAGGGTGTGGGCCCGGCGCTGTGCCCGACGCTCCCCCCGCAGACGGAACACCTCCTCGATCTGGCGCCCCACCCGGAGGCTGGGGTTGAGGGAGGTGGCGGGATTCTGCGCCACCAGGGCGATGTCCCGCCCCCGCACCTGGCACAGCTCCCGCTGGGAGAGGGCGGTCAGCTCCCGCTCGCCCAGAAAAATCTTTCCGGAAACCGCGGCGTTGGACTGGAGCAGGCCCAGAATGGACAGCCCCAGCACCGATTTCCCGCTGCCGGTCTCCCCGATGATCCCCGTAACGGTATCGGGTGAGAAGGTGAGGCTGACGTGGTTGACCGCCGGAATTTCCCCGGATGGGGTGGAAAAACGGACGCAGAGGTCCTGAATCTTCAGTTCCATGCCCTTTCCCCCTTTCACAGCATCCGGGCGCCGCCGTCGTCATGGTCCAGGCGGTCCCGCAGGCAATCAGCAATGAGGTGAATACTCAAACAGAACAGGGTCAGGCAGGCCGCCGGAGCCAGCAGCACCGGGGCATACCGGAGATAGTAGAGCTTGGCGTCGTTGATCATGATGCCCCAGTCCGCCGCCGGCGCCCGCAGGCCCAGGCCCAGATAGCTCATGGCCGCCACGGTGAGCACGGTGGAGCCGATGCGGGTGGCGATGAGCACCAGCAGGGGCAGCAGGATGTTGGGCAGAATGTGGCGGCGGATGATGTAGACGCTCCCCGCCCCCATGGCCCGGGCCCCTTCGATATAGTGCAGCTCCCGCACCTCCAGCACCTGATTGCGCACAATGCGGGAGAAGCCCGCCCAGGAGCTGACCACAATGGCGATCAGCAAACTGCGCAGCCCGGGGCCCAGAAGGCCCAGCACGGCCACCACAAAGGCGGTGCTGGGGATTCCCTGAAAGATGTGGACCACAGCCTGGATGAGCTGGTCGGGCCAGCCCCCCAGATAGCCGGAGATCAGGCCGATAGTCATGCCCACCATCAGGGTGCAGCCCGTGGCAAAGAAGGCGATGAACACGGAGGAGCGGCTGCCGTAGATCAGCCGGCTGAGCAGATCTCTCCCCAGATGATCGGTGCCCAGCCAGTGCTCCGGCGAGGGGCCGGCCAGGCCGTTGGCCATATTGACCTGGTTGGGGTCCCAGGGTGCGATGAGGGGGGCGGCCAGCCCCGCCAGCAGGAAAACGCCCAATACCGCCAGGGCGAGATAACATACCACCTGTTTTCGCTTCACCCTCAGCCCTCCAGTCGGATCCTGGGATTCAGCCAGGCGCAGAGCAGATCGGCCAGCAGGCAGGTCAGCACAAAGGCAAAGCCGGTAAAGAGCACATAGCCCTGGATGGCGATATAATCCCGGTTATTGATGGCGGCAAGGGCATAGCTGCCGATGCCGGGGACGGAAAAAACGCTCTCCGTAATCATGGAGCCCCCCAGCAGGCCGCCGAAGGTGTTGGCCACATAGCTCACCGAAGGGGTCAGCGCGTTGCGCAGGCCATGGCGGAGGATGATTTGGCTCCGCCGCAGGCCCTTGGCCTGGGCGGTGAGGACATAGTTCTTGCCCATCTCCCCCAGAATGGAGGAACGGAGCAGCCGGATCACCACGCAGGCCGAGCCGATGGAGACCGCCAGGCAGGGCATGACAAAGCTGGCCAGGCTCTCCGCCCCGCTGGTGGGCAGGATGTGGAGTTTCTGGGCCAGCAGCCAGATGAGGAAATAGGCCATGCAGAAGCCGGGCACCGACATCAGCAGGACCAGGAGCACCCGCCCCAGAAGGTCCAGAACGCTGTCCCGGAACAGGGCCAGCAGCAGGCCGCCGGCCAGACCGGCCACGGCGATGACCGCCAGCGCCAGCACGCTGAGCAGCAGCGTATTGGGCAGCAGGCGGAGCAGCTCTCCCAGCACCGGCTTGTCGTCTATGAGGGACTGGCCCAGATCCCCCCGGACCATCCCGGCCATCCACCGGCCGTACTGGACCAGAACGGGGTCGTCCAGCCCCAGCTCCTCCCGCAGCGCCTGAATCTCCGCTTCCGTGGGGATGTAATCCGGGTCCGCGCTGGCCCGGTTGGTGGCCGGATCCCCCCGGGCGATGAGCCCCAGACCAAAGGCCAGGAAGGTAATGCCCACCAGGATGGGAACCGTCCACAACAGCTTTTTGATGGTGTACAACATCGTCTGACGCAAGCAACCGCCTCCTCGACAGCAGGCCGCGCCAAAGCATGGCTTTGGCGCGGCTGTTTTCTTACTCCATGTTGACCCAGGCCAGATGGCTCAGGTCCAGATGATCGCTGAAATCCTCATAACCGGTGATCTGCTGCTGATTGTAGATCAGGTTGCTGGTGTCGTAAAACAGGGGGATCACCGGCAGCTCGGTGTTGGCAATCTCCTGGAGCTCTACGGCCAGCTCGTGGAAGCGCCCGTCGTCCAGAGTGGTGCTCATTTCGGCCAGCAGCTCATCCGCCTTGGGATTGTGGTAGGCCAGGTGCTGGGACTGATTGTAGGAGCCGTTGCTGCTCATGTACAGGTTCAGGAAGTGGTAGGCGTTGAGATTGGACATGCCGTGGGTCATGAAATTGGCCCCCAGCTCCCCCGCCTTGGACATCTCGGAATAGGTGGAGGAGTCGATGATATTGACCGTGGCGTCAATGCCGATCTGGGCCAGCTGGGACTGGATGTATTCCATCATCTCCTTATAGGGGCCCCGGTCCAGGTAGAGAGAGCGGGTATACATATCCAGCGTGATGCGCTCCTCCCCCAGCACCTCCCGGGCCAGCTCCCTGGCCCGGTCCATATCGTACTCCACCGGCAGCTCCACCCAGTCGGGACACATGCGGTTGACCAGATTCTGGGTGGGCTTGGCGTAGCCGCCCCAGAGCTGGTCCACAATCAGCTGCCGGTCAATGGCCAGGCTCACCGCCTGGCGCAGCCGCACGTCAGAGAAGGGGGTATCCTCCCCCTTGAGCAGCATGAAGTGGGTGATGTTGGAGGTCTGCACCGCCATGGCAAAGCGGTCGTCCTTCAGCAGCTCATCCCCCAGCGCGGCGGGCATGGCCCCCAGGTCCAGCACGCCCATGACCTCCTCGCTGTCCAGGGCGGCGTACCTGGTCTGGGGATCGGTGATGATGCGCACCCGGATGTTCTTGATCCTGGCCGGCTCCCCCCAATAGCCGTCAAAGGCGGTGATATCCACATACTCATCCTCCGCCACGGTCTGGATCATATAGGGCCCGGTACCCACGGGCTGCTCCACAAAATAGCCGGTCTCCGTATCCCAGGAGCCGGGGTAGAAGATGCAGCTGGCGGTGTCCTTCATGTTGAAGAGCAGCCGGGGAATGGGGTCGGTAAAGCTGACCTTCACGGTGTAGTCGTCCACCTTTTCACAGCCGATGAGGCCGGGGTAAAGCTCCTTTACCTTAAAGGTGGTGTACTGGGAATAGCCGCTTTCCATCAGCTTGTAGCGGTTGAAGTTCTCCACCACCACGTCGGCGTTGAAGTCCTCCCCGTTCTGGAACTTGACCCCCTGCCGGAGGTAAAAGGTCCACACGGTGGCGTCCTCATTGCGCGCCCAGTCCTCCGCCAGCACCCCCATGGGGTTGCCCTGCTCATCCACGGAGATCAGGGGCTCCCACGCGCCCAGCAGCTTGTGGGAGAAGTAGACGTCCTCCAGGCCGGGGGCCAGCGTGCGGGCTCCCGCCAGTACCAGCTGGTCCTCGGCGGTATGGACGGCGGCGGATTCTGTCTGGACGGAATCCGCAGGCGGCGACTGGGCGGAATCCGGGCTGCCGCAGGCCGCCAGGGACAGGGCCAGCGCCGCGCCTGTCAGAAGGGCAAACAATCGTTTCAGTTTCATTTTCATGCTCCTTTTCCTCCTTTGCTCCGGACTCTGCGGGCGCTGATGGCGGGCATAAAAAAGCGGACGCTCCTCGCGTCCGCTTTCTGACTGTTCCCACTGGGCCGCGCGTCACGCCGCGGGCCATCTGGCTGGCATATTTGTCGGAGGCCCGCCCATCAACAGGGGCGGCCTCCCAGTAGGTCTTCTGACTGACGTGTCCCGGCGGCCAAAGCCGCCCTTGCCCGTTTATCGCCTTCCCAGCCCTTCCCTCCGGGCCAGTGACCTGCTTTCGCAGAAAATGAACGCGCTCCACGATCACAGCTACGGAGCTGTCGCCGAAACCACGGCGGCAGTCCATGTCCAGGATTCTCACCTGATTCCCTTGTTCAGCAACAAGGATGCGTGTCCGGTCCGGGGACCGGGTCGCGCATGCGCCACAAAGCCGGAGCCAATATTCAGTTACAGGTTCCTGTTCCGGATTATAGCACACTCCCGCTCACATATGTTGTTCCAAACTTGCTGACTTTGCGGGGATATCAGATTCCTCTTCCACATCGGGAGCCTTTTTTGATATAGTACAGAAAGAGCGGACGTGTTGGAGGAAGGGCAGCTATGGATCACAGCAGCAGCATGGAGCGCATCCTGGCCTATATTGACGGCCACCTGGATGACAATTTGACCGTGGAGCAGCTGGCAAGGTACTCTGATTACTCCTTTTATCATTTTTGCCACGCCTTTTCCAGCTACACCGGCATACCGGCGGCCACCTATCTGCGCCGCAGGCGAATGGAATTGGCGGCAAAGGACCTGCTGGCCGGACGCAAGAGCGCCGATGTGGCCGCCGCCCGGGGGTTTGATACCTCCTCCGGCTTTGCCAAGGCTTTCCGCAGGCACTACGGCCTCTCCCCCACCCAGTACCGGCGGGAAATGGGGGACGCCCGGTTCTGCGTAACGCCCTCCATCCGCCCAATCGGGCCCTTCACCGCCGTGGGCTACCGGCTGGCGCCGCCCAACGGAGAGTTCGACGTGCTGGACGCGGGGGCCTACTGGATGGGCAAGACGTTCTCCTTCGTCAGCAAGGCCGATTACCGGCGGCTGGCGGGACCTGACCCCATGGAAATAGGCGCCTGGATCCAGCCCGACCGGGAGACCGGCGCGTTTTTCTATTTCTTTGGTCCCGTGGTCGAACATACAGACTTTATTCCCCAGGGACTGGTGCCGGTCCAATTTGAGGCGGCGGAGTACGCGGTATTCCCCGTCCCGGCCGGCAACGGGAACATGACGCTCCTTAACGAAAACGTCCGCCGCATGTGGAAGTACATCTTTCAGGAGTGGCTGCCGGGAAACGGCCGCTACCGCGCCGCCGGCGGCAGAATGGACTTTGAATGCTACCATGGTGGAGAAACCTCCATCTGCATTCCGGTCATCGCGCTTTGACTGCCGGAACAGAGGTTTGCCGTGTCATTTTTGGGGATCCGTCAAGGCGTGGAGCAGTTCCTCCTGCCCCTGCCCCCACTGATGGTTTTGGGTTATTTCTTCTGTGCACGCAAAATACCGCCACTGCCCCTCATCCGTGATTCCTGCGTCCCATGTGGTGTCAAAGTACCGGTACTCGTCCCCCATCAGGGCGCAATTCCACATATGCTCCTCCCCGGCGCCCACGCCGGTGACATTCCAGCAGGGGATCCCGGCCTCCTGGCAGAGCATGTTGAAGGCCCAGGAAAACCCGCCGCAGATGGCGGTTCCCTCCGCCAGCGGACCGTATGCGGTACGGGACTCAAAGGGCATGGCGCCGGGGTCCTGATAATAGCGGTAATCATAGGATGTGTGTTCCACGATGTAGCCGTATATGGCCCGCAGCTTTTCCTCATCCCCCATATCGTCCGTCAGGATCTGCTCGGCAACGGTATGGGCCATATCTTTTATTTCCCCAATCCGCTGCACACTCTGCTCCAGCGTTTCAAACTCTCCGGTAGAGGCAAGAATGGCGGTGGCATCGTTGTTAAGGGTATCAATCACATAGCCATAGCCCGCCTGCTGCAGGACCCGCTGCATATCATCCACCAGCAGCTCCGGGTCCCGGATGACAATGGGGATCTCCTCCTGCCCCAGACGTCCATCCGCAGCCTCCGCCAGATCAGCCAGGCAGTGGATCTCCACCGCTCCCTCCGGGATTCCGTCCGGATAGCCCAATTTATAGGGCATATATTGAATGCTGCAGATCGTGCCCTCCGGTCCCTCCGCGCACTCCAGCTGATACGCATATTTCAGCTCGGGGCGCCGGCTCAGAACCTGGTTGGACGCGTTCTGCAGGAGGATGGACCGGTCCTGAAGGGTCAGCTCCTCATCTGAAAAGGCAAATGTCAATTTGGCAACCATTCCCTCATAGGCCTGCTCCAGAACCTTCTCCGCATCCGCCTGGGAGGCAACCGGATAGACGCCGTCCATGGGGTCGGCCGGAGTCGGCGAAGGGGTCTCTTCCGGTGCGGAGATATCCGGCGGCACGCTTATGTCAGGGGTTTCCGGCGGCTGTTGGGAACAGCCGCACATGCTCAGCAGCAGGACAATCACACAGAGAACGGAACTTCTTCCGGGCACAAAAATCCCTCCCACAAGGTCTGTTGGCTCTATGATAGCACAGAAGCGGAGAGGGCCGCAACATGCTTTCCCTTCCACCGGCGTTCCGTTTTCAGAGATCGCCCGCCGCCAAAAGCAAGCGCTTCAGCGCCTCTCCGCGACAGCTTTCACAGGGCTGTGCGCCAAAAGCCCGATACCCGCCGCCAGCAAACCGCACTGTACCAGCAGCACCGATACCGGCGCGGAAAAGGCCGGATCCAGCCGTTCCAACGTCAACGGATACCGGATGAAGAAGCTTCCATTCCACAGCCCCATGGCCTCCGGCAACGGAAGCAGCCCGCACACAAAGGGCGCCGGCATCCAGGCATAGAGCAGCCAGGGCCGGAGCTTTCCCAGCAGCCAGCCGCTGCCCATGGCAAACACCAGAGGGGGAACCAGTGTCACCAGGGTGGGAAACGCCAGGCTCCCCCACCCATACCAGCCGAAATACCAGCCGTAAAACAGGGCGGCCTGCCCCAGACACAGCAGCGCCAGCAGCGCCGTACCCGTCAGGGCGGCCAGGCACCGGGCCAGGGCGTACCGGCGGGGGCTCATGGATGCGGCGGCTGTGAGCACTTCCGCCCGCCGTGCCTTGGGAGAGGTGAAGAAGCTCAGCAGGGTCAGCGCGCCCAGCCACAGCAGGGGCAGCATCCGGCTCAGATAGTCTCCAAAGCTCCAGGGCGAAAAGGGGGCGGTGTGGGACACCCCCAGGATCGTCACGCCCCGCAGCACCAGGGCGCCGTAGAGGAGCAGCACCACCGTCAGGCCCGCGAAAAACTGGTTCCACAGCAGCCGGCGGCACTCATAGCGATAGATCTTACCCAAGCTCCAATTCCTCCTCCGTCAATCCGCAGGCAGTTAAGAAATCCTCATAGGTCAGATAGGGGTACATGGGGTCCGGTTCCCGCTGGAACAGCTCATAGAGGATCCGGTCCATGGCCGCCTCGCCCCCCACCAGCTCCTCCGCCTTTAAAATTTTCAGCGGCATCTCGCTGTACCACCGCATCCCGGACAGGTTGTTGGAGATGCCCAGCCGCTCCCCCTCCGGCAGCAGCTCCAGATACGCCGGATGGCGGACATAGAAGTTGAGGTAGTAGTCGTCCACCGCCTGCTTCCACTGGCCAATGTAGTGCTCCCTGGCGTAGGCCTCGCCGTACAGCTCCTTGACGATGCGGTAGGTGGTATACACCGTCAAACCCTCGGCGGACCAGGGGCTGGTGGGATCGTCCAGATCGAACATTCTGCCCAGCCCCCACCACTGATGGACCAGCTCATGGATCATGACCTCACCGGCCCCGCCGCCCTTTTCCACATCCGCCAGGTTGGCGGCGGTGAAGTCCTCCTCATCCAGCAGGCTGGCCCCGTCCACCGCGTAGCCGCTGCTGCGCACCCTGCTTTGAATCAGCTTCAACCTTCCCGACGTTCCGAAAGCCGCGGGGAGCCCATAGTGCCGGACACAATAGTCCACCACGGCCTTCACCGCGTCCGCCGCTCCGGCCTGCTCCATGATGGCCTGATGCTTGCGGGCATAGTAGAACTGAATGGTGATGCCGCCGGCCTCGATGTCCTGCCGCACATAGTCCCCAGCGTAAAGGATACTGCCCATTCCCTTTTCCTCATATCGCCAGATTTTGGCGCCGTCCTCACGCTCCGCCACTACCGCCGCCTCACTGGTACTGAAGGGAATGGCCGTCATGGAGGCGGGAAGGGTGATCTCCACGACGGTGCGGCAGCCCCCTTCCCTGGACCGCACGTTCATCGGCCGGGGCAAAAGGGCGGAATTCTCCAGACAGAGATAGTCGGCGCTGAGTTCGTTGATCCCCTGCATGGTGGGCAGGCTCTCCTGGGGAAAGCCGCTGTACGCCACGCTCACCTCCACCCGCGTTTGGGCGGGGATGGTGACCTCCAGCCGGGCCTCGTTGTACTCCTGGTAGGCACTTACGGTGAAGGGGGCGTCCACGCCGTTGGCCTGCACGCGGGAGACGGTATAGCCGGGGTTGATCCCGAAGGACAGCGTCCGCGCCTGCCCGGACGTATTTTCAAACTGGTAGCAGGCCCGGCCCGTCACCGTACCGGCGTCGGTATCCGGGAACACCTTGGCGCTGCATCTGAGGGCGGCCACCCCCTCCACATCGGGAAGCTCATAAAAAGACATCACCGTCAGATCCGGGTTGCTGTGGTCGAGAAAGGGCTGGGCGGCGTAGGCCGTGCCGGCGCAGGCCAGCAGGGCCAGGGCGATGATGGGGCGGTAGATCCGCCGGGCGCTGCGGGCCAGGGAGCCCAACGCCCCCTTGCCGTACCGCCGGATACAGAGCCAGGAAAAGCCCCACATCCCCGCCAGCGCCGCCAGCCAGGTCAGGCGCATCCAGGCCACGGAGCGGAAGATACGGAAGTTGGAAAAATCGTCGGACAGGGCCCACACGCAGGGATTGAGCCAGCACAGCTGCCAGTTCCCGGCCCACACTGTCAGGCTCAGCGCCGCGAAGGCAGCAAACAGCACAATGGACAGCTCCCTGCGGCAGGTAACCTGATAGGCGCAGCCTCCGGCCAGAACGGACAGGGGCAGGGCCAGCCCCATGAGGAGCAGATAGGCCAGCGCATAATCCCCCCCATCGAACACGGAGCCGATGCGCACCATACTGACGGGGAACCACCCCAGCAGGGTCAGGGCCACGGTCAGCCCGGCAACAGCCAGCAAAGCCAGCAGGCGGGCCAGCGCCGTGGTCAGCGGCGACACCACCGCGTCGGTCAGCAGGTCCGCCCGGCTGCGGCGGAGCCGGTCCAGTTCAAAGATGGTCAGCAGGCTAAACAGGATACCCCCCGCCGCGCCTCCGGCCATGGCGGGGTTGGCCAGATACAGGGTGTTCATGGTGGTGGACACGGCCGGCTGATAGAAGCCCAGGCCCGCCGCCGGGGAGAGCGCTGTCAGCAGCACAACCAGCCAGGTGGTCCGGCTCCGGACCAGCCGGACCAGTTCCAGGGAAAACAGCCGAATGACGTTCATGCGGAGACCTCCCTGGACAGGAGGTAGAGGTAGGCGTCCTCCAGGGTGGGTTCCTCAACTTTGACAAAGGCGGGAAGCTGAGCCGCCACCGCCCGGCAGCGGATGCCCTGCCCCGTATTCACCCGGGCCGTGATGTGGAGTCCCTGCTCCTGGCCGGCGTCCCGCTCCCAGAACACCCCCACATGGCCCTGGGCCAGATGGATGAGCTGCTCCGGCGTGCCGGTAAACAGGCTCCGTCCCTGGTGGATGACCACAAGCTGATCGCACACCGACTGTACATCCTCGATGATGTGGGTGGAGAGCAGCACCAGCCGGTCCTGGGCCGTCCGGGAAAACAGATTGCGGAAGTGGATGCGCTCCTCCGGGTCCAGGCCCACGGTGGGCTCGTCCAGGATCAGGAAGGGCGGATTTCCCAGAAGGGCCTGGGCGATGCCCACCCGCTGGCGCTGGCCGCCGGAGAGGGTGCGGATCTTGGCCTTTGCCTTCTCCTCCAGGCGGACCGACTCTATCACCTCCCGGATGGCCGCCTTTGGCTGCCTGAGCCCCTTCAGGGCGGCCATGTAGTCGAGAAACTGCGTGACGCTCAGCTCATCAAACAGCCCAAACTCCTGGGGCAGATAGCCCAGGCGTTCCTTGAACGCCCGCTCGTGCTTCACCAGAGGCTGTCCATCCACCAGAATGGTTCCAGCCGTGGGCAGCAGGGCCGCCACCAGCAGCTTCATCAGGGTGGACTTCCCCGCCCCGTTGGGCCCCAGCAGGCCGATCAGGCTGGGCGACTTCAGCTCAAGGTTTAAATCCTTCAGCGCCTGTTTTCCGTTTGGGTAGGTCATGCCCACCCCTTGGATCTTGAGTTCCATGGCATCCTGTTCCTTTCCTCGGGATGGGGACAGCATAACAGGGCTGTGTGGAGCGCGCTTGAAGATTGTGTGTGGTTTTTGTGGAGACAAAGGGACAGCCCTCCGGACGGAGGACTGTCCCTTTCTGTCTGTCAGGGGTTCTCCGGAGCAAAGCAGACCGTTACCTTTACGCCGTCCGGGGTATTTTCCACCGTGCAGGCCGCCCCGTGCCGCTCCAAAATGATCTTTACCAGATAGAGTCCCAGACCACTGCCGCCGGTGGCCCGGTTCCGGGAGCCCTCCGCCCGGTAGAAGGGCTCAAAGAGATGGGGCAGGGCCTCCGGGCTGATGTGCGCTCCGGTATTTTCCACCGTCAGGGCGGGGCCGCCCTGGGACAGCCCGCACCACACCCGCACCTGCGCCCCCTCCGGGGAATAAAGGGAGGCGTTGGACAGCAGGTTGCCCACCGCCTTTTTCAGCAGAGAGGGGTCTCCGGTGACCGTGAGCCCCGGCGTCAGGCGCAGCACCAGCCGCTGGCTCCGCTGCTCCAAAAGCCCGGCGTCCAGCTCCAGCTGCTCCTCCACCAGGGAGGAGAGCTCCACAGGCTCCTCCCGGACGGTCACGGCGCCCGTCTCCATCCGGGAGATGGCCAGCATCTCCTGGATCAGCCCCTCCATCCGGCCGGTGACCTGGAGGGAGCGCAGCAGATACTTGTCCCGGTCCCGGTATACGTCCACCCCCTCCAGCATGCCGGAGAGCTGTCCCTTCAGAATGGTCACCGGCGTTTTCAGCTCGTGGGAGGCGGCGGAGAAGAAAGCCATCCGCTGGCGGTCCAGCTCCCGCTCCCGCTCCACCTCCCCCCGCAGGGCGTGGTTGGCGGCCTCCAGGTCTGTGAGGGCCGTGTCAAGCCGCCGGGCCATCTGATCCAGACTGCGGCTCAGCTTGCCGATCTCGTCCCGCCGCCGCTCGCCGCAGGTCCAGTGGAAGTCCAGCTCCGCCATTTTCGCGGCGATGCCACTCATGCGCACGATGGGCCGGGTAATGTACCGGGAGTAAAAAAAGGCGCACAGCAGGGAAAAGGCCAGCAGCGCCAGCAAAAGCCAGGGGGCCATCTGGGTCAGCGCCCGCACCGCCAGATTTTCCGCCTCCAGCCGGGACGTGACATAGAGGGTGTAGCCCTCACTCTGACCGGCAAAGTGTACCTGTGTGGTAATAGTGTCCTGCCCCGACGTGGTAAAGGTCATAACGGACTCTGTCTGCACGTCCGCCGTCCCATAGGTAATGATGCTGTCCCCCTCGGAGGGGGTGACGATCCAATTATCCTCCTCATATATGGCCTGGGACGTCAGCTTGGCCCCGGTGTCCACCAGTCGGCCGTCCGGCCCTGTCAGTGTGGCGTTGGCCCCGGAGGAGAGCACAAACTGATCCAGCAGCGCCCCGCACGCCTCAGGGGTGGTGTCCGCCAGTTTCTCCACCAGAGCGTCCACCTGGCTGGAGAGGTCGTTATTCCTGACGGAGGTGTAGGTGCTGGGGGTGGCCCAGGCGATAAACCCAAAGGCCACCGCGCCGGCACAGAGCAGGATGGCGGCGGTCATCAGGAAAATGCGGGCGGTCAGGCTCTCAGCGATCCTCCCTGGCAGCACGATAGCCCACCCCCCTTACCGTCTCAATATAATCCCGCCCCAGCTTGTGGCGGAGGTTTTTGATGTGGCTGTCCACCACCCGCTCGTCCCCATAAAAGTCGTAGCCCCACAGCTTGGCCAGCAGCATTTCCCTGGTAAACACCCGGCCCGGGGCGGCCAGGAAGGTGTGGAGCAGCTCAAATTCCCGGGCGGTCAGCGCCACCGGCCTGCCGTCCAGCACCACCTCTCGGGAGTCCAAACGCAGCGTCAGCTCCCGATAACGCAGGCACTCCTCCCCCTCCATGCCGCCCCTGCGGCGGAGGATCACCCGGATCTTCTGCAGAAGGACCGGCATGGAAAAGGGCTTTGTGATGTAGTCGTCGATGTCCATGCCAAAGCCCCGGAGCTGCTCCTCCTCCCCGTCCAGCGCGGTGAGCATCAGAATGGGCACCTGGGACTGCTGGCGGAGCAGCTGGCACACGCCGAAGCCGTCTATCCTGGGCAGCATGATATCCAGCAGCACCAGGTCAAAGGATTGGCTCTGAAACAGGGCAAGGGCCGTCACGCCGTCCCCGGCCACGGCGGTCTCATATCCGGCATCCCGGAGGTAGGCCCGCAGTAGCTCCTGAATGTCCGGCTCGTCCTCTACGATCAAAATACGTCTCATCTGTTATCACCACGCCAAAGTATAGCATGAAATTATGAATTTCTCGTGGAGAAAATTTTTCAAGTTTCGCTTCCCCGTCTGACCACCTCCAACCGCCGCGCCGCCATATTCCTTTTCCATAAGTTCGGCCGTCCAAATATTCTAAATACAGAATTCAAATTCTATATTTATGGCAAATGTACATAAATGTAGGTTTGTTTTTGAGAATTTTGAGCATTGATTTTCACATACGGCCATGCTAATATTTATATATATAAAATATAGATTTCATATATAGAATATATGGACTTGTTGGACAAGAAGGGACGAGCACAGATGAAAACATATTTTACCGGTATCACAGTGCCCATTCTGACACCGTGTACACAGGACGGCAGGCTGGATGAAAAGCGCTTTTGTGAGCATATCGGTTTTCTGGAGCAGGCAGACGTATCCGGCATTTTTATTGGGGGCACCACAGGGGAATTCGTCAACTTTTCCGCCGAGGAACGGATGCATCAGCTGGCCCTGGCGTGCCGCAGCACCGATCGTTTGAACGTGCTGTATAACATCACCTCCATGAATCGGGAGGAGATGCAGCGCCACATTGATTTCGCCGGTGAGATGGGCATTTCCTGTGTTTCTGTTACCGCTCCCATCTATCACAAATATGACAACTCGGCCCTGACAGAGTATTTTGCTCAAGTATCCGAGATGACCAAGGGGCTGACACTGTTTATTTATAATATGCCGGATATGACGGGCAACCCCATCGCCACCGGCCTTCTGCCGCAGCTGATCAAACGCTGTCCCAACCTGAAGGGCATCAAGGACAGCAGCATGAACTTCACCACCCTGCAGGAATTTTATTTCGCAGCGCCCGAAGGATTTGAGGTCATTACAGGCAATGACGCGGAGATCCTGGCGTCTCTGCAGCTGGGATGCAGGGGAGCCATTGTCGCATTGGCCAACGTATATCCCGAACTGTGCGTAGGGGTCTATGACTGCTACCAAAGCGGTGATCTGGAGACTGCTCAGCTCTGCCAGCAAGCGCTGCTCCGCCTGCGCCAGGCCTGCCGCGCTACCATACCGGTAATGAGCCACAAATATCTATTGGAACTGCGGAATGTACCTATGGGAGAGGCGCATTTCCCGATGCGGAGCCTGAAAGAGTCCGAGAAAGAACTCCTGAGGGAGGCCTCCCGCTCCGTTCAGCACATGCTTCAACATTCTTCCGTAATTGGCGGCAGCAGTGCTGTCCCCGATAAAAACAAGTAACAAGTAAGGAGAAAGAAGGAGAAAAAACATGAAAAAGCTGACTACTCTTGCCCTCACTCTTTCCATGGCAATCGGCCTGAGTGCCTGCGGCAGCCCGAGCCAGAGCGGCTCATCCCCCGACCCGTCCGCCGGAGCGCAATGGCCCACACAGACAATCAACGTAATCTGCCCCTCTTCCGCCGGAGGCGGTACGGACAACACCATCCGTGCATTTACGGATACCTGGTCGCAGCAGCTCGGCCAAAGCGTGGTGGTCACAAACTACGATGCGACCCCGGTCGCCATGACAAACTGCGCCGTTGCCGACCCTGATGGCTATACCCTGGTGTGCCACCAGAATACCGCCATTTGTCAGTATGTCACAGGCGTAACCGACGTGGATCCGAAATCTGATCTGGCCCTGGTGGCGGCCCTGCAGTATATGGGCGAAAATGCCCTCATTGTACCCGCCGACGCCCCCTTCAATAACTTCGATGAATTTGTCGCCTACGCCAAAGAGCATCCCGGCGAGGTTTCCGTGGCCATTGCCACCGGCGGACCCGCTCAGTTCCTCTGGGGGCAGGTCATGGAGGAGTGCGGCGTTGAGTTGAACATGGTGGTTGCGCCCAACACGACGGACAAGCTGACCAATATTTCAGGCGGGTTTATTGACTGCGGTCAGGTAGACGTGGCAAACGCCAAGTCGTATGAGGAAGCAGGCAAGGTAAAGGTGATCGGCGTACTCAGCTCCACCGGCGAGAGCCTTCCCGAATGGCCCGAGCACTGGAGCACCCTCCAGGAGCAGGGATATGAGATCGGCTGGGATATGCGGCTTTATATGTGGGCTCCCGCCGACACCCCCCAGGATGTCCTGGAGGCCATCAACAAAAGCCTGGAAGCGGTTATGGCGGACGAAACCGTTCAGGAGAAGCTGACCCTCCAGGGCGCGCGGGCAGAGTGGTACGATCTGGAGGAAAGCCAGGAAATCTTCCAAAAGGAATATGACAGCATTATGTCTACCGGAAAGGCAATTGGCATCTCCGTGGTTGAGTAATATCATCGGACCGGGCCGCATTTCCCCTTCGGCTATCCTGTGCTGAGGTAAAACAAGCGTAGTCCGCACCAGCTTCAGGTGCGGACTACGCAACAATACAAGATAATGGTGTTGAGATATGAAACTCAAATATGACAAACTGTTTTCCGCGCTGTGCCTGCTTGCGGCAGTGGTGCTCTTTTTTAACACCGGAACAATCCGTGACCTGGCCAGCAACGGAGATCCCGGCGCCCGTCTGCTCCCCTACATCGGCGAGGCTGTGCTCTGCATTTGCGCACTTATCATTCTGCTCAGCAAAAGCGACTCCACCACGTTTCTGGATAAGACCGGCTGGCTCAAGCTTGTGATTGTCCTGGGCTGCATGGTGCTCTATACTCTGGGTTTAATTTATTTGGGCTTTTTGATCAGCACGCCCATTGCAGTCGCCGTTTTTATCTATCTGCTGAAGGAAGACGAGAAGGTAAACCCCATTGTGGCCCTTCTCCTGGTGGCAGGTTTAACCGTGGGACTCTACTTTATGTTTACAAAGGGATTTTCCATCCTGCTTCCCCAAGGGAAACTGTTTTAACAAAAATCTGTTGCAAAACTATGGTACGGCACGGCTGGGTTGGTGCCTTTTCCAGAAAGGCGGAATATCAATATGGCAGATTATTTTGCGGCTTTAGGCGTGTGTCTTGAGCCACTCAATCTCATACTGCTGTTTGTTTGCGTAGTGGCGGGAATCATCTTCGGCGCCGTTCCCGGGTTGAACGGCAGCCTTGGCATCTCCCTGCTGCTGCCCATCACATTTGGGCTCTCTCAGAGCGCTTCCTTCAGCATGCTCTGCGGCATGTATGTGGGCGGTGTATCCGGCGGATTTATTTCCTCGGTCCTGCTGGGCATTCCGGGTACGCCGTCCGCCATCGCCACATGTTATGACGGACACCCCATGAGTCAAAAGGGGGAAACATCGCGGGCGCTGGGCCTGGGCATCATCGGCTCCTTTATCGGGGAGGTGCTGGCGGTTCTGATTGCCTCCGCCCTGTGTACCGTCATCGCGGACCTGGCGCTGATGCTGGGCCCCTGGGAGTATTTCAGCCTCTGCGTCTGCGCCATCTCGCTGGTGGTCGCCCTCTCCAAGGGCAGAATGGCCAAGGGGATCATGGCGGCTGCCATCGGCCTTCTGCTGAGCTGCGTGGGCCTGGACCCCATTACCGGCTGCGCCAGATTTACCTTCGGCAACAAGGCCCTCACCGGCGGCATTGACATGACCGCGCTGATGCTGGGCGCTTACGCCCTGTCCCAGATTGCCAAAAGCTACGCCAAAGGCAACCAGAAGCTTCAGGTCTTTGACAGCCGCAATATCAAAGGCATCGGCGTCAAGCTGAAGGATTTTACCTCAAATATCAAGACCATTTTCTCGTCTTTGATGATCGGCCTGTGGATCGGCTTTTTGCCGGGCATGGGCTCCGCGCTGTCCAATATGGTGTCCTATTCCTTTGCAAAATCCACCAGCAAGCACCCCGAAAAATTCGGCACGGGATGCGCGGAAGGCATCCTGGCCTCCGAGGTATCCAATAATGCGGCTACCGGCGGCGCGCTGATTCCGATGATCGCCCTCGGCATCCCCGGAGACAGCGCCACCGCCCTGCTGCTGGCCGCGCTCACCATCCACGGCCTTACCGCCGGCCCGCTGATGATCCAGCAGCACCCTGTCACCAGCTATATGATCTTTGGCTTTATGCTGGTGGGCGCCGTCCTGGTCCTGATAATCGAGCTGGCCGCCAAGCGCTGGTTCCCCTATATTTTGCGCATCCCCTATCACTATCTCTATACCATTATCCTGGTCATGTGCTTTATCGGAGCGTTTACCTCTACCAATCTGGGCTTCAACATGGTGGTCATGCTGTTTATTGCCGTGCTGGCCCTGCTGATGGATATGGCCGGCGTTCCCATGACGCCCCTGGTACTGGCCTTTATCCTGGGCAAAAAGATTGAGGAATATCTCCGCAAGGGAATGACCTACTCCAGCGAAGGCTGGGTCATGTTCTTCACCCGCCCCGCCTCCCTTATTTTTCTGCTCATCGCCGCGGCAAGCATCCTGATTCCTGTGCTCAAGCCTCTGTTTGCAAAGGGAAAACCCGCCAAGGAGTGGGTGGCAGACGACTGAACGGGTCTGCACGGTTGGTTCTGCTCCCGTCACAACGTGCGGGGGCAGAACCAGCGGTATTTTTGTGGATAACCGTCTGCTATACGGAGATTGATATGGCTTTCTTCCAAATTTATAGTAAAATAGATACGATAAAGAAGGCCCTGTATCCCCGGCCAGGCCCAGGAAAGGCACATCTACCGCCAAACTACGAATTCTGATTGTAATGTGCCAGCCCCACAGCAGAGTTGAAAAATGTATAACGTAGTGAGGGTGCAAACATGACTTTTGAACAACAGGAAATGTTTCAAAAACGGCTCATGAACTATTCAACGCTGAAATCCGTCCAGATACTCAGCGCGCTGGCGTTCTTCAAAAAGGAGTGCGGCA
Source organism: Candidatus Flavonifractor merdavium (assembly GCA_019119335.1). Lineage (GTDB taxonomy): Bacteria > Bacillota > Clostridia > Oscillospirales > Oscillospiraceae > Flavonifractor > Flavonifractor merdavium. The sequence goes on from DWXF01000006.1 coordinate 103,814, forward strand.
TCAACGACATTGCGCAGTTGACCAACCTGTCCAGCAGCACGATCCACAGGATCCTGCATGAATTTGTCAGCTGTGGTCTGGCTGTAAAGGTCGGAACAAAATATCGCTACGGCGTTATGCTGCGCTCCCTGTTCGAAGTAATTACCGACGACAACTATTTGCTGAAAGCCTCCGAGCTGGAGATGGATCGCCTAAACAACCTGACAAAAGAGACCGTGCACTTGATTGTACAGGAAAACTGCGATGCCGTTTATCTGGACAAGCGGGAGGCACAAAATCAGATCGGTCTGCAATCTGTTGTGGGCAAGCATGTGCCTATGTACTGCACCAGCGGCGGAAAGGTACTTATGGCGTATCAAAGCCGGGCATGGCTGGATAACTATTACGCCCACACAGAATTGAAGAAACTGACTGAAACCACCATTACAGACCCGGAAAAGATGGCCGAGGAGTTGGCGCAGATCAGAAAACAGGGATATGCATTGGATAACAGCGAGCATAACCCGGATGTGGTATGTATAGCCGCACCGGTGTTTTTTCCTGATGGAAAACCGGCATGCACGATTGGCGTAGCTACGCCGAAGTACCGCATGACCCGGGAGAAAATGGACCTCTTTATTGAGGAATCTGTACGCAGCGCAAAGGCCATCAGTGAAAATCTGAAGTAAGCCTGTGAGGTTTTAAATGATGATAAGAACGGCCGAGACAAATTTGAAAGCGCTTGGACTGGAGCTTCCCGCCGCGCCCAAGCCAGTTGCATCCTATGTTCCCTGCGTCCAGTCGGGAAACCTGGTTTTTGTAAGCGGGCAAGGTACCATATTCAACGGCCAGCGTCTATATGTGGGCGCGGTGGGACGGGAGCGCACCCCTGACGAAGGATACCAGGCCGCCAGAATCTGCGCGCTGAATCTGCTGAGTCAGCTGCGGAGCTATCTGGGGACGCTGGACCGGGTCACACGCATCGTCAATCTGCGGGGCTATGTAAACAGCGCTGACGGGTTTTACGCCCAGCCGGCAGTGATCAATGGCGCTTCCGACCTGCTGCATCAAGTGTTTGGCCCGGAAATCGGCCGGCACAGCCGCACCGCGCTGGGCGTTTCCGTTCTGCCCAACAATATTACGGCGGAAGTGGAACTGGTCGTGGAAGTAGATTCTCTTTGAGGGGAGGTCCCCATACGTGTTATCAACGCCATATGTGAGAATAGACCAGCACAAGCTGGAGCGCAATATTGCCCGTATGCAGCAATGGGCCCGTGAAAACGGACAAGTTCTGCGGCCCCATATCAAGACCCACAGATCTGTGGAAATTGCGAAAATGCAGCTGGCCGCGGGCGCAGTCGGCATTACCTGTTCCAAGCTCGGAGAGGCGGAGGTGATGAGCGCCGCCGGGATCCGGGATATCCTTATCGCATATAGCCTGGTGGGAAACGACAAGATGCTTCGTCTCAGGCATCTGATGGAGCGGGCCAGGGTTACGGTCACATGCGACAACCTCACGTCCGCCCAGCAGCTCAACGAGACGGGCCTGGCGCTGGGACGCCCAGTGCCTGTGCTGGTGGAGGTCTTGACCCATATCAAACGGGGCGGCGTGGCCGAACATAAGCTGGTGGAATTTGCCGCTTACCTCCGTACCCTTCCGGGCATCCAGGTTCAGGGTCTTTTCGCATACAGCGGTCTGAACCCAAACGCGGACGCCGATCACGGTCTTTGTGCCATGTCCCGGCAGGAAGACGCCCTCCTGCTGCGCTGCAAGCAGGCGCTGGAACAGGCCGGAATCCCTGTGGCGGTGGTCAGCGGCGGCTCCACCGTTCTGAGCCGGCGGGCAGATGTGATGCATACATTGACGGAATCCAGGGCGGGCAACTATGTGTTCGGCGATATTCACTACGCCCAGCTTGGGGCGGTAGAGGAAGAAAACTGCGCCCTTTCCGTCCGCGCCACGGTGATCAGCACCCCGGAGGACGGCCTGGCGACGCTGGACTGCGGCTCAAAAATCCTGTCCTCCGATCATAATGAGACAGGCTTCGGAAAAATCAGGCAATTCCCCGACGCCGTAATCTACAAGCTGAACGAGGAACACGGATACGTCCGATATGATCCCCTCCGGTACCGGCTGCATGTGGGGGACGAGGTAGACGTCATCCCCTATCACAGCTGCGTTGTTTCAAATCTCGTAAACCGCATGTTTCTCTTTTCCGGCGAAACCTATGTGCGGAGCATAGCCGTTGATGCAAGGGGGATGAGCTATTAAATGGACCGGCCAATCTGCATTCAAAACGCCATGGTCATAGACGGAACCGGCTCTTCCCCTGTTCTCTCCGATATCCTGCTGAAAGACGACCGGATACAAGGCCTGGGTTCCATAGCGCCCACGGCAGATATGGAGCTCATCGACGGACGCGGAATGTTTTGCACGCCCGGCTTCATTGACGTACATACGCATTCGGACATTTCTTTTTTATACTGCGGGAACCCATCCGGCCACATCCTGCAGGGTGTAACCAGCGAAGTAACCGGCAACTGCGGATACTCCCCTTTTCCTCTGCGGGATGATCTCCAGTTTATTCAAAAAAGGCGGAACTCGCTCTCCCTGATCGACACGCCCCTGGTCGCGTGGAAGTGGCGCACCTGGCCGCAGTACAAGGCTCTGCTGGAACAGCAAGGCGTCAATGAAAATCTGCGCGTTTTGATTGGTTACGGCAGTATTCGCGCGTTCGTCATGGACTATGATAACCGCAGGCCAACCGCAGAAGAACAGGCCCAGATCGAGGCGATTTTGGACGAGGCTCTTCGGGACGGCGTCTGCGGGTTGTCCGTAGGCCTGGGTTACGCCCCCGATTTCTACGCCGATACGGAAGAATTGATCAAAGCCGCCGGCGTTGTCAGGCGGCACAATGGGATCTTCGCCTTTCATGTCCGGGGAGAGCGGCTCACGCTCTTCCAGGCGATCAAAGAAGTCCTTTCCATTGCCCTGAAAACAGGCGTTCGCACCGAGATCTCACATCTGAAGTGCGCCGGCAAGGCCAATGTAGGACGCATGCACGAAATTCTGGCTCTCATTGAAGAAGCAAACCGTTCCGGCGCGGACGTCACGTTTGACGCCTACCCCTATACGGCGGGATGCTCCTACCTGGGCCTGGTGTTTCCCCCCAAATACCACGAAGGCGGGATCGCCCGGCTGCTGGAGCGATTGCGCGACAGCACGCTCCTCCCCCGGATCCTGCGGGATATGGAATACGGCTATCCCGGCTGGAGCACTTTTATCGGGGAACAAAACGGGGAAAATCTGTTGATTATCAGCACAAAAAGCGGCAATTCCGTGGGAAAAACCATAGCTGAATCGGCAGAAAGCTGGGGCGTTACGCCGTATGAGGCGGCCGTCCGGCTGATGCTGGAAAATGACGGGATCGTTGAGATGGTGATGTTCCAGTGTGACCAGCATGATGTAGATCTTGTCGCCGCCCATCCATGGAGCATGTTTGGCTCCGACAGCATGGTGATGGACCCCGTAAAAGCGCCCCTGAGGGCGCGCCCTCATCCCCGCTATTACGGCGCCTTTGCCCATTTGCTGGCCCATTATGGGCAGAGCGGGCAGATCCCGATGGAAACCTTGATTCATAAAATGACAGCCATGCCGGCGGAACGTTTCGGCTTTCTTCAGCGCGGAAAGATTCAGCCGGGATACTATGCAGACCTGTGCCTGTTCCGGCTGGAGGATATCAAGGCGCCGGCCAGCTATGAAGCGCCCTGTCAGCTGTCTGTGGGTATGCGGCACGTCTTTGTCAACGGGCAGTTTGTGGTAAGGGACGGACAGGCGCTGGATACAAAACCAGGCCGTATTTTGTAAGTCTGCTGACGGAGGTAAGTTATGAAACTGGATTTTGAGTACGGCCAGGGCCTGATGAGCGCGGAGCTGCCCGACAGCACCGACGTGTTTATCCCCGGGGAGACGGTGGCGGATCCCCCCTGCCTGCCCCAGGACTGGGACAGCCTGTACAACGCCACTCTGGAGTCCATCCGAAACCCCATCGGCATGGAGCCCCTGAAGGAACTGGCCGCCCCCGGCAAGACGGTGGTGTTCGTCATCCCCGACATCGTCAAGGGCGGCAACCAGCCCACCAGCCACCGGAAGGTGGCCATCCGGGCCTGCCTGGACGAGCTGTATGCCGCCGGGGTGGAGAA
>DWXF01000029.1 GCA_019119335.1 Candidatus Flavonifractor merdavium
CTGCACCTCACTATCTCAGAGTCTTGAATACTCTCTGGTACTACCTTGTACTACCATGCACTTCCTCAGACTCTTATAGTTTGGCAGAGCCATTTTACCCTGACAAGCCGCAGACTGTTTTTACGCTTACCATCAATTGGAGCAACAACTTAAGACTGAGAATATTATGTAAAACAACACGGATGATCCGCCAATCGGCAAATCATCCGTGTTTTCAATATCAGATCATCTGGAAGTGTTTCAGCGCCTCCACAATGGCAGCTTCCTTTTCCAGCGGACACTGGGGCACTTTTCCACCTTCAGATTTCGGCAAATTATAATTTTGCCCAACCTCCAACCCACACTTCCGCTTGACCTGTGAGATATACAGGCTGGACACCTTCAGGCCGTGCTTTTCCAGTACATAGGCTTTGATTTCATCGTAGGTAGCTTTACTCTCCGCCGCCGTCAAATCCAGCTCGTCCAGATTCAACTCCACCTCGATATGCTGCTTGGTGTTGAGTTTGGACAAAAGACATACCGTCTCTACATGAGCGGTGCGGGGGAAGAGGTCCACCGCCGCCGCCTGGGTGAGGACGTAGCCGTGGCCGGCAAAGCGCTTCACGTCCCGGCCCAGGGTGCCCGGGTCGCAGGAGACGTACACCACCCGCCGGGGACCCATGGCGGCCACGATGTCCACCACGTCCTCCGCCAGGCCCTTTCGGGGCGGGTCCACGCAGATCACGCCGGGGCGGATACCCTGGCTGTCCAGGCGGCGTGCGGCCTCCCCCGCGTCGCCGCACAGAAAGCGGGCGTTGGTTACCCCGTTGCGCCGGGCGTTTTCCACCGCGTCGTCCACCGCCTGGGGTACCACCTCGGCCCCCCAAACCATACCCGCCTGCCGGGCCAGCACCAGGGAGATGGTGCCGATGCCGCAGTACAGGTCCAGGGCGGTGTCCTCCCGGGTCAGCCGGGCAAACTCCAGGGCTTTGTTGTACAGCACCTCCGCCTGGTCGGGGTTGACCTGGTAGAAAGAGGGGACGGACAGCTGGAAAGAGGAGCCGCACAGCCGGTCGGACAGGAAATCCTGCCCCCATAACGTGCGGTAGCTCTCCCCCAGAATCACGTTGCTGTGGCTCTGGTTGATCCCCAGCACCACCCCGGTGAGGCCGGGCTCGGCGGAGCGCAGAGCGGCCACCAGCTCATGCTCCCGGGGTACTCCCCGGCCGTTGACCAGCAGGCAGCACAGGCTCTCCCCCCGGCGGTTGGTGCGCACATACAGGTGGCGCACCAGCCCCAGACGGCTCTTTTCGTCGTAGGCGGGCACGCCCCAGGCGGTCATCCACTCCTTCATCGCCTGGCGCAGCCGCCCGGCGGCCTGGCTCTGGAGCAGGCAGTCGGGTACGTCCACCACCCGGTGGGTACGGTTCTGGTAAAACCCGATGCGGGGCCCCCTGGACACGGGGAACTGGGCCTTGTTCCGGTAACGGTCCACCTTGGGGGAACCCAGCACCGGCGGCAGGTCCAGATGCTCCACCCCGCCCAGCCGGGTGAGGGCGTCGTACACCCGGGTGTGCTTGGCCTCCAGCTCCTGGGCGTAGTCCATGTGCCGGAACTGGCAGCCGCCGCATCTGCCGTAGTGGGGGCAGTCGGGGACCACCCGGGCGGGGGAGGGGGTGATCACCTCATGCACCCGTCCCCACAGGGCGGTGCGGCCCACGTGGGTCAGGCGCACGTCGCACACCTCTCCCCGGATGCCGCCCTGGACAAAGACCACCATTCCCTCCAGCCGGGCCACGCCGGAGCCGCCGCTGGCGTAGCCCTCGATGGTCAGACGGTGAATCTGCTGTTCAGCCAGCTTAGCCATGGAGGCTCACATCCTTCAGCGCGTCGTAGGAGAGGGTGACCTCCACCGGGCCGTGAAGGGCGGGCAGGTCGTTGCCCTGGAGGAAGAAGGTGTAGCCCTCTTTGGTGAGGTAGAAGTTTTCCGGCTGGTAGACGGCGATGATCTGAGCCTCGGAAAATTGTCCGGCCACGATCTCCTCCTGCTCCAGGAAGGCGGCCACCACCCGTTTCTGCACCGTGTCGGCGTCGGAGAACAGGTCGGCGAAGCCCAGCTTGATGCCGGTGCGGGCGTCAAACTGCTCGGTCAGCTGGAAGGTGCTGGAGTAGGGCATGCCGCCGCTCACCTGCCACTGGCGGCGGACGCTGTACACCATGCTGTCCATGTAGGTCACTTCATAGTTCATCCGCTCCACCGTGGGGGTAAAGGTGTAGCCGGCGGTTTTGGACACCTCGTAGTCGGAGACGGCGGCCTCATAGTTGTCCTCCGCGCCCACCAGCAGGGAGGAGCCCAAATCCTTGTACCAGTCGTTGATGGCCGGGCCGGCGGGGCAGGTATCGGTGTTCTGAACCATGGGCAGGTTGTATTCCACCGACAGCACCGTGGTGTCGTCTCCGGCGGTAAAGGTGCGGGCAAAGGTCTGCTCGCCCCACACCGGCAGGGCGTCGGCGGCGCTCTCCACCGGGGCGCTGGGGGCGGCGGAGGGGGTGGGGCTGGACTCAGGCAGAGGGGAGCCGGACGGGAGCGGGTCGGGCTGTGCGCAGGCGGCCAGAGTCAGCGCCAGCGCCCCGGCCAGAAGTCCGGACAAAAGCTTGTTTCTTTTCATAGGAAACTCCTTTTCATGGGACGGGATGGAGAGCCGGGTATGCCCGGTCTGCATGTTCATTTTACCATTGAAGGGGCCCCGCGTAAATGGAAAAACGGAATTTGTAAGGATTTGTGACGATTTGTCTCCGGGTTTTTGGCGAAAAAAGTGCCGTTTCTCCGCCGGATTGGGAGAAACGGCACATTTTTGTCAGAAATCTTCAGGAGCCGGCCATCCGGCCCAGCTGGATAGCCGGGTTGCGCTGTTTGGCCAGATCCAGAACGGCCTGGGCGTCCCCGGGGGTAAAGACGAACAGGCGGACGGCGGCCCCCCGCCTGATGTGGAGGGCCACGTTGGGCATGGCCCGCTTCCGGTCCACATGGATGGAGGTGATCTCCTCCCAGGTCCAGAGGCTGTGGGAGGGCAGGCCGAACAGCAGATGGCACAGGTCCACCCCCTCCTGGGAGACCAGATGCTCCCGCCGGAAAAAGCAGGCCAGCAGCACCAGCAGGCCGATGGGGACATAGAGCAGCTGGCCCCGGCTGAGCTCATACGCCATGAGCAGGACGGCCAGCAGGGCCGCCAGGAGCTTCACCCACAGCTTGCGCTCCTTCTGGATGCCCCGGATTTCCACAGATTCCATCGAGCTTACTTCTGCTGCCCGGCCCGGAGCCGCGCCAGAGCCGCCATGGCCTTCTCATGAGCCTCGGGAGGCGCGCCGGCGGGGCCGCGGCCCTGCTTCAGGCGGCGGAAGATGGTGGTGCGGGAGCCATCGGCGTACAGCAGGTTACCGCCGTAGCTGACGGTGACCAGGGCCAGGATGGGGTTGATGATGTTCATAAAGCAGAAGGGCAGGTAGGACAGGGTGGGCACGCCCAGGGTGCTGGTGTGGTAGGCGCCGCAGGAGGACCAGGGCACCAGGGGGGACCACAGCGTGCCGCTGTCCTCCAGGGTGCGGGAGAGCATGTTGCGGCCCAGGCCCATCTCGTCATAGCGGTCCTTGTACATGGAGGCGGGAATGATCAGGCCGATGTACTGGTCGCACATGGTGGTGATGCAGAACACGGAGGTGACCATGGTCACCAGCACCAGCTGGAAGGGGGTCTTGACCTTCTTGATCAGGCCGCCCAGCAGGGACTCCACGGCGCCGATCTTCTGCAGGATGCCGCCGAAGCCCACCGCCACGATCACCAGGTTGTTGGTCCACAGCATGCTGTCCATGCCGCCCTTGTTCAGCAGGGTGTCGCACAGCTCATTGCCGGTCTCGGCGGAATAGCCGTAGTGGAGCATGGTGATGCAGTCGGACAGGGTGGCCCCCTGGAAGATGACCGCGAACACGCAGCCCACCAGGGAGATGAGCAGCACCGCCGGCAGGGCGGGCATCTTGGCCACCGACACCACCACGATGAGCAGGATGGGGATGAGCAGCACGGGGCTCATGTAGGCGTAGTGGTCCACAATGGCGTTGGACAGGTCGGTGGCGATCTGGGGATCGTAGCCGGTGCTGTTCTGCAGGCCGATGATGGTATAGATGATGATGGCGATGACCAGGCTGGGGAAGGTGGTGGTCACCATGGCCTTCACGTGGTCAAACAGCCCGGTCTGGGCGGCGCCGGCGGCCAGGTTGGTGGAGTCGGACAGGGGGGAGAACTTGTCGCCGCAGCAGGCGCCGGAGAGCACCATGCCGGCGGTGAGGGCGGGGTTGATGCCCATGGTCTCGCCGATGGCCATGAAAGCGATGCCCAGGGTGGCGGACACCGTCCAGGCCGAGCCCAGGGAGATGGCCACCACGGCGCACAGGATGCAGGCGATGGGCAGGAACAGCTGGGGGGTCAGGGTTTTCAGGCCGTAGTACACCACGGCGGGAATGGTGCCGGACCACTCGAAGGAGCCGATCAGACATCCCACACACAGGATGATGATGATGGCCTCCAGGGACTGGCTCACCGCGTCCAGCGCGCCCTTGAGCATGTCCGCGTAGGAGTAGCCGCACAGCTTGCCGATGATCATGGCCACCGCGCAGGCCAGCAGCACCGGGATGTGGGGGTCCTGACCCCAGCCCAGGGCATAGTTGGAGATCATAATGGCCAGCAGGAATACGATGGGGATCAGCGCTTCCACTTTGTTGGGCAGACGGGCTGCCCGTGTCTTTTGCTCTGTCATGTGATACAACCTCTCTCTATCTCTATTGTTGGCGCTCGCGGGACAGACTGGTTCACCTCCCACACCTTGCATCATTTGCCACACAACGCTCCTATTCTAGTTGATAAAACAGGAAAAGGCAAGCACAATTTCGGCTATTTTGCAAAGATGTGCCCCACTGAAACAAGCTGATTTTAGATAGAAAGACAAAATTCCGTCAGCTCTGCAGCCGGTACAGCCGGCAGGGCCGGCCGCCGGTGTCGTAGTTGACGGTGCTGGCCGCCTCCCCCCGCTCCACCAGATAATTGACATAACGCCGGATCGTGACCACCGACAGGCCGGTCTGCCGGGAGATGGCCTCGCTGGGCAGCCCCTGGTCCGGGGCGGTCTGAAGGCAGGCGCGGATGAGCTTCAGGGTATTCTCCTGGAGACCCTTGGGCGCGCTGTGGTCTCCCGACTCGGGCGGGGCGAAGAGCTTGTCCAGCTCGCTTTGGCTCACAGCCTCCCCCGCCACCGCCTCCCGGTGCCGGCAGAAGGTATCCAGCGCCTGCTGAAAGCGCTCCACGGTAAAGGGTTTGACCAGATAGTCCACCACCCCCAGCTTCAGCAGCTCGTCCACCGTGGCCGTACTGTTGGCGGCGGTGACCATGATGGCGTCCACCGGAATGGACTGGGCCCGGAGGGCGTGGAGCAGCTCCACGCCGGTAAGCAGGGGCATGTACACGTCCAGCACCACCAGGTCGGCGGGGTTCTGGGTCAGCCACTCCAGGGCGGCCCGGCCGTCCTGAAAGGTCTGGACCACCCGAAAGCGGGAATCCTTTTCCGTAAAGGTGCGGTCCAGCAGGGAAACCATGGGGTCATCCTCCACGATCACGACACGGTACACAAAGCATCACTCCTTGACGGCCGGGGGCTCCCCCCGGCAAAAGCTGAGAAAGAACGACGTGCCCACGCCGCTCTCCGACTCCACCCGGATGTCTCCGTGATAGGCCTCCACCACCTCCTGGACCAGGGCCAGGCCGGTGCCCCGCTCCCGGCCCTTGGTGGAGATGCCCCGCTGGAACAGGGTGCGGCGGAGGGCGGCGGGGATGCCGGGTCCGGTGTCCTCCACGCAGAGCAGCAGGCTCTCCTCGCTCTCCCGGATGCTGACCGAGATCTCCTTGGCGCTGCTTCGGGACTGGTTGAGGACCTCGATGGCGTTTTCAATCAGGTTGCCCAGTACGGTGACGTAGGCGTCCGGCGGCAGCCAGGGGCTCTCCTCGCTGAGGCTGCTCTCCCGGTCCAGCCGCAGGCGGATGCCCAGCTCGTTGGCCCGGCTGGTCTTTCCCACCAGCAGCGCCGCCACCGAGGGCTGGTGGATCTGGTTCATGATCCGGCTCACCGCCACCTGCTGGGTCTGGGTGGTGTCCATAATGTACTGCTGGGCCTTCTCCGGCTCCCCAATCTGGAGCAGGCCCAGGATCACATGGAGCTTGTTCATGAATTCGTGGGTGTAGGCCCGCATGGCCTCCACCATATGGCTTACGCCGGTGAGGTTGTCCGCCATCCGGGTCAGCTCGGTGCGGTTGCGGAAAATGCTCACAGCTCCGGCCAGCCTGCCGTTTTCGTACAGGGGCAGGCGGTCGGACAGCACCCGGATGTTCTGGAGGGAGGTCATGCTCACGTTGTACTCCGCCTGCCCGGTCTCCAGCACCCGGTCCAGGGTGGAGCGGGGATAGACCTCATGCAGGGGCCGGCCCAAAATGGCCCGGCGGTCCAGGGAGAGCATCTCCGCCGCCGAGGCGTTGAGAAAGATCACCGTTTTCTCCCCGTCGATGGCCAGGACGCCCTCCTCCAAGGCGTCCAGAATGTCCTCCCGCTGGTGGAACTGGCGGGCAAAGACGTCTGGCTCATACCCCAGCAGGGATTGCTTGATGCGCCGGGACAGGCGCAGGGCCAGCAGGGAGCCCAGCACCGCCGCTGCCAGACCCGCCAGCAGCATGCGCAGGGCGGTCTGGAGCGCCAGCAGAGCCATGCTGCGGAAGTACACCCCCACGATGACAAAGCCGATCACGTTGCCCTGCTCATCCCGCACCGGGGCGTAGGCCGAGTGGTCGGAGCCCATGGGCCCGGTCTCGTTGAAGGTGTAGGGGCTGCTGCCGGAGAGAGCGCCGGTCTGGGCGGTGCCCGAGTAGGTGGTGCCGATCAGCGTCCGGTCGGGCACATAGAGCAGGGTGGAGCTGGTGTCGCCCACCAGGATCAGGTCGATGTCCGAGGTCTGCTCCGCGGTGGCGTCCAGATAGTCGGCCAGTTGGTCCGCTGGCAGCTCCCCCAGCAGGGCCTGCCGCACCAGGGGCACCTGGGAGAGGATGGAGGCGGAGTTGAGCAGATTGCTGTCCAGCGCCTCCTGTTCGCCCCGCAGGGCCAGATACATGGTTCCGCTCAGGGACAGGGCGATGGATACGGCCACAATCATCAGATTCAGATGCATCAGCTGGGCCCGGATGGACGTTTTGGCCTGAGTATACATGGCGCGCCTCCTTTTCATCCAACTTAGTATAGGGAAAATCAGGGAGGCTGTCAAACAGGAGGGGCGGCCCATTTTCGATAGTTTTTTTACTTACGAAAGGGTTACGAAATGGCGGACAGGGGAGTAAGATAGGCCACGCGAAAACGAGGTGATGTGTTTGGATGCATTCAAGGAAGCCCTGGTGGAGGAGCTGGGGACCCACACCGCGTTCACCATTCCGCTGTTTGGCGGGATTCCCGTGGCGGAGTCGGTGGTGGTGACGTGGATCGTCATGGCGGTGCTGCTGACAGCCGCCCTGCTGCTGACCCGGAACCTGAGCGTGGACGCCCCCGGCAAGGTGCAGGTGACCCTGGAGAGCGCCGTGCAGTTTCTCAACGGCTTTGTCAGGACCAACATCGGCAGCCATTGGAGGCCCTTCGCCCCCTGGCTGGGGACGGTGGCGCTGTACATCGGCTTTGCCAATATCATCGGCATCTTTGGCCTGACGCCCCCCACCAAGGACATCAGCGTGACCGCGGCCCTGGCCCTGATGAGCATGCTGCTCATCTACGGCGCCCAGTTCCGCTACAACGGGCTGTTGGGCGGGCTGAAGAAGTTCGCCGAGCCCATGCCGCTGCTGCTGCCCATCAACCTGATGGAGGTGGCCGTCCGGCCCCTGGCGCTGTGTATGCGTCTGTTCGGCAATGTGCTGGGCGCCTTCATCATCATGGAGATGCTCAAGTTTGTGGCGCCGGTCGTTTTACCGGCGGTGTTCAGCCTCTATTTCGACCTGTTTGACGGGCTGATCCAAACCGTCGTCTTTGTGTTCCTCACCACCCTGTTCACCGGCGAGGGCATCAAAGAGGAAGAAGCGTAAAAACACTTGATTTACAGGAGGAAACTATCATGTCTATGGCTATCATTGCTGCTGCTGTCGCAGTGTTCACCGGCATCGGCGCCGGGATTGGAATCGGCTTCGCCACCGGCAAGGCCAGCGAGGCCATCGCCCGTCAGCCCGAGGCCTCCGGCAAGATCAACAGCGCGCTGCTGCTGGGCTGCGCCCTGGCGGAAGGCACCGCCATCTTCGGCTTCATCACCGCGCTGCTCATCATCTTCGTCGGTTAAAGGGGGCGCCCCCGATGCTGGAGTTCCATCTTTCCACCATTGTGTTTACCGTCCTCAACCTGCTGGTGCTCTATTTCATTCTGAGAAAGCTCCTGTTCGGCCGGGTCAACGCCGTGCTGGAGCAGCGGGCCGCCCTGGTGCAGAACCAGCTCTCCTCTGCCGAGGCGGACAGACGCCAGGCCGGGGAGCTGAAGGCCCGGTATGAGGACAAGCTGACCGACGCCCGGCAGGAGGCGGCCAAGCTTGTGGCCGACGCCCAGACCAGAGCCCAGCGGGTGTACGAGAGCAAGCTGGCCCAGGCCGAGGCCGACGCCAAGCGGCTGCGGAGCGAGGCGGAGGCCCAGATCGCCTCCGAGCGGGAAAACATGCTGCAAGGGGCCCGGAACGAGGTGGCCTCCCTGGCCCTGCTGGCCGCCGCCAAGGTGGCCCAGCAGGCCATGGACGGGGAGAGCGACAAGGCCCTGGTGGATTCCTTCCTGGCGGAAGTGGGTGAGCAGGCATGAGCGAGCTGGCCCGCCGTTACGCCGCGGCCCTCTATGCCGTCTCCCCCGATGAAAAGACCCTGGAGGACACCGCCCGGGCCATCATGGACAACGCTCCCCTGTGGGAGAGCCTGTGTTCCCCCGCCGTCCAGGCCTGGGAGAAGGACCGGGTCCTGACCCGCCTGCCTCTGCTGGACGGCCACGGCCTGCTGCTGAACTTTTACTGCCTGCTGGCGGAGAAGGGCCGCATGGCCCTGCTGCCCGAGATTCTGGAGGCCTATCGTGATCAGACCCTGGCCCAGCGGGGGGCGGCCCGTTGCCGCCTCACCTGCGTCCGCCCGCCGGAGCAGGGCGAGCTGGAGAAGCTGAAACTGGCCCTGTGCCGGCTCCACCACAAGAGGGACGTGGTCTTTGAGATCTGTACCGACCCGTCCCTGCTGGGTGGCTTCACGCTGGAGCTTGAAGGCGTGAGATATGACAAGAGCGTCTGCGGGGCGCTGGCCGGCCTGACCCGGCAACTGGAAGAGAGGCGAATGGCATGAAACAGAACCCCGAAGAGATCGTCTCCATCCTGAAGGAGGAGATCCAGGGATACGATACCCGCGTGCGGCGGGATGAGACCGGCACCGTGCTGGAGGTGGGCGACGGCATCGCCACCGTCTACGGCCTGGACAAGGCGGTGTACGGCGAGCTGGTGGAGCTGGACACCGGCGTGAAGGGCATGGTGATGAACCTGGCCCGGGACAGCGTGGGCGTGGTGCTGCTGGGCAGCGACGCCGGCGTGAAGGAGGGTACCGTGGTTAAGCGCACCGGCCGGGCCGCCGACGTGCCCGTGGGCGACGGCCTGGTGGGCCGGGTGGTCAACGTGCTGGGCCAGCCCATCGACGGCCTGGGCCCCATCGCGGCCACCGAGACCCGCCCCATCGAGCATGAGGCCAGCGGCGTGGTCAGCCGGGAGCCGGTGAACGTCCCCCTGCAGACCGGGATCCTGGCCATCGACGCCATGGTGCCCATCGGCCGGGGCCAGCGGGAGCTCATCATCGGCGACCGGCAGACCGGCAAGACCGCCATCGCCGTGGACACCATCCTGAACCAGAAGGGCCAGGACGTCATCTGCATCTATGTGGCTATCGGCCAGAAGGCCTCCACCGTGGCCCGCATCCAGGACACCCTGAAAAAGCACGGCGCCATGGACTATTCCATCATCGTGTCCTCCACCGCCAGCGAGTCCGCCCCCCTGCAGTACATCGCCCCCTACTCCGGCGCCGCCATGGGCGAGTACTTTATGAGCAAGGGCAGGGATGTGCTCATCGTGTACGACGATCTGAGCAAGCACGCGGTGGCCTACCGCACCCTGTCCCTGCTGCTCAAGCGGTCCCCCGGCCGCGAGGCCTACCCCGGCGACGTGTTCTACCTCCACTCCCGGCTGCTGGAGCGGGCCTGCCGTTTGACCCGCGAATACGGAGGCGGCTCCATGACCGCCCTGCCTATCATCGAGACCCAGGCCGGCGACGTGTCGGCCTATATCCCCACCAACGTCATCTCCATCACCGACGGCCAGATCTACCTGGAGAGCGACCTGTTCTTCTCCGGCCAGCGGCCCGCCGTCAACGTGGGCCTGTCGGTGTCCCGTGTGGGCGGCTCCGCCCAGACTCGGGCCATCAAAAAGACCGCCGGCACCCTGCGTATCGACCTGGCCCGGTTCCGGGAGCTGGAGGTGTTTACCCAGTTCGCCTCCGACCTGGACCCCGCCACCCAGCAGACCCTGGACCACGGCCGGCGGCTGCTGGAGCTGCTGAAGCAGCCCCTGTACCACCCCATGCCGGTGAGCCGTCAGGCCATTATCCTGTACGCCGCCACCAACGGCCTGGTGGACGACGTGCCCCTGGACAAGGTGCGGCAGTTCCTGCTGGATGTGGCCCAGGAGATGGAGAACGAGCACGCCGATGTGACCGATGAGATCCAGTCCACCGGTAACCTGAGCGGCCCCGCTATCGAGACCATCCGCTCGGTGCTGGAGGACGCCAAAAAGCGGGTGAGCGCCACATGGCAAGCATAAAAGAGATCCGCACCCACATCAGGAGCGTGGAGCAGACCCTGAAGATCACCAACGCCATGTATCTGATCTCCTCCTCCAACCTGCGGAAGGCCCGCAAGCAGCTCAACGATGTGGAGCCCTATTTCCAGAAGATCGAGACCACCATCTCCGATATCCTCCATCACTCCCCCCAGATCGACCACCCCTTCTTCGACAAGCGGCCGGAGATCCCGCCGGAGAAGCGGAAGGTGGGTTACATCGTGGTCACGGGGGACAAGGGCCTGGCGGGGGCCTACAACCACAACATTCTGAAACTGGCGGAGGGGAAGCTGGCCAAGACGGCCAATCCCAGTCTGTTTGTGGTGGGGCAGGTGGGCCGGTCCTACTTCCAGGAGCACGGCGTCTCCATCGATGTGGAGTTTCTCTACACCGCCCAGGACCCCACGGTCAGCCGGGCCCGGGACATGGCGGAGCTGGTGCTCGACCTCTACCTGAACCGGCAGCTGGACGAGGTGTACGTCCTCTTCACCAAGATGGTGACCTCCTTCCAGATGGAGCCCACCGTCCACAAGCTGCTGCCGCTGGACCCGGACGTGTTTCCGGAATATGAGGAGAACCGGGACAAATATAACCGGGACGTGACCTATGTGCCCTCCGTCAAGGCGGTTATGGACCGGCTGGTGCCCGGGTATCTGAAGGGCGACCTGTTTGGGGCCCTGGTGGAGTCCTACTGTTCGGAGCAGAATGCCCGGATGACCGCCATGAAGTCCTCCAGCGACAACGCCCGCAGCATGCTGCAGAATCTGAATCTGTCCTATAACCGCGCCCGGCAGGCCGCCATCACCCAGGAGATCACCGAGGTGGTGGGCGGCGCCCAGGCCGCATTGTAATAGAAGTGCAGGAGGACCCGAAAGGGGATTAGATCGTATGAATCAAGGAACCATTGTACAGGTCATGGGACCTGTGGTAGACGTGGCCTTTCCCGGCGGCGTGCTGCCGGAGATCAAGGAGGCCCTGGAGGTCCGGCTGGACGGCAAGCGCCAGGTCATGGAGGTGGCCCAGCACACCGGCGGCGACACGGTGCGCTGCATCATGCTCTCCCCCAGCGAAGGGCTGGGCCGGGGCATGGAGGTGACCGCCACCGGCGCGCCCATCTCTGTCCCCGTGGGCGACGGCGTGCTGGGGCGCATGTTCAACGTGCTGGGCGACGCCATCGACGAAAAGGGTCCGGTCAACACCGGGGAAACCTGGTCCATCCACCGCCAGCCCCCCACGTTTGAGAACCAGCGCCCCGTGGTGGACATCTTTGAGACCGGCATCAAGGTCATCGACCTGCTGGCCCCCTACGCCAGAGGCGGTAAGATCGGCCTCTTCGGCGGCGCCGGCGTGGGCAAGACCGT
>DWXF01000030.1 GCA_019119335.1 Candidatus Flavonifractor merdavium
GCAAGCAGCAGGTACCCTATGACACCCGGGAGTCCCTGGCGGATACCCTGCGGCAGCGGCTGGGCCTGACCAGTGTGAAGAAGGGCTGCGAGGCGGGCGAGTGCGGGGCCTGTACCGTGCTGGTGGACGGCAAGGCGGTCAACTCCTGTGTCTACCTCACCGCCTGGTGTGCCGGCCACAGTGTGCTGACCGTGGAGGGGATCACCGGCCCCAACGGGGAGCTGTCCCCCATCCAGCAGGCCTTTGTGGATGAGGCGGCCGTCCAGTGCGGCTTCTGCACCCCCGGCCTCATCATGACGGCGGTGGAGATTGTGGGTACCGGCAAGCGCTATAACCGGGAGGAGCTGCGCAAGCTCATCTCGGGCCACCTGTGCCGCTGCACCGGCTATGAGAACATCCTCAACGCCGTGGAGCGGGCGGTGAACGAGACCCATAAATTCGTAGGCAAGGGGGACTGAGCCCCCCTGTAACGGCCCCGGCGCCATTTCTGGCGCCGGGGCCCTTTTTGCTCCTGTTCCGGTACATTTTGGTCACCCCATGCAATTTTATGCGAAAACCGCATAAAATGCAAGATGCAGTTTTCACATGGGATATGCTGGGTATGGGTGATGCAAATGTATCCACGGTTGGCTGAATTGCGGGAGGACCGGGATCTCTCCCAGGCGGAGATGGCCAGAGTGCTGCGGGTGAGCCAGTCCACCTATTCCCGCTATGAGAATGGGAAGCTGGACATCCCCAGCCAGGCGCTGATCGCGCTGGCCCGGTACTACAAGGTAAGCGTGGACTACTTGTTGGGCCTGGATGACAGGCGGTAAAACGGGAGAGGCCCGGCGGCACAGTCGCCGGGCCTCTCCCGTTTCTTTGTCGTCAGGTCAGGGGAAAGGTCTCCCCCAGGAAGGTGACGGAGGCGATGTCCTCCAGGTCCATGGGCTCCTCAAAGCGCCACAGGCCACAGCTCATGTCCGTCCCATCCACACGCCGGTTCATGTAGTTCAGGGGCACGCCCAGGGTCTCCCCCGTCTGGTCAGTGACCCAGAGGGTGAACCAGTCCACGTCCTCGCTTTGGAAAAAGACGGCGATGTTCATGCCGGAGACCTCCACCCGGTCCACATACACCCCGTCCTCCAGGGTCCGGCCCACCTGGATCACCGTCTGCTCCGCCGCCTCCAGCTCCAGGGGCAGGGTCCACTCCCCTTGGATGGCCGGCTCCGGACCCCGGTAGGGGCCGTACACCTGGATGTACGCCAGCTCGGCCAGGTCAAAGTCCTCCGCCACACAGTCCATGCCCCCCTCCACCTCAGTGGCGGTAACATGGGCCAGAGGCTCCCCGGCGGCGTTGCAGGGCCTGGCCAGGAGCATACCGGTGATGCCCTCGGCGAATGCCAGGCGAATGTGGAAATTCCCCGCCCCGTCATAGCCCGCGGAGGAAATGCGCACCACGTCGGTGTCCGGGCTGGTCTGGGGGTTCTGGCCCGCCTTCAGCACCACGTCCCCGTCCTCCATGGTCTCGGTCTCCAAAGGCTCCTCCGGTACCGCCGCCGGAAAGCGGCTGTCCTGGAGCATGTAGGAGGCCGGGTCGATTTTTTCCACCACCAGCTCCAGGGGCTGGCTGGTGTCGATGCCCGTGGCGCTGGCCTCCAGCAGCAGGGTGCCGCTGCCGGCGTCGTAGGAGACGACCCGGCTGCCTATGCTCATCCCGCCCAGGTTGCTCCCCTCCAGCCAGGCCGCCACTGTGGTGTGGTCGGCGTTAAAGCGGCCCCCCTCCTCGTCGGTAATGGTATAGAAGATCTGGGCGGTATAGCCGTCGCTGACGGCGCTCACCAGCTCCAGCCGGACGCCCTGACCGCTGGCGGCGCCCGTAATCTCCCGGGCAAAGGGGGCGTAGGGCCCCAGATACGCGTTCAGAATGTTCCACACTGACGGCCCCGCCGCCACCGCCGTCACCGCCAGGGCGGCGCACAGGGCCAGGGCCACGATGGCCCGGCGGCCCGGGCGGCGGCAGACGGGAGCGTCCTGGGCCGCCGCCAGTTTGTCGGTCAGGTCTTTCAGCTGGGCCGGGGTGGGGCCGGCGGCCTCCAGGGCCCGGCGGATGTCCGTTCCGTTAAAGCTCATAGGTCTCCTCCTCAGTCAGCATATCCCGCAGCAGTCCCCTGGCCCGGAAGAGCCAGGTGCGGACGGTGGCCTCCTTCTTCCCCAGGATCCCCGCCACCTCCGCCGTGGTGTACCCCTCGCAGTAGTGGAGGCACACCGGAACCCGGTACTTCTCCGGCAGGGCCAGCACCGCCGTCAAAACCTCGTCGTGCTCCGGCGGGGGCGTCTGGGCGGTGTCCTCCTCCAGGGGCAGCTCCCGCCGCCGCCAGGGGCGGCGGTGCAGGCTGTTGGCGCAGTTGGCCGCCGCGTGGAGCAGCCAGGCCTGCAGATGGTCCTCCCCGTTCAGCTCCGGCGAGCGGCGGAGCAGCCGGAGAAAAACCTCCTGCATCACATCCTCCGCGTCCTCCCGGCTGCCCGTCCGGGCGTAGGCCAGGCGGTACACCGCCGGGGCGTGGCGGTTCACCAACTCCTCCAGCTCCTGCCTGGTATAGGCCATGGTCCTCCCTCCTTTCTCTGTCTATTACACCACGGAACAGGCCCCTTTGTTTCACCCCGGACAAAAAAATTCCGCCGGAACCCGGCGGAATTTTTTATTTGCTCAAAAACCGGAGCTGCTTCACCATGGCGGGGCGCAGATAAGCCCCCTTCTCCTCCAGCAGGGCCAGGATGCGCCGCCGCTGCTCCTCTCCCAGGACGGCATAGCTGCGGTTATAGGTGTGGCTCCAATCCTCCAGCTGCCTCCGGCAGGCCTGGTCCAGCTTCTCATACCCGCTCCCCAGCAGGGTGAGGGCGTAGGTCAGCCGGTCCCACTTCCCGGCGCAAAACAGCAGGCCGGCGCACTTGAGTCTGGTGTTTTCCGCCGGGCTGGCCTGTAAAATCGCAAACACCCGGTCCGGGTCGAAGCTCCTGTATTTGGCCAGCAGCAGGGCCGCCGTCTTGACCACCCCCGGCCGGTCGGCGGCCAGTTTCTCGGTGACGGCCCCGGCATAGCTCTCCGGGTCCAGCCCCATGAGGGCGGTCATGGCCGCCCGCGCCACAGCGGGCTGGGGGTGGGACAAAAAGTTCCCGATCACCGGACAATCCTCCCGGTTTCCCGTCTCTCCCAGGCCCAAAATAGCCACGGCGGGCCGGACGGACAGCCGCTCCCGGTAAAACTGCCGCAGCTCAAACTCCTTGTCAGCCTGAACCACCACCTCCCGGGCCGCCTCCCGCACCCGGCCGCTCTTGTCCATCAGCAGGGTCACGGCCTGTTCGAACAGGTCCTCCACCCCGTGCTCGGCCAGGTATTCCAGAGCCAGCACCCGGTTGGGCGGGTACTTGTCCCCCAGAAAACGGCGGCTCAGCGCCATCCCCTCCACCCCCAGGCCCAGCAGGGTCTGGTACAGCAGCTTGCGCAGGAAGGGGTCGGGCTCCCGCTTCACCCGCTCGAGGAGATAGGCCGTATCCGGCTCCCCCAGGGCGGGCAGCAGAGAGATACACAGCCGCCGGGCCCGCACGTCCCCGCTGGCCAGCCCCAGCCGGAGCAGGTTGGAGTCCTTCCGGAAGGCCCGGAAAAAGAGGGGCAGGATATCGTCCATCCGGCACCGCCCGCTCCGCCGCAGCTTTTCCAGAATGGGCAGGGCGGCGGCGATCTCTCCCCCGTCCGCCATATCCAACAGCTGTTTCAGGCTCTCCAGAGCCGCCCGCCGCACCTGGGCCACCCAGTCGTTGCACCGCAGCAGCACGGCGGGCAGGGCCTGGGGATGGGTCCCCAGGGCGGCCACCGCCTGTTCCCGGATGTAGCCGTCGGGGTGGAAGGTGGAAAACACCAGCACCGCCCGGCACGCCTCCAGGGACTGATTTTTGGCAAACAGGTCCTCCAACCGCAGGGTGCGCCAGTGGATGCTCCACTCCATGGAGGTGGTCTCCCGCATCCGCAGGTCCATCCGCACCAGCCCGTCCAGGGACAGCCCCGCCAGCACTTCCGCCAGCGTACAGGCCGCTGCCTCTTTCTGTTTGTCCGTGCCCTGAGCCAGGGCGCAGTACACCCAGGGCACAAAGGCCAGTTCCCCCGCCTTTACATGGCCGATATACTCCGCCAGATAGTCTCCGTATGTCTTTTTTCGATGGAACAGCAAAGCTGTCACCCGCCCTTCTGCTCCTATGATACCACAGCACGCCGGAGCATGCACTCCGGCGTCCTCAACTTTTATTCCTTCCGCAGCTGGAATTCCACCTTTACCCGGCCGCCGCACACCATGCCCAGTTCCGCGGCTGCGTGGGACAGGTCGTACTCCTGCTGGGCGTGCGCCACCCCGGCCTGCCACAGGGACAGGGCATCCTGCCTGGCCTGGTACTCCACCGCGCCGCCGCCGATGGTGCCGGCGCAGGAGCCGTCGGGCCGCACCAGCATCCAGGTACCCACCCCACGGGGGGCGGAGCCGTGCTTTTCCACAATGGTGCACAGCACCCCCGGCCCCTCCGGAGGACGCACCGCCTCCGGGCCCCGGCGGGCCCGCTGCTCCACCAGCTGGGCGGCAATGGACACGGCGATCTCCGCCGGGGTCTGGCCCCCAATCTTCAGCCCAATGGGGGCGTACACCCCGTCCAGGGTTTCCCGGGAAAAGCCCTCCTCCTCCAGGGCCTTCCGCACGGCGGCCACCTTGGTCTTGCTGCCGATCATGCCCACATAGGCGTAGTTACCCCGGAGAATGTGCTCCAGACAGTCCTTGTCAAAGGCGTGGCCCCGGGTGAGGATGGCATAGAAGTCGTCCTCCCGGCTGCCCAGCCGGTCCAGGGCCTCCAGGAAGGGCATGCACAGCACCTGGGAAGCCATGGGGAACCGCTCCCCGTTGGCAAACTCCGCTCGGTCGTCAATGACGATGAGCTCAAATTCCAGCCGGGCGGCAATATGGGCCAGCTCCAGGGACACGTGGCCCCCGCCGCACAGGATCAGTCGTTCCACAGGCCTGTCCTCCTTCCAAAGTACAAAAGCCCCTCCAGCACCCCGCCGCCGATGGCCCGGGCCTTGTCGGAGACGGTGAAGCAGTGGCGTACCTCGCACCGGGGATCGATGTCCCCGGCTTTCATGCCTTCCGTCACCGGAATTCCGGCGGGGAGCATCCCCCGGACCACGCCGGTAAGCTGGGCGGTCACAGGGACGCCGTTGACCCGGGCCACCACGTCTCCCAGCTCCACCCTCTGGCCGATCTGAGCCACCGGCTCAAAGGGTCCGTCGGCGGGGGCGCGGATGATCCGCTCCCTGGTGTATCCCCCCACGTCTCCGGGCACGCCGGTGTTGGGGATGGCGGCGCCCTCCAGGATCAGCCGCCCCAGGTCGTGGCCCCGCTTGGTCTCAATCACGCCGTGGCAGTCCACCCCGGCGGTGAAGCCGGGACCCAGAGCCAGCACGATAGGGGCGTCGGTCAGGCTTGTCCCCAGGTTGCGCTTGGCCAGGATAGCATCCACCACCGCGTCAAAGCGGCGTTCCTTCAAAATCCGGGCCTCCGGGTCGGCCAGCACCGGGATCTCCCCCGCCGCCAGGATAGCGTTTGCCTCCTCCCCGTTGGCCGCCCGCCGGGCGGTGATGCCCTCCACCTCCG
Organism: Candidatus Flavonifractor merdavium; assembly: GCA_019119335.1. GTDB lineage: Bacteria > Bacillota > Clostridia > Oscillospirales > Oscillospiraceae > Flavonifractor > Flavonifractor merdavium. Next base: position 5,673 of record DWXF01000030.1, read on the forward strand.
TCACGCCGTCGTACATACACTGGCTGAAGGCCACCGTCCGCCGCACTGCCGTGGGCTGGGCAATGTCGGTCATCACCACCGGAAAGCCCGCCCGGTGCAGCCGCACCGCCGTACCGGTGGCCAGGTCCCCCGCCCCTTTGATCAAAACAAGCATGCTCCGCCCCGCTCCTTTTCCGTATAGTGGGTCACTGCGCTGATAATGCCCTGCCGGGCCAGTATCTCCCCAATTTCCGCTCCCCAGGCCTGCCGCTGGGGGGTATCCGCCTTGTTCAGCAGGCAGCGGAAGGCCATCTCCTCCGTCACGCCCTTCCGGCCCCCCTGGGGGCTGGACAGCACCGCCGCCACGTCGGCGGGGGTGAGGATGTGGTCCTCCCCCACCCCCAGCAGGGCCCGCACCCGCTCGGGCCGGTGGCAGATCTCCCCGATGGATCTGCCCAGGCAGTCCAGTCCCGCGGCGGCGATCACCGCCGCCGCCCCGTGGGGGATCACCGGCTCGTGGTCCGCCGGGGCCTTCAGCGGCCGCAGCCGGGCTCCGTCGGCCTCCACCAGCACCAGGGCGGCCCAGCGCAGGCACTCCTCCGGCTGCCCGGCCTCGGAGAGCTTGTCCGGCCGGAGAAACCGGCCCAGGGTCACCGCCGGGTGCCGCTCCAGCAGGGCGGGCAGCTCCTCCATATGGTCGGTGAGGGGGAGGCCCGGGTGGGGCATCATGTGGGTGGTGGTGGTGACCACCACCCGCCTGCCCGCCTCCACCCCCTCTTTCGCCAGGGCGTAGAGGGTGGAGGTCTTGCCCCCCGCCCCCACCAGGGCCACCAGCCGGTGAACCGCCATATTCAGATGCAGCTGTTCCCAGATCCCCATGGTCAGCCCCCCAGGGTGTGCTCCACCAGAATTTTCACGCCGATGCCGATAAGCACCAGACCGCCCACCAGCTCGGCCCGCCGCTGGAACAGGGCACCCAGCCGCCGTCCGGCCAGGCCCCCCACCACCGACAGCACGAAGGCCACCACCCCGATCACCAGGGCGGAGAACCACACATCCACCTTCATAAAGGCCATGGACACCCCCACCGCCAGTGCGTCAATGCTGGTGGCAATGGCCAGCAGGCACAGCCGCCGGGGGGACAGGTCGGCGGGGGCCTCGTCCTCCTCCCCCGCGCCCCGGCTTAAAGCGCCCCAGACCATCTTCCCTCCGATGAGGGCCAGCAGGCCGAAGGCCACCCAGTGGTCCACCGCCTGGATGTACCCGCTGACGCTGCTGCCCAGCAGCCACCCCGCCAGGGGCATGGCAAACTGGAAGGCCCCGAACCAAATCCCCATTTTCACCGCCTGTTTCCAGCCGAAGCCGGGAATGGCAATGCCGCTGGACACCGATACGGCGAAGGCGTCCAGGGCCAGACTCACCGCGATGAGGAAGATCTCTACCACACACATCACCTGCGCAAACGAAAAGTTAGCTACACTTAAAAAATATTATAGCACACCGGCCCCAAATATGCTATAACAAGATAAACAGCACAAGGAGGGAGCGCCGTGACGGAGCGGGAACACTATATGACCCAGGCCCTGGAGCTGGCCCGGGAGGCCATGGCCGAGGGGGAGGTGCCGGTGGGCTGCGTGATTGTGAAGGACGGCGTGGTGGTGGGCAGGGGCCGCAACCGGCGGGAGACCTGCCGCACCGCCCTGGGCCACGCGGAGATCGAGGCCATCGCCATGGCCTGCAAGACCCTGGGGGGCTGGCGGCTGAAGGACTGCGCCCTGTACGTCACCCTGGAGCCCTGTCCCATGTGCGCCGGGGCCATCGTCAACGCCCGCATCCCGGTGGTGTGCTACGGGGCCAGGGACGACAAGGCGGGGTGCTGCGGGTCGGTGCTCAACCTGTTTGAGGAGCGGTTCAACCACAAGCCCCGGGTGTACGGCGGGGTGCTGGAGGAAGAATGTGCGAAAATCCTCCAGAATTTTTTTGAAAACCTGCGTTGATTTAATGGTTTTGTAACAAAACTACCCTAGCTTTTGTAACAAACCCTTGTTACCATAATACCTGCAAGAGACAAAGCTTCTTTTCATTCTATCCTCCAATCATAGGGACAGGCAGCGGAGCGCACCGCTGCCTGTTTCCACGTTTTGGCAGGTATTTTCTTATCTTACAGGAAGTTTACAGAAAAAGTCGGGGATTTAAAACTTCTGTAACACCTGGGGATTTCTTCGTTAACAATTCTCCTGTATCCTAATACTTGCAAGAGACAGTTTCTTTTCATTTCATTGTATCCTCTTTCCTTCGGCAAAGGCCGGACGCCAGGAGCAGGCGTCCGGCCCTTGTCGTTTTTGGCGGGCTGTGTTATGCTGATGGTAACGGAGGGAGGGATTTGCCTTGAAATTGCAGGTCAAGCGGGTGCGGTTCGGGGACTGCGCGGTACTGGAGGGCCGGCGGGGCCGGCTGGTAGTGGACTGCGGCGGCAGCAGTCAGGCCCCCGACGGCAGCCTGTCCGCCCGGGACTTTGCCTATGCCGCCATTGCCGCCCAGGTGGACGACCTGCTGCCCACCCATATTCTGATTTCCCACCTCCACCCCAACCACTACCGGGGGTTTCTGGCCCTGGGGGAGAACTGCCCGCCCCTTTTCCGCACCGGAGCCCAGGTGGGGGCGGCCTATCTGCCCTGGACCCTGCTGGGGGGAAGGGCGGCTCTGGCCCCCGCCTTTGCCCGGCTGTATCTGGCCGCGCCCCCCCGCACCCTGGCCCACGCCCTGGCCCGGGAGCTGCTGGAGCTGCTGGCCCGGCTGGAGGAGGAGGCGGAGGAGCTGCGGCCGGTGCAGGCGGGGGATGTGCTCCCCCTGGACGGACAGAAGCTGGAGGTGCTGTGGCCCCGGACGGAGACCGCCCTGGCCAAGCTGCCTCTGTCGGGGGGACAGTCCTTCCTGGAGGTCGACGGGCCTATGGAGGCGCTCTGCCGCACCGCCCTGGCCGGAGCTCCTTTGGGCGGGGAGCTGCTGGAGGTGGGCGTCAAACTGGAAGAGGCCCTCTCCGCCTATTTCCTTCTCCTCCACGGGGAGGCCCTGGCCGCCCCCGCCCGGCGGGGCGCGCTGAGCCGTCTGAACGAGCTGCGGGCCCAGGCCGATCGGCTGCGGCATACCCTGTGGGGCTGTGAGCTTCGTCCCCCCTATCCCCCCTGGCTCCGGCCATTGTCCGCCTTCGCCCAGCGGCAGGCCGCCCTGCTGGAGGAGGCCCTGGAGGCCTGTGGGGTGGTGCTCCAGTGGCGGGACAAGGCGCTGCTGCCAGGGGACGCCCCCGCCCCGGTGCTGGAGCTGCTCCGAAACGAAGGGCGGTTCCACCCCCGGTACGCCGTGGTCAAGCTGCCCTGCCATGGCACGGATCGCTGCCACTTCCCCGCTATTCCCCCGGCGGACCGGTACATTCTCTCCAACGGGGGCTACCGCCGCTATCCGGTGGAGGGGACGGTGCTGGAGGGGCTGGCCCAGTCCAGCCCGGACTGCGCCTTTTTGTGCACCGACGCCCATCTGCGTCCGGCGGAGGACTGCCGGTACGCCTGCCGGGAGGGCCGCTGCCACCCGGCCTGTGTCCCTATCACCGGCGCTCAGGCGGTAATTCCCCTGTAAACAGGCAAAATCCCCGGCGGTTCCAAAAGGAACCGCCGGGGATTTTTCATACTGGTTACCGGTCCTCCCGGAAGTAAGCCAGTCCCAGGGCATTAGGTGGCTGCTTATCCTTGCTGTTGCGCAGGGAGGTGAGGATCAGCACCACCACGGTGACCACATAGGGCAGGATCTTGTACAGCTCGTCGGGTATAAAGGCCAGGTGGAGCCGCTGGTAGAGGATCATCAGCGCGCCGAACAGGATGGAGCCCCAGATGGCGTTGAGGGGCCGCCACAGGCAGAAGATGACCAGGGCCACCGCCAGCCAGCCCTCGCCGGAGAGGGCTTCATGGTTCCACACGCAGCTTGCGATGGTCATGATGTACACCATGCCGCCGATGGCGGAGATCCCGCCGCCGATAACGGTGGCCAGGTATTTGTACCGGGTGACGGGGATACCGGCGGCGTCAGCGGTGGCGGGGGACTCGCCCACCGCCCGCAGGCACAGGCCGGGGCGGCTCTTGCTGAGGAAGAGGTACATACCCACCGCCAGCAGCACCCCCAGGTAGAAGAAAATGCTGTGGCCGAAGAGCAGGGGCCCCACCAGGGGCAGCTGCTGGAGGGCCTGGGGGAAGGGGGAGTTGAGGAACACCGCCTTCAGATCGTTGCTGACGGCCACGTAGCCGCCGGAGCTCTCCCGCATGTACTGGCCGATGAACTGACCCGCGCCGGTGCCGAAGATGGCCAGGGCCAGGCCGGTGACGTTCTGGTTGGCCCGGAGGGTGACGGTGAGGAAGGAGTAGATGAGGGCTCCCACCGCGCCGCCCAGGAAGGCGAACAGCAGGGCCAGCAGCACCGCGATGACCCCCACGGTGCCGCCCGCGGCCTCGTAGTAGAAGGCGGCGCCCAGGCCCATGGCCCCGCCGGTGAACATCATGCCCTCCACGCCCAGGTTCAGGTTGCCCGCCTTTTCCGACAGGATCTCCCCCAGGGTGCCGAAGAGCAGGGGCACACCGTTGAGGACGGCGGCCATGATCAGCAGCAGTACGGCATTTTGATTGATCATTGTGCAGCCCCCTCCTTATGGCCGCCCCGGACAATCAGGCGGTAGTTGATGAAGAACTCGCAGCCCAGCATACAGAACAGGAAGATGCCGGTGATGATGTCGGAGATGGAGGCGGGCACCGCCATCTGGGTCTCCAGGGTGCTGGCTCCCTTCTCCAGCACGGCCAGCAGCATGGAGATGGCCACCATGGCGAAGGGGTTGAGCTGGGCCAGCCAGGCCACGGTGATGGCGGTGAAGCCCACCCCGGCGGCCACCCCGGCGTGGAGGGTGTTGTCCGCGCCGGAGGAGACGATGAAACCCACCAGTCCGGCGATGGCGCCGGAGAGGAACATGGTGCGCATGATGATCCTGCCCACGTTCATGCCGGCGTACCGGGCGGTGTTCTCGCTCTCGCCGATGACGGCGATCTCATAGCCCTGCTTGGTGTACTTCATGTAGATAAACATGAACACCATCAGGACGAGCACGATGATCCAGCCGCAGTGGACCCCCAGCACCTTGGGCAGCACGGCGGCGTCGTCAAACTGGGGGATAATCTGGGAGCCGGGCCGCCCCTCCCAGGGGCCGCCCTGGAGCCACTTGACCACGCCGATCATGATATAGTTCATCATCAGGGTGAACAGGGTCTCGTTGGTGCCCCAGCGGGCCTTGAAAAAGGCGGGGATCAGGGCCCACAGGCCGCCGCAGATGGCTCCGGCCACGGCCATAACGATGAGCAGGGGCACCTGGGGCAGCTTATCCGCCCAGAACAGGGCGAAATAGCTGGCCCCCACGGCGCCGGCGGTAATCTGACCCTCGGCGCCGATGTTCCAGAAGCGCATTTTGAAGCAGGGGGCGATGGCCAGGGCGGTGCCCAGCAGGGGGATGGCGATACGCACCGTCTGGCGGATGGCGGTTTTCTTGCCCAGGGAGCCGGTCACCATGGTGCCGAAGGCACCCAGGGGATTGTGGCCCATGATCAGGAAGATCAGGGCGCTGAGCAGGAGGGCCGCCGCAAAGGAGCCCAGCCGAATGGCCCACACCTGGCCCCGGGGCATTCCGTCCCGCTTGGCCAGCCGGAGCAGGGGGCTATGTGGTTCATGCATGGGCCTCTCCCTCCTTTCCTCCGCCTACCCGGGTCATCAGCAGACCCACTTCCTCCTTGGTGGCGGACGGTCCGTCCACCACGCCGGACACCTGGCCGCCGCACAGCACCAGGATGCGGTCGCACAGCTCCAGCAGCACGTCCAGGTCCTCACCCACCAGCAGCACCGCCACGCCCTTCATCTTCTGCTCGTTGAGCAGGCGGTAGATGGTGTAGGAGGAGTTGATATCCAGGCCCCGGACGGGGTAGGCGGTCATGAGCACCGTGGGGGTGGAGGCGATCTCCCGGCCCACCAGCACCTTCTGCACGTTGCCGCCGGACAGCCGCCGCACCGGGGTGGCCACCCCGGGGGTGACGATCTCCAGCTCCTGAATCAGCCTGTCGGCCAGCTCCCGGGGGGGCTTGCGGTCCACAAAGGGGCCGGGGGTGTCCTTGTAGGTCTTGAGCATCATGTTGTCCACCATGCCCATGCCCCCCACCAGGCCCATGCCCAGCCGGTCCTCGGGGACGAAGGCCAGAGAGACCCCCACGTGCCGGATCTGGCTGGGGGTCTTGCCCACCAGCTCCTCCCCCGCCTTGTCCACCGGCACGTGATAGCCGGCGATATCGCTGTTGGGGTGGGGCGGATAGTAGAAGATGTGGCCGCTCTCCGCCTTCTGCAGGCCGGCGATGGCCTCCAGCAGCTCCTTCTGGCCGGAGCCGGCGATGCCGGCAATGCCCAGGATCTCCCCGCCAAAGGCCTGGAAGGTGATGTCCTTAAGCACACTCACCCCTTCCCCGTTGCGGCAGTTGAGGCCCTTCACCTCCAGCCGCAGGTCCTTGTACTTGGCCTGGGGCCGGTCGATGTTCAGGCTCACCGCGTGGCCCACCATCATTTCGGTGAGCTTCTGGGGGTTGGTGTCAGCGGTGTTGACGGTGCCGATGTACTTGCCCTTGCGGAGCACCGCCACCTTGTCGGAAATGGACATCACCTCATGGAGCTTGTGGGTGATGATGACAATGGCCTTGCCGTCGGCCTTCATGGCCCGGAGAATGTTGAAGAGCCGCTCGGTCTCCTGAGGGGTAAGGACGGCGGTGGGCTCGTCCAGAATCAGGATCTCCGCCCCCCGGTAGAGCACCTTGACGATCTCCACCGTCTGCTTTTCCGACACCGACATGTCGTACACCTTTTTGTTGGGGTCAATGCCGAAGCCGTACTTGTCGCTGATGGCCTGGACCTGGGCGGCCACCGTCTTGCGGTCATGGCCCTTCCCCTTCAGGCCCAGGGCGATGTTTTCCGCGGCGGTAAACACCTCCACCAGCTTGTAGTGCTGGTGGATCATGCCGATGCCGTGGGCAAAGGCGTCGCCGGGGGAGCGGATGGTCACCGGACGGCCCTCGGCCAGAATCTCCCCCTCGTCGGGCAGGTAGATTCCGGAGAGCATGTTCATCAGCGTGGTCTTGCCGCTGCCGTTTTCCCCCAGCAGGGAGAGGATCTCCCCCCGGTCGATGGTCAGGTCAATGCTGTCGTTGGCCACCACCTTGGCGCCGAAGCGCTTGGTGATGTGCCGCAGCTCAATGGCATGGACAGGTTCCAAGGCTGTCATCCTTCCTGTGATGTGACGTGGTTTGGTGAGAGAGGAAAAAGAGGGCTGCCCGGGCAGCCCTCTTTTGGGTTGGTGCGCAGATCAATAGGCGGAGTTGAGCCACTCGATGCCGTCGATCTGTACGGTGAAGTAGGGGGCTGACTGGAAGTAGGACTCGTGGAAGGCCCCGTCGAACACGGCCTCCTCGGAGTCGGCCACAAAGTCGCCGTCGGTGTCCAGCGCCATGCAGGTGGTGAGCTCGGCGCCCTCCACGGTGAAGGTGGAGGTGTCGAACACCTGCAGCGCGCCGGAGCGGAGCTGCTCCTCCACCTCGGCCAGCTTGTCGGCGGTGCCGGCGGCGGCGATCTCCTCGTTCAGGGGGGTCATGACCACGGCGCCCTCGTCCATGCCGTGGCACCAATCCTGCTCAAAGCTCTCGCCGTTGGCCACAGCCTCGATGGCGTACTCAAAGTACACGGACCAGTCGATGCGGGTGCCGATGAGGGAGGCCTCGGGCGCCACCGCGATCATGTCGTTGTTGTAGCCGGTGTGGAAGGCGCCGGCGTTCTGGGCGGCGGTGGCGGGGGTGGTGTTGTCGGAGTGCTGGGAGATCATGACGCACCCGGCGTCGCACAGGGCCTGGGCGGCGTTGCCCTCCAGGGTGGCGTCAGACCAGGAGCCCACGAACTGCACCTTCATGGTGACGGAGGGGCACACGCTCTTGGCGCCCAGGTAGTAGGCGGTAAAGCCGGAGATCACCTCGGCGAAGGAGTAGGCGCCCACGTAGCCGATGACGGCCTGGTCGGCGGTGATCTCGCCGTTGTCGATCATCTCCTGCATCTTCATGCCGGCCACCACGCCGGCCAGGTAGCGGCCCTCGTAGATGTTGGCGAAGGCGTTGTGGGTGTTCTCCAGCTCGTCCACGGCGGAGGCCTGGTTGGTGCAGGAGATGAACTCAATCTCGGGATAGTCGGGGGCCACCTTCAGCATGTAGGGCTCAAAGCCGAAGGAGTTGTTGATGATCAGGTCGCAGCCCGCCTCGGCCAGCTCGATGTTGGCCTCCTCGCAGGAGGAGTCCTCACCCACGTTGTATTTGACCTCCCACTTCACGTCAATGCCCTTTTCGGCCAGCTTCTCGGTGACGGCCTCCTTGCCCCGGATGAAGTTGTAGGTGTAGCCCTGGTCGTTCTCGTCGCCGATGCAGATGAGGCCCACCTTCACGGTCTTGGTCTCCTCGCCGCCGGTCTCGGTACCGGCGGGGGTGGTGCCGGAGGGGCTCTCAGCGGAGCCCTGGTCGCCGTTGCCGCAGGCGGCCAGGCCAAAAACCATGGCGCCCGCCAGGAGCAGTGCAAGCAGTCTTTTCTTCATATCAGTTCCTCCTTGTAGTTCCGCACGTTACAATTCAGGTTCCTCTATTCCAAACGGCTGCCTGCCGGTGGGGTCTCCCCCACGCTCCCAGGCGGGCGCACAATCATCCGCTCATCACGGAGGTCGCCCTCCGCCTGCGGCAGCCGGTCTCGCTTTGTTCACACACAGGGCGGGCGCTCAGTCACAGAACGTCACGCCGTCCTCCACACTCATACTCTTGATCCGGGCCAAAGATTCCACCCGGACGCCCATGCCCCGGATCAGCTCGCCGCCGGGCTGGAAGGCCTTCTCCACGGCGATGCCCGCCCCCACCAGGGTGGCCCCGGCGTCCTGCACCAGCTTGATGAGGCCCTGGAGGGCGGAGCCGTTGGCCAGGAAGTCGTCGATGATGAGCACCCGGTCCTCGGGGTGCAGGAACTCCCTGGACACAATGATATCGTACACCTTGCCGTGGGTGAAGGACTCCACCTTGGAGGTGTACACGTCCCCGGCGATGTTCTTGGTCTTGTTCTTCTTGGCAAAGATCACCGGGCAGTCAAAAAACAGGGCGGCCACGCAGGCGATGCCGATGCCCGACGCCTCGATGGTGAGGATCTTGGTCACCCCGCAGTCCCCGAACAGGCGCAGAAACTCCTTGCCCATATCCTGAAACAGCTTCACATCCATCTGATGATTGAGAAAGCTGTCCACCTTCAGTACGCCGCCCTCGCGGATCTTGCCGTCAGCGCGGATGCGCTCCTCCAGCTGTTTCATAGATCCTTCTCCTCCAAGCAAGAAAAATTTGATTCTATTTTAGCCTAAGTAAGAATCCTCCTGCAACGACTATATTCTATCAAAAAACCTTGGCTGCGTCACGTGTTTTTAGAAATTTTGTCGGAAGCATGGAGACTTGCCCCTCCCCCTCCGGCGGCGGGCGTGGGGCAGCCGCCTTTTCCGTTGTACTTTGCCCGGAAATTTGGTACAATGCGGGTAAACCTGTTGTTCCGACCCTTTGACAAGGAGGTCTTGTTTCGTGCTCAAGCGCATTTGTACCGGCGGCCTGGCCGCCCTTCTGGTGCTCTCCGCCGCCCCCCTCTCCGCCCAGGCGTCCTTTTCCGACGCCCAGGACCACTGGGCCCGGGAGGTGGTGGAGCAGGCGGAGGAATACGGCCTGATCCAGGGCTACCCCGACGGCACCTTCGGCGTGGAGGATGAGATGACCCGCAGCCAGTTCGTCACCGTGCTCTGCCGCATGTTCGGCTGGGAGATGCTCACCCCCGACTCCCCCTCGTACATCGACTGCTCCCCCTCCGCCTGGTATTACTCCGCCGTGGAGACCGCCCGGGCCCACGACGCGATGGACCCCTCCGGGCCCTTCCGTCCGGAGGACTATATCAGCCGGGGGGAGATGGCGGTGATGCTGGTGCGGGCTCTGGGCTACGGCCAGCTGGCCCAGGATCTGGCCGACCTCCCCCTCCCCTTTGACGATGTGAAGGAGGACGGGGGCTATATGGCCATCGCCTACGACATAGGCATGGTCAACGGCGTGGCCGGTCCCGACGGCTCCCTGAAGTTTTTGCCCACCCACTCGGCCACCCGGGCGGAGGCGGCGGCCATGCTGGTGCGGGTGTATGAGCGCTACCAGTCCAAAACCCAGTGGCTCCACGGTTTTTACGCCTTCTCCTCCTACTCCCAGATCAATCTGACCGCCGATATGGACGCCGTCAGCGTGGGTTGGGCCCAGATGGAGTACGGCGAGAGTGGCCCCGTCCTCAACTCCACCCCGGCAAACGGCAACGACTGGATCAAACCCGACGACGTGACCCCCGCCACCTCCTACTTTGAAAGTCATCAGCTGCCCTACAACCTGAACGTCTACGCCTCCGCCGGGGACAGCGTCACCCTGGCCGACGGCACCACCTCCTCCACCGTGGCGGCGGTGGTATCCACCCCGGAGGCCCGGCAGCGGGCCATCGACGCCCTGGTGACGGCCGCCGCCGATTACAGCGGCCTGACAATTGACTTTGAGGCGTTGAAGGGAGATACCATAAAGCATGATTATGTCACCTTCATGACAGAGCTGCGGCAGGCGCTGCCCACGGACAAGACCCTGTACGTCTGCGTCCAGCCGGACACCTGGTACACCGGCTTTGACTACCGGGGCCTGGGTGAGGTGTGCGACAAGGTGATCCTCATGGCCCACGACTACCAGTGGACCTCGGTACCCGAGTCCTACGTGGGCACCGCCAACACCAACTCCCCCGTCACCCCCTTCCCCAGCATCTATGAGGCCCTGCGGGACATCACCGATCCGGACACCGGCGTACAGGATGTGAGCAAGGTGGCCCTGGCCATTTCCTTCGGCACCGCCGGCTTCCACGTGGACGAGGAGGGCAGGCTGCTGGAGACCACCATCTACCACCCGGCTATGACCACCCTCACCGCCCGGCTGAGCCAGCCGGACACAGTGGTGACCTATTCCGACAAATACCGCAACCCCTATGCCCTGTACACCACCGAGGACGGCAGCCGGTATAAGGTGTGGTATGAAAATGAGCAGAGCGTGCTGGACAAGCTGCAGCTGGCCCGGATGTTCGGCGTTACCGGGGTGTCCCTGTGGCGTATCGGCAATATTCCCGCTTCGTCGGGCTATGACGTATGGAGCGCGGTGCTGAGCACCCGCTGAGGAGGAGAGAGGACATGAAGCTGTCCCCCAAAGAGCTGTTTCATGAGTTTTTGCTGATGAGTCTGGGCACCGGGCTGGTGTCGGTGGGCGTGTACTTTTTCAAATTCCCCAACAACTTTTCCATAGGCGGAGTGTCCGGTATGGCGGTGCTGCTGGGCAAGCTGATCCCCCAACTCTCTCCCTCCACCTTCAACTCCATCATCAACCTGCTGTTTCTGCTGCTGGGGTTTTTGCTGCTGGACAAGGGCTTCGGCTTTCGGACGGTGTACTGCTCCATCCTGTACGCCGGCCTGGTGCAGGTCTTTGAAATTCTCTGGCCCCTCAGCGCCCCGCTGACCGACCAGCTGATGCTGGAGCTGCTCTTCGCGGTGATCCTCCCGGCCATCGGCTCGGCCATCCTGTTCAACATCGGCGCCTCCTCCGGCGGCACCGATATTGCCGCCATGATTCTGAAGAAGTACACCGGCTTGGATGTGGGCCGGGCCCTGCTGGTGTCCGACGTGGCCATCGCCGCCGCCGCCCTGGTGGTCTTTGACGTGCAGGCCGGCCTTTGCTCCCTGCTGGGCCTGGCCCTCAAGTCGGTGCTGGTGGACTCGGCCATTGAGTCCTTCAACCGCCGCAAGGCCTTTTTCATCATCACCTCCAATCCGGAGACGGTGTGCGCCTATGTCACCGACACCCTGGGCCGGGGCGCCACCGTGTGGCAGGCTCAGGGGGCCTACACCCATGAGGTCCACCACGTGGTGCTCACCGTCCTCTCCCGGGGTCAGGCGGTGGTCCTCCGGCGGCAGCTCAAGTCCATGGACCCCCACGCCTTCCTGATCGTAGCCAACTCCAGCGAGATTTTTGGAAAGGGCTTCCTGCGGGCCTGAGGCTTTTCCCTGGAAAATATTTCCCACTCGACGGCATTCCCCCTCCTTTGCGGCAAAATATGGTAATATATGGTTGTCCATATTCCCGTTTTGCCATGAAGGAGGGCTTTTTATGCCGTTATTGCGCCGAAAAGGACTATATGAGAGCAACAAGGTGCTGTACTTACCGGTGGCCGCCATCGCTCCCAATCCGGACCAGCCCCGCCGCCACTTTTCCCGGGAAGGGTTGGAGGAGTTGGCCGCCAGCATTGCCGAGCATGGGGTACTTCAGCCTCTGTCGGTGCGCCGGGGAAGCCAGGGCTATGAGCTGATCTCCGGCGAGCGGCGGCTGCGGGCCGCCAAGCTGGCGGGGCTTACCGAGGTGCCCTGTATTGTGGTCAATGTGGACAGTCAGGGCTCCTCCCTGCTGGCTCTGGTGGAAAACCTCCAGCGCCGGGACCTGGACTTTGTGGAGGAGGCCTCCGCCCTGGCCCGGCTCATTGAGACCTATCACCTGTCCCAGGAGGAGGCCGCCCGGCGCATTGGCAAATCCCAGTCGGCGGTAGCCAACAAGCTGCGGCTGCTGAAACTGCCCCCGGAGGCTCTGGCTCTGCTGCGGGAGCACGGCTGCACCGAACGCCACGCCCGGGCGCTGCTGCGGCTGGAGGGCGCTCAGATCCAGCTGGAGGCCGCCCGCTACATTGCCCAGCAGGGCTTTACCGTGGCCCGCACCGAGCAGTATGTGGAAGAGCTGCTTCACAAGGCGGACAAGCCCCGGCAGAAACGGCTCTTTATTATTAAGGATGTGCGCCTGTTTCTCAATTCCATTAACCGGGGTCTGTCGCTGATGAAAACCGCCGGGGTCAACGCCGACTGTCAGCGTAAGGAGACCGACGACTCCATTCTGCTGACCATTACCATTCCTAAAGGGTAATGTTTCACGTGAAACATCGTCGGCGCAAGCTGCGGATCTCTTGTTTTGCTGTAAACGGCAAAGCGCGTTCCCTTCGCTGCGCCTCCTCTTCCCCACAAAACCCGCTGCGCTGGGTTTTGTGGGGTTCCCCCTGAGCCAATTCCCACAAGAACCTTGTTTCACGTGAAACAAGGTTCTTGTGGTTTTTTCGGTTGAATTACCGGGAAAGAGAAGATATAATAGGTGGGTACGCTGGTTACAGTAGAAAAGGCAGGTGTGCTATGGCAAAGACCATCGCAATCGTGAATCAAAAGGGCGGTGTGGGAAAGACTACCACCTGTGTCAATCTGGCCGCCGCCCTGAAAAAATTGGAACAGCGGGTGCTAGTGTGCGACTTTGACCCCCAGGCCAACACCACCTCGGGGCTGGGGGTGGACAAGACCATCGCCCCCAACGTGTACGATGTGCTGCTCAATGGGTCGGAGACCGCCAAGGCCATCGTCTCCACCCCCTATGCCGATGTGATCCCCTCCAACAAGGCCCTCACCGGCGCCATTGTAGAGATGATCGGCCTGGATCACCGGGAGTACCGGCTGAAGGAGGCCCTGTCCCTGGTGCGGTCAGACTACGACTACATCCTCATTGACTGTCCTCCCTCCCTGGAACTGCTTACCCTCAACGCCCTGTGCGCCGCCGACACGGTGCTGGTGCCGGTACAGTGTGAGTACTACGCCTTGGAGGGCCTCAGCGATCTGCTGTCCACCATCCGCATCGTCAAGCGCTCCCTCAACCCGTCCATCGCCCTGGAAGGGGTGGTGCTCACCATGTACGACGGGCGCACCAATCTGTCCATTCAGGTGGCGGAGGAGGTCAAGCGCCACTTCCCCGGCCAGGTGTACGCCACGGTGATTCCCCGCAACGTCCGCCTGTCCGAGGCGCCCAGCTACGGCAAGCCGGTGTCCTCCTACGATCCTCTGTCCCGGGGCTCGGAGGCCTACGCCGCTCTGGCTGCCGAGGTGCTGGAGCATAATCAGTATGCCGTCACCCGTATGGAAAGGAGCGAATGATATGGCACTTGAACGGGGCCTGGGCCGGGGCCTGGGCGCTCTGCTGGGAGACGCCGCTCTCCAGTCCCAGGAGGGGGGCTCCCTCTCCCTGCCCATCTCCCAGGTGGAGCCGGGGCTGAAACAGCCTCGGAAGCGTTTTGAGGAGGGCGCCCTGCAGGACCTGGCGGACTCCATCCGCACCCATGGCATTATCCAGCCCCTGACCGTGCGGCGGCTGTCCTCCGGCTATTATCAGATCATCGCCGGAGAGCGGCGGTGGCGGGCAGCCAAGCTGGCGGGGCTCAGCGAGGTGCCCGCCGTGATCATCGAGGCCGACGACCGGAAGGTCATGGAGCTGGGCCTTATCGAAAACCTCCAGCGGGAGGATTTAAACCCCATTGAAGAAGCCAATGGCTATAAAGTCCTGGTGGAGGAATACGGCCTCACCCAGGAGGAAGTGGCCCAGCGGGTGGGCAAATCCCGGCCCACGGTGGCCAACGCCCTGCGGCTGCTCTCCCTCCCCGACCCGGTGTGCGCTCTGCTGGAGGAGGGCAAGCTGTCCGCCGGCCACGCCCGGGCCATTCTGTCCCTGGAGGACGGGGCTTTGCAGATGAAGCTGGCCAAAAAGGTGATGGAGGATGGCCTCAGCGTCCGCCAGACCGAGGCCCTGGCCAAGCGGCTGGCCGCCGGAGACAGGCTGCCCCCCTCTCTCCCGCCCACTGCCGGGCCCGACCTGTCCATCTATTTTCGGGAGGCGGAAAAGTCCCTGGCCAACCGCTTCGGCCGCAAGGTCCACATTGTCAACGGCAAGAAAAAGGGCAAGATCGAGCTGGAATACTATAACCCCGACGATCTGAACGCCCTTCTGGAGCTGCTGGAGCAGCTCCCCAGCCAGGGGAAGGGAGGTCAGACGCTTTGAGCCAACCATCCCAGCACAAGCCGGAGGACAGCCTCCAGCACGCCGCGGAGCACGAAAAGCCCGCCAAACGCAACCCGGTGCTGTTTTACCTGATGATCCTCTTTGCAGTGGCCTTCCTGCTGCTGCTCATGTCCTTTATGATGCAGCGGCGGGCCAACCAGGAGGCCATGGACCACCTGGAGGAGACCTCCAATTCGGCAGTGGAGTCCCTGGAAAACAAGCTGAAGGAAAACGAGCAGCTGAAAGCCCAGGTAGCCCAACTGGAGGAGGAAAACCAACAGCTCACCAGCCAGCTGGAGGAGCAGTCCGGCCAGGTGGCGGAGCGCCAGGCGGAGCTGGAGCAGGTGCTCCAGGCCCTGGCCGATCTGAACACCCTGCGGGGTCTGTATAATCAGGGCCGGTACAGCGACGCCCGGGACTTTTTGGCCCAGCAGGAGCTGAACGCCGACAACACCTACGTGATTGAGGATTATCTGGCTCTGTACAACGAAAAGTACGCCACGCCGGAGGAGCTGGAGATCTATAATCCCCTGGAGGCCTGGCAGCAGCTGGTCGCCTGGCTGGGGTAACAGCCTGTCCCCTTTGTTTTTATGTGTTTCACGTGAAACTCGTCGGGGCAAGTTTCAGATCCCTCGTTTCCCCGTATACGGGAAAACTTACTCCTTCCACTGCCCCTCCTCTCCCCCACGAAACCCGCTGCGCTGGGCTTTCGTGGGGACCCCGGGGCTACGCCCCCAATTTAATTTTGAGGTGAATGTACCATGCTGGATATTCGATTTATCCGGGAAAATCCCGAGGCCGTCAAGGAAAACATCAAGAAAAAATTCCAGGAGGAGAAGCTCCCCCTGGTGGACCAGGTCATCGCCCTGGACGCTGAGAACCGCAAGACCATTCAGGAGGCCCAGGACCTGCGCACCGCCCGCAACGCCAAGAGCAAGCAGGTGGGCATGCTGATGGGTCAGGCCAAGAAGGACCCCTCCAAGCTGGCCGAGGCCGAGGCCCTCAAGGCCGAGGTAAAGGCCGACGCCGACCGGCTGGCCTATCTGGAGGGCCGGGAGACCGAGCTGGCCGAGCAGCTCCGCCACATCATGCTCCAGATCCCCAACATCATCGACCCCTCCGTGCCCATCGGCCCCGACGACTCCGCCAATGTGGAGGTGGAGCGGTTCGGCGAGCCGGTGACCCCCGACTTTGAGATCCCCTACCACACCCAGATCATGGAGTCCTTTGACGGCATCGACATGGACTCCGCCGGCCGGGTGTCCGGCTCCGGCTTCTACTACCTGATGGGGGACATCGCCCGCCTCCACGAGGCGGTGCTGGCCTATGCCCGGGACTTTATGATCGACAAGGGCTTCACCTTCTGCGTGCCTCCCTTCATGATCCACGGCAACGTGGTGGAGGGCGTCATGAGCCAGACCGAGATGGACGCCATGATGTACAAGATCGAGGGCGAGGACCTGTATCTCATCGGCACCAGCGAGCACTCCATGATCGGCAAGTTCATCGACCAGATTATCCCCGAGGAAAAGCTGCCCCAGACCCTCACCTCCTACTCCCCCTGCTTCCGCAAGGAGAAGGGCTCCCACGGCATCGAGGAGCGGGGCGTGTACCGCATCCACCAGTTTGAAAAGCAGGAGATGGTGGTGGTGTGCAAGCCGGAGGACTCCATGAAGTGGTACGAACAGATGTGGCGGTACTCCGTGGAGCTCTTCCGGTCCCTGGACATCCCCGTGCGCCAGCTGGAGTGCTGCTCCGGCGACCTGGCCGACCTGAAGGTGAAGAGCTGCGACATCGAGGCCTGGTCTCCCCGCCAGCAAAAGTACTTTGAGGTGTGCTCCTGCTCCAACCTGGGGGACGCCCAGGCCCGCCGCCTGAAAATGCGGGTGAAGGGCGAGAAGGGCACCTACCTGCCCCACACCCTGAACAACACCGTGGTGGCTCCTCCCCGGATGCTCATTGCCTTCCTGGAAAACAACCTCCAGGCCGACGGCTCGGTGAAGATCCCCGCTCCCCTGCGGCCCTACATGGGCGGCAAGGAAGTGCTGACCCCCAAAGCATAAAGGAGAATCTATGTCCGCGAAAGAGAAAACCAGAGGCTTTCTGGCTGAGTTCCGCAAATTTGTGGCCCGGGGCAATGTGATGGACCTGGCGGTAGGCGTAATCATCGGCGGCGCCTTCCAATCCATCGTCAACTCCCTGGTCAACGACGTGATCAATCCCCTGCTGGGCATGCTGACGGGAGACAGCGCATCTCTGGCCGCCTCCCTCACCTTCCAGCTCCCCGGCGGCGGCCAGCTGATGCTGGGCAGCTTTATCAACGCCGTCATCAACTTCTTCATCATGGCCTTTGTGATCTTCCTGCTGGTAAAGGGCATCAACGCCTTCCACCGGAAAAAGGAGGAGGCTCCCAAGGCTCCGGAGCCCCCCAAGCCCTCGGCGGAGGAGATCCTGCTCACCGAGATCCGGGACCTGCTGAAGGAGGGCCGTAATGAGTGAGCGGCCGGAGGATAAAAAGCCCCAGGAGGAGCGGGAGCCCTACACCCCCGCCTCCCCGGTCAAGCGGATTCTGGCCTGGGTGGGCGTGGTGTACATGGTGCTGCTGGTGGGGCTGAACCTGTACCCCTTCTTCCATGGCGGAGCCTACCTCACCGGGGTAGCTCCCCTGTTCGCCTGTCCGGGCATCGCCGGGCTGCTGATCATCGCCCTGTACACCCTGCGGCAGCCCGACGAGACCTATTCCAAAAAAGCCTCCATGGTGGTGCTGGCCCTGGTGTGCGCCGTGGGCCTGGGGGTCAGCCTGGTGCTGGGTATCCCGCCGCTGTTGGAGGGGTTGGGAGGATAAGATGCAAGCGCGTATTTCCGCCGGTCTGGCCCAGCTGGGCCTCACTCCCCCGCCCCAGGCGGCGGCCCAGCTGGCCCAGTACGGCCAGCTGCTGCTGGAGCAGAACCAGGTGATGAACCTTACCGCCATCACCGACCCCGACCAGGTGGTGGACCTGCACTTTCTGGACTGCGCCGCCCTGCTTACCATCGGGGAGGATTTCCATGGGAAAACGCTCATCGACGTGGGCACGGGAGCGGGCTTTCCCGGCCTGCCCTTAAAGATCCTGGAGCCCTCTCTCTCCGTCACCCTGCTGGACAGCCTGGGCAAGCGGGTAAACTGGCTGGCCAGTGTCTGTGAAGCGCTTTCCCTTGACAAAGTGAGTTATCTCCACGCCCGGGCGGAGGAGCAGGCCCTGGAGGCGGGCTTCCGGGACGGCTTTGACCTTGCCGTGTCCCGGGCGGTGGCCTCTCTGGAACTGCTCAGCGAGCTGTGCCTGCCCTATGTAAAGGTAGGTGGGAAATTCCTGGCCATGAAGAGCGTGGACAGCGGGGCGGAGACCGAGGGGGCCGCCCGGGCCATCGCCAAGCTGGGGGGCCGCCTGCTGCCCCGGGTGGACTACACCATTCCGGGCACGGAGATTGTCCACCGGGTGGTGGTGGTGGAGAAGGTCTCCCCCACCCCCAAGGGCTTTCCCCGCCGCTGGGCAAAAATGCAGAAAGCCCCATTGTGAGGAAAAATATTCTCACATATTGCACAAAAATCATTGATTCCCGTCAAAAACCATGCTATGGTATGTATAGTGGAAACGGAGAGTGCCTATGTCCACTGTAATTGTGATCACCTCCGGCAAGGGCGGCACGGGCAAGACCTCCCTCACCGCCGGACTGGGCTCCTGTCTGGCGGCGCTGGGCAAGCAGGTGCTGTGCATTGATATGGATATCGGCCTGCGCAACCTGGATCTGAGTCTGGGGCTCAGCGACCGGGCGCTGATGGACTTTACTGATGTGCTGTGCGGCCGCTGCTCCCTGGAGAAGGCGGCGGTCCCCCATCCGGTGATCCAGGGCCTGCACCTGATCACCGCGCCGGTGAATCTGCCGGAGCAGCCCCTGAGCCATTCCGCCATGCGGGATCTGCTGCGCCAGGCCAGAGAGCGGTATGACTTTATTCTGATGGACTCCCCCGCCGGTCTGGGCGAGGGGTTCCAGCTGGCCTGCTGCGGCGCGGACCGGGCCATTGTGGTATCCACCACCGACGCCTCCGCCCTGCGGGACGCCCAGCGGACCGTAACCCTGCTGCGGGGGCAGATTCCCAAGCTCCACCTGGTGGTCAACCGGGTGCAGCCCAAGCTGCTGCGCCGGCTCCACACCACCATTGACGACGCTATGGACACCGCCGGCCTGCCGCTGCTGGGCATCGTGCCGGAGGACGCCCAGGTGATGCTGTGCGCCAACCGGGAGCAGCCGCTGATCCTGTACGCCAGCCGGGGGGCGGCGGTGGCCTACTTAAACATTGCCAAGCGGCTGCTGGGACAGAAAGCGCCCCTGATGCGTATTCACTGATTTCATTGAATTGATAAGAAAAGAGAGGATTGATTTATGAACATCGCGTTGATGAGCCACGATCGAAAAAAAGAACTGATGGTCCAGTTCTGCATCGCCTACTGCGGTATTTTATCCAAGCATACGATCTGTGCCACCAACACGACGGGTCGTCTGGTAGCGGAGGCCACAGGCCTGCCGGTGCAGCTCTTCCTCTCCCATGAGCACGGGGGCAGCCAGCAGATTGGCGCCCGCATCGCCTACAACGAGATTGACATGGTGCTCTTTTTCTCCGATCCCCAGTCCAACGATCTGGACGCGGATTTACAGTATATCACCCGCCTGTGCGACCAGAACAACGTGCCCTACGCCACCAACGTGGCCACGGCGGAGATCCTGATCCACGGCCTGGAGCGGGGCGATCTGGACTGGCGGGATATCGTCAATCCCAAAACCAAGCCCTTTACCGCCTGAATTTTCCGAAATTCATTGACATTTGGTGTGTTTTGGCATACGATTGCAAGCGGACTACCGCCCAACACAACGAAAGCAGGCGCTTTCGTCCCGTGACAAGGGACGGGAGCGCCTTTTTACTCTCAGAATAAAGGAGCGTTACTATGGCTCAGGTAAAACCCCGCACCCTCTCCGGCTTTATGGAGCTGCTGCCCGCCCGGCAGGTGCAGTTCGACCGGATGGTGGACATTTTACGGAAAAACTACTCCCTCTACGGCTTCACCCCCCTGGACACCCCGGCGGTGGAGGCGGCGGAGGTGCTGCTGGCCAAGGGCGGCGGCGAGACCGAAAAGCAGATCTACCGCTTTCAGAAGGGCGATACCGACCTGGCCCTGCGGTTTGACCTGACGGTGCCCCTGGCCAAGTACGTGGCCCTCCACCAGAACGAGCTCACCTTCCCCTTCCGCCGGTTCCAGATCGCCAAGGTCTACCGGGGGGAGCGGGCCCAGAAGGGCCGCTACCGGGAGTTCTATCAGGCGGATATCGACGTCATCGGCGACGGTTCCCTGGACATCATCAACGAGGCGGAGATCCCCGCCATCATCTACAAGACCTTCACCGCCCTGGGTCTGAGCCGGTTCAAGATCCGGGTGAACAACCGGAAGGTGCTCAACGGCCTGTTCGCCATCCTGGGCCTGGAGGAGCAGGCCGGGGACGTGATGCGCACCATCGACAAGCTGGAGAAGATCGGCCCGGAGAAGGTGAAGGCCATTCTGACGGATGACTGCTCCGTTTCCGCCCAGGCCGCCGACTCCCTGCTGACCCTGCTGGCCGCCGACGACCCCATGGCCGCTCTGGAGCCCTTCAAGGGCAAGAACGAGCTGTTCGACCAGGGCGTGTCCGAGCTGTCCACCGTGGTGGGCTACCTGTCCGCCTTCGGCGTGCCGGAGGACCACTTTATGGTGGACCTCACCATCGCCCGGGGCCTGGACTACTACACCGGCACCGTGTACGAGACCGTCATGCTGGACCACCCGGAGGTGGGTTCCATCTGCTCCGGCGGCCGCTATGACAACTTAGCGGAATATTATACCGATAAACAACTCCCCGGAGTGGGCATTTCCATCGGTCTCACCCGTCTGTTCTCTGTGCTGGAGGCCCAGGGCTACCTGAACGACGGCCTGGTCACCGCTCCGGCGGACGTGCTGATCCTGCCCATGACCGAGGACCTCTCCCCCGCCATCTCCTTCGCCACCGCCCTGCGGGAGGCAGGGGTGCGGGCCCAGCTCCACTGCGAGAAAAAGAAGTTCAAGCAAAAGCTGTCCTACGCGGACAAGCTGGCCATCCCCTACGCCGCCTTCCTGGGCGAGGACGAGATCGCCCAGGGCAAGGTGACGGTGAAGGATCTGACCTCCGGCGAACAGAACACCCTCACCCCCGCGGAGGCGGTGGCCCTGGTGCAGGCCGGGCTGGCCCGGCGCTCCGCCGGCGCCCCCATCACCGAGCCCCAGCTTTAATGGAACTTTCCCCCCTGATTTCCGTCTAACCGGATAACATCCATATCGAGGAGGAATATTCTATGAAGAAGCTGGCCGCTCTGATTCTGGCCGCCGCCCTGACGGTGGGCTCCGCCGCCGCCATCACCCCCGAGGAGGCCTTCCCCGCCAAAAACACCTACCCCGGCTATTCTGACGTAGCCGATACCGCCTGGTACGCCGACGCCGCCCAGGTGTGCTATGAGGTGGGGCTGATCACCGGCACCGACACCGGATTCTCCCCCGACAAAATCCTCACCGTAGGCGAGGTGGCCGCCATCGCCGCCCGGATGAACGAGGCCATTACCGGAGAACCCATCCCTATGGCCACCCCCGCCGCCGGAGAGACCCTGCCCTGGTACTTCTCCTATGTGACCTACCTGGAAAAGCTGGGCATCGACGTGCCCGACCCGGAGAAGGGAGCCACCCGGCTGGAGCTGCTCACCCTCATGGGCGGCGTGATCCCGGAGGACATGCTCTCCCCCATCAACACCATCACCGCTCTGCCTGACACCGATGACGCCACGGTGCTCCGCTTCTATAACGCGGGCATCCTCACCGGCGTGGACGCCTGGGGCACCTTCGCCCCCGACAAGAGCCTGACCCGGGCGGAGACTGCCGCCCTGGTGGCCCGTGTGGCCCGGCCGGAGCTGCGGGAGAGCTTCACCCCCGCCGACTACACCCTGTTTACCGCCGCCTACCTGAAGCCCTCCGACGTGCTCTTTACCAACGGCACCACCGCCGGACAGTATCTGCCCTACGTGCAGGAGCTCATCGACGGTCTGGAGGCCGACTGCGCCGCCGCCGGTATGGAGTTCAACTGGTTCAACACCGTAGACGGCGTGGAGTTCCTGGACTACGTGAAGAACACCGCCCTGACCCGCTTCGGGGTCACCGCCAAGGACGGTACCGACCTGTACAAGAACTTCGACATGCAGGTATATTACAGCCGGTACCTGGATCTGAAGGGCAATACCTGATTCTGTTTTGTTATATAAAATCTTTTGATTACGATATGGAGTTGATTTTTCATGGATAACGTGCGCACCCACTACCGCACCCACTCCTGTGGGGAGCTCCGGATGGAGCATGTGGGCCAGAGCGTCACCCTGGCGGGCTTTCTGGAAAACTTCCGTGAGGTAGGGGCCAACCTGGGCTTTCTGGTGCTGCGGGACTTCTACGGCACCACTCAGGTGGTGGCCGAGACCGAGGAGATGGTCAAGACCATCAAGGCCCTGAACAAGGAGTCCACCGTGGCCGTCACCGGCGTGGTGCGGGAGCGGGACAGCAAGAACCCCAAGCTGCCCACCGGCGACATTGAGGTGGTGCCGGAGCGCATCGAGGTGCTGGGCCGCTGCCGCCACAACGAGCTGCCCTTCCAGGTCAACCGCAGCCGGGAGGCCGACGAGACCCAGCGGCTGAAGTACCGCTACCTGGACCTGCGCAACCCGGAGGTGAAAAACAACATCATCCTCCGCTCCCAGGTGGTGGCGGCCCTGCGCGCGTCCATGATCGACCACGGCTTCATGGAGATCACCACCCCCATTCTTACCGCATCTTCTCCCGAGGGCGCCCGGGACTACCTGGTGCCCAGCCGGAAGCATCCCGGCAAATTCTACGCCCTGCCCCAGGCCCCCCAGCAGTTCAAGCAGCTGCTGATGGCCTCTGGCTTTGACAAGTACTTCCAGATTGCCCCCTGCTTCCGGGACGAGGACGCCCGGGGCGACCGCTCCCCCGGCGAGTTCTACCAGCTGGACATGGAGATGGCCTTTGCCGGGCAGGAGGACGTGTTCGCCGTGCTGGAGGACGTGCTGCCCCCCATCTTCGCCAAGTTTGGCACCTACAACGTGGCCTCTGAGGCCCCCTTCCGCCGGATCTCCTATCTGGAGGCCATGGACAAGTACGGCTCGGACAAGCCCGACCTGCGTATTGACCTGACGGTGACCGACGCCACCGAGGCGCTGGCGGGCTGCGGCTTCGGCCCCTTCGAGGGCAACACCGTCAAGGCGGTGGTGGTGTCCGGCTTTGAGGGCACCCGCAAGCAGATCGACGGCATCTGCAACGAGGTGGAGGTCCAGTCCGGCAACAAGGCATACTGGTTCCGCTACGACGAGAACGGCGAGATCGTGGGCGGCATTTCCAAGTTCGTCCAGCCCATCAAGGACGCGGTGGTGTCCGCCCTGGGGCTGGAGAAGGGCTGCTTCGTAGGCCTCACCGCCGGCAAGCTGCTCACCGCCCAGAAGACCGCCGGCGTGCTGCGCACCAAGCTGGGCAACTTCTGCCCCAACCACATGGACAAGGAGCGGTACGAGTTCTGCTGGATCGTGGACTTCCCCATGTACGAGATCGGCGAGGAGTCCGGCGAGCTGGAGTTCTGCCACAACCCCTTCTCCATGCCCAACGGCGGTTTGGAGATTCTGAAAAAGGCCGCTGCCGGTGAGGTGGACCCCCTGTCCATCACCGCCTTCCAGTACGACCTGGTGTGCAACGGCGTGGAGCTGTCCTCCGGCGCGGTGCGGAACCACGACCCGGAGATTATGCTGGAGGCCTTCCAGCTGGTGCGGCTGGGAGAGGACGACGTGAAGAGCAAGTTCCCCGCCATGTACAACGCCTTCACCTACGGCGCGCCCCCGCACGCCGGTATCGCCCCCGGCGTGGACCGGATGGTGATGCTGCTGGCCGGAGAGGACTCCATCCGGGAGATCATCCCCTTCCCCATGAACAAGAACGCCCAGGATCTGATGATGGGCGCTCCCAGCTTCGTCACCCAGGCCCAGCTGGACGAGCTGAACATCGTGTGTACCAAGAAAGAGGAAGAGAGCGCCGAATAAGCGCCCTTACGGAAAAACCCCGGCGGAGTCAATCCGACTCCGCCGGGGTTTCTGTCTTTGGTGTGACGATCAGCTCAAACAGGCGCTCAGCTTTGGGCGGCGCGCCGCCCGCCGCCTTCCATCCCGCAGCAAAGGCCAGACGTACCATGGAAAACAGGTAGCTTTCCGCCTCGTCATACTCATGCCGCTCCAAGAAGTTGGAAAAGGCCTCTTCAAATTCGTTTGTGTACATATCCATCACCTGAGTAAGATTATAGGCGATAATATCTTACTCGTCAATATTCTATCGTATTTAGTGGTATATATTGTTCTGGTGATAATATGAAGCCACTAAAAAATAAAGTCAGTCTGACCTTGGATCAGCCCGTTCTCGAAAAAATACAAAAGCTGGCCGAACAGCAGGATCGCTCTCTGTCCAGCTATATCAATCTGGTGCTCCGCGCCCATCTGGAAGCATTGGAGCATAAAACGAATCCATGAGGGTTACGCCCTCCGGGGGGTCCGCTTTCCACTGGCGGAAAGCGGACGGAAAGGCCAATTAAGGCGGGGGATTTCGATTTCCCCCGCCTTAATAATCCACCCCTTAAAACGACCAATCAGGGGGGCCTGCGGGCCCCCCTATTGGATGTACCCCCCGGGGAGAGCGCTTGCTCCACCTGACCCGTTGGAAATAGAAAGACCTGCCGCATCACACAGCAGGTCTTTTTTTCATTATTCCTCGTCCAGCTTGAGGACGGCCACCGCAGCGTTAAGCAAACGTGCCGGTGGCACGTTTGTAGCGTAGGCCGCAGCGGCTATGCCGCGAGGAGGGAACTTTGCGGATGCTTACTCTTCGTCCAATTTAAGCACAGCCATAAACGCCTCGGTGGGAATCTGCACCGTGCCCAGAGAGCGCATCTTCTTTTTGCCCTCTTTCTGCTTCTCCAGCAGCTTTTTCTTCCGGGTGATATCGCCGCCGTAGCACTTGGCCAGCACGTCCTTCCGCATGGCCTTGACGGTCTCCCGGGCGATGATTTTGCCGCCGATGGCGGCCTGCACCGGTACCTCAAACAGCTGGCGGGGAATGTTTTCCTTCAGCTTCTCGCACAGCTTTCTGGCCCGGGGATAGGCCTTGTCCTTGTGGGCAATGAAGGAGAGAGCGTCCACCTGGTCGCCGTTGAGGAGCATATCCACCTTCACCAGTTCGGAGGGCTCGTACCGGTCCATCTCGTAGTCCAGGGAGGCGTACCCCTTGGTGCGGGCCTTCAGGGTGTCGAAGAAATCGTAAATGATCTCCCCAAGGGGCATGGAGTAATGCAGCTCCACCAGGTTGGTGTCCAGGTACTGCATATCCTTGTACTCCCCCCGCCGCTCCTGGCACATGGGCATGATGTTGCCCACATAGTCGGGGGGCGTGACGATGGACACCTTGGCGTAGGGCTCCTCCGCCATCTGGATCACCGCCGGGTCGGGGTAGTTGTGGGGGTTATCCACCATGACCACGCTGCCGTCGGTCTTGGTGATGCGGTAGATGACGGAGGGCAGGGTGGTAATGAGATCCAGGTCAAACTCCCGCTCCAGCCGCTCCTGGATGATTTCCATATGGAGCATGCCCAAAAAGCCGCACCGAAAGCCGAAGCCCAGGGCGGCGGAGGACTCCGGCTCAAAGGACAGGGAGGCGTCATTGAGCTGGAGCTTTTCCAGGGCGTCCCGCAGGTCGGGGTACTTGGAGCCGTCCTCGGTGTAGATGCCGCAGTACACCATGGCCCGGGCGGGGCGGTAGCCGGGCAGAGGCTCGGCGGCAGGCTTTTCCGCCCCGGTAATGGTATCGCCCACCTGGGTGTCCTTTACGTTCTTGATGGAGGCGGTGAAATAGCCCACTTCTCCGGCGATGAGCTCCTTGCAGCTCTCCATGCCCAGGGGCAGCAGATGGCCGCACTCCAGCACCTGATAGGTGGCGCCGGAGGCCATCAGCTTCACGCTCATGCCGGCCTTGATGGTGCCCTCCATCACCCGGAAGTAGACGATAACTCCCCGGTAGGCGTCGTACTGGCTGTCGAAGATCAGGGCCTTCAGGGGAGCCGCCGGGTCCCCCTTGGGGGCGGGGACATTCTTTACAATGTCCTCCAGCACGGCGGGGATGTTGATGCCCACCTTGGCGGAGATCTCGGGAGCGTCCTGGGCGGGAATACCGATGATGTTCTCAATCTCGTCCTTTACCCGCTGGGGATCGGCGGCGGGCAGGTCGATCTTGTTCACTACCGGCAGGATCTCCAGGTCGTGCTCCATAGCCAAGAAGGTATTGGCCAAAGTCTGGGCCTCGATGCCCTGGGCCGCGTCCACCACCAGGATGGCCCCCTCGCAGGCGGCCAGGGACCGGGACACCTCGTAGTTGAAGTCCACGTGGCCCGGGGTGTCGATGAGATTGAGCTCATAGGTATTGCCGTCCTCAGCCTGGTAGTTCAGCCTCACCGCCCGGGCCTTGATGGTGATGCCACGCTCCCGCTCCAGGTCCATGTTGTCCAGCAGCTGGGACTCCATCTCCCGGGCGGTGACGGCGTTGCACAGCTCAATGAGCCGGTCGGACAGGGTGGATTTTCCGTGGTCAATGTGGGCAATAATGGAAAAATTGCGGATTTTGGATTGATCGGTCATAGACAAAAAACCTCCGTGGTGTAACTGGCGTCAGTTTTTCTCGGCGCGGGCCACCCTGCGGCAGTTCACCCGCTCCCCGGTGGTGTGGATGATCTGCAGCAGAGACTGGTACAATCCGGGATAGCTCTCCCGCAGGGCATCGTTGTTCATGGGCGGGAAGCTCCCCTTCTCCTTCACGTGGCAGGCCAGGGCGTCCACATACTCCGCCTCGGTGCAGATCATGTCGGCGAAGGGGATGCCCGCCATGAACTGCCGGGCGGTCACGGAGAAAAAGTCCTCGTTCTGGGTGCCGTCCGCCCGGTACAGGTGGCGGAACAGCTTGTAGATGGCGGTGCCCAGGTAGTCGGCGGCGGCGTTGATGGCCTCCTTCTTCCCGGTCTTGCCCAGCAGGTCAAAGAGCACGCCGATGGAGTTCACCAGCAGCTTCTTGTTCAGGGTGGCCAGGATGGAGCCGTGGAGCACGTTGTCCTTCTCGGAGGAGTAATCGTACAGCTCCTCGGCGGCGATGGTGGTGCCGTCCCGGCTCAGGGTGCGGCCCAGCAGAAAGTCGGCCGACACGTTGTAGTAGTTGCAGGCCTTGACCACAAAGGCCAGGCCCGGCTCCCGGACGCCATTTTCATAGTGGGAGAGCAGCGCCTGACTGATGCCCAGCTCCTTGGCCGCCGCTCTCTGCGAGATGCCCTTCTCCTGCCGCAGCAGGGACAGGCAGCGAGGAAAATCAGAACTCATAACACACCTCATACAAAAACAGTAGGTATAGTATATATGCTTAAATACAAAAAGTAAAGGTGATTTTTTCACAATCTTCTGCCTTTTCATCATTGTAGTTTGTAGACTGGTAGGTGTATAATATTGTTATCGCCCCAAGAGGGCAAAAAATGACACGTGATTTTTATATGGAGGATGATACCAATGGCTATTCACATGTTCCAGCAGCTCATTGACTCCCTGAAAAAGAGTCCCAAGAAGATTGTCTTTACCGAGGGCACCGACCCCCGGATCCTGGAAGCCAGCGCCCGCCTGCTGGCCGGTACCTGGCTGGCCCCCATCCTGGTGGGCAAGGAGGATGAGGTGAAGGCCGCCGCGGAGGAGGCCGGCTTCAACATCCGGGGCGCCGAGATCATGGATCCCGAAACCTATCCCGATATGGACAACATGGTGCAGGCCATGGTGGAGCTGCGCCGCGGCAAGATGACCGCCGACGAGTGCCGGGCTGCCCTGAAGCACGGCAACTACTTCGGCACCATGCTGGTGAAGATGGGCGTGGCCGACTGCCTGCTGGGCGGCGCCACCTACTCCACCGCCGACACCGTCCGTCCCGCCCTGCAGCTCATCAAGACCAAGCCGGGCAACAAGATCGTGTCCTCCTGCTTCATTATGGTCCGTGAGGGCGTGGGCGACAACACCGTGCTGGCCATGGGCGACTGCGCCATCAACATCGACCCCACCGAGGACGAGCTGGTAGAGATCGGCCTGGAGTGCGCCAAGTGCGCCCGGACCTTCGGCATCGACCCCAAGGTGGCCTATCTGAGCTACTCCACCCACGGCTCCGGCAAGGGCGACACCGTGGACAAGATGCGCAACGCCTGCGCCAAGGCCAAGGCCGCCGCTCCCGAGCTGGCCATCGACGGCGAGATGCAGTTTGACGCCGCCGTCTCCCCCTCCGTGGGCCAGCTGAAGTTCCCCGGCTCCCCGGTGGCGGGCTACGCCAACACCTTTATTTTCCCCAACATCAACGCCGGCAACATCGGCTACAAGATTGCCCAGCGTCTGGGCAACTTCAGCGCCTACGGCCCCATCCTGCTGGGCCTGAACGCCCCCATCAACGACCTGTCCCGGGGCTGCAACGCCCAGGAGGTCTACTCCATGGCCATCATCACCGCGGCCCTGGCCTAAGCAATATCTCAGAAACTGGAGCATCCTCCCCGGGTGCTCCAGTCTTTTTATGGCCAGGGAGGAGACCTCCGCCCCCGCTCCAGCGGGGTCCGGCGCTATGCGCCGCCAAGCGTTTTGCGCCCTGAGGCGCAAAACCTTGATGCCGGGGCAATTCACTTGCTCCGGCAGAGTTTAATCTTTGGGGCCCCCGCAGACCGAAGGCCTGCGGGGAACTGCTCCATGGCCATCATCACCGCGGCCCTGGCGTAAAGCTTGGCGGTAAAAAATCACAGACTGACAACAAAACTGTTACAAAATCGGAGCGCCCCTGGCGGGCGCTCCGATTTTGTCCGCCGTCAATAAAAGAAGGACAAGATAGGGGATTTCCTCGGCGCTTTTCCCGTAAAAAAGCCAAAATCCGTATTTTTTACATCTTACCCTTGACTTTTGCGGGGAAAGCGTGTATCATACGGTTTGTAACAATTTGTAACCATTCTTACCGAACTGTTACAAAGCAGCCTGCGGGCTGTCACCATATGATACAATTTACAGAATGGGAGGGTATCCCCCACATGGAATCAATCCTTCATCTGCCCCAATGGGACGGGGCGGGCGTTCGGGCCAAGCTGGAGCAGCTCCGGCAGCGGTACCGGCTCCAGGAGAAGATGGAGCTGGTGCAGCGGCGGATGGAGCGCATCCAGCACAAGCTGGACGCGGCCACCGCGGGAGAGCGGCGGCTCATCAGCCCGCTGAACTTCTTCGCCGTCGCCGCGGTGCTGGGCGTGGCCGCCATTGTGGCCACCGTCTACACCCCGGCCTACGTGGTGGAGCAGAACGGCGTGGTGCTGGGTACGGTGTCCAATCCCCAGGTATTTGAAGATGTGGTGAACCGGGTGGAGGCCCGGGCCAGCGAGATTCTGGGCTATGAATACACCCTGGAGGGAGAGGTCAACTACGATTTCGCCCTCACCGAGCCGGAGAATCTCACCTCTTCCGCCTATCTGGAGACCTACCTCTTCGATCAGATCGGCGCGGTGATGAAAAACTACGTGCTGACGGTGGACGGTCAGTTTATCGGCGCCGCTCAGGACCGGGCCGTGCTGGACAGCGTGCTGGAGCAGGTCAAGGCAGCCTACGTCACCGAGGACACGGTGTCCTCCGAGTTCACCGGCACGGTGTCCATCTCCCATGAGTACACTCCCTCCGACGTAAACCAGGATCCGGAGGCCATGCTGGCCGCCCTGACCGCCAACACCAACGGCCAGACGGTATACGAGGTGCAGAAGGGCGACACCTTCATGCAGATTGCCCTGGACAACGGCATGACGGTGTCCGAGATGGAGGCCCTCAACCCCGATGTGGACATCAACCGCATCTACATCGGTCAGCTGCTCAACGTGAAAGAGGAGATCCCCTTCCTGTCGGTCAAGACGGTTGACAACGTGACCTACACCGAGTCCATCGCCTGCCCGGTGGTGGAGGTGGAGGACGACACCATGTTCCAGGGCGAGTCCAAGGTTCTGGACGAGGGCGTCCCCGGCGAGCAGGTGGTCAACGCCAACGTGGCCTATCTCAACGGCGTGGAGCAGGAGCGCACGGTGCTCTCCACCCAGGTGACCCGTGAGGCCACCGAAAAGGTCATCGCCGTGGGCACCAAGGTGCGCCCCAGCTGGTATCCCACCGGCAGCTATATCTGGCCGGTGTACGGCACCATCACCTCCTCCTTCGGCTACCGCTCCATCTTCGGCTCTTACAGCTACCATGAGGGTCTGGATATCGCCACCTCCTACGGCACCACCATCAAGGCCTCCGACGGCGGCACGGTGGTATTTGCCGGCGCCGGCACCGGCGGCTACTGGAGCTACGGCAACTACGTGATGATCGACCACGGCAACGGCGTGCGCACCATCTACGCCCACTGCTCCAGCGTGCTGGTCTCCGCCGGCGAGCACGTCTATCAGGGGCAGCCCATTGCCCGGGTGGGTTCCACCGGACGCTCCAGCGGCAACCACTGCCACTTTGAGATGCAGATCAACGGCACCCCGGTGAATCCCCGGTCCTACCTCAGCTGAATGACAAAAACGCGGGAGCGACAATAGTCGCTCCCGCGTTTTTTCTATGCGCTCAGCCCCGGCGGGCCAGGATCCGGTCCAGCAGGACATGGGCGGCCTCCTCCTTGCTCATGAGAGGCAGCTCCACCATGTCGTCCGGGCTGATGAGGGTGAGCAGGTTGGTGGCCACTCCAAAGCCCGCCCCCGGCTCCTTCAGGTTGTTGGCGGCAATCAGGTCCAGGTGTTTCTTCTCCAGCTTCCTGCGGGAGTTTTCCACCATGTCCCGGGTCTCCATGGAAAAGCCGCACAGAAACTGTCCGGGGCGCTTGTGCTCCCCCAGCCAGGCCAGAATATCCCGGGTGCGGGCCAGAGGGAGGGACAGGTCGGCGTCGGAGCCGCTTTTCTTGATCTTGTCCTCCGCCTGGGCGGCGGGGCGGTAGTCGGCCACGGCGGCGGCCTTGATGATGATATCCTGCTCCGCCGCCCGGCTGGTGACCGCCTCAAACATATCCTGAGCGGACAAAATATCCACCGTCTCCACACATACCGGCCGGCTCAGGCTGGTGGGCCCGGTCACCAGGGTGACTGCCGCCCCCCGGCTGGCGGCGGCCCTGGCGATGGCGTAGCCCATTTTGCCGGTGGAGTGGTTGGTCAGATAGCGCACCGGGTCCAGGGCCTCCTGGGTGGGTCCAGCGGTGACCAGCACCCGCAGCCCCGTCATGTCCTTCTCATGGCCCACGGCGTACTCCACATAGGCCAGCAGCTCCTCCGGCTCGGGCATCTTCCCCTTCCCCACCGCGCCGCAGGCCAGTCGGCCGCTGGCAGGCTCAATGATCTGCCAGCCGTATTTGCGCAGAATGTCCAGATTGTCCTGGGTCACCGGGTTTTCGTACATTCTGGTGTTCATGGCGGGGGCAGCCAGCTTGGGGCAGTTGCAGGCCAGCACGGTGGTGGTCAGCATGTCGTCGGCCAGACCGTGGGCCAGCTTGGCCAGCACGTTGGCGGTGGCGGGGGCCACCAGCACCACGTCGGCCTGGTCAGCCAGAGCGATGTGCTCCACCTGGAACTGATAGTTGCGATCAAAGGTGTCCACGCTCACCCGATTGCCCGTCAGGGACTCAAAGGTGTGGGGGCCGATAAACTCGGTGGCGTTGCGGGTCATGAGCACCTGCACGTTGGCCCCCTGCTTCACCAGGGCGGAGGCCAGAGAGGCGGATTTATAACAGGCAATGCCGCCGGTGACGCACAGCAGCACGGTCTTTCCCTTCAGCATAACGCACGCTCCTTTGTCTGTGGTGAGCCCAATTATAGCAGACCCCTCCCCCATTTTCCACATTGGGATTGCATTTTGTGGACAAATTGCGTATAATGGCTTCGGCTGTCCGGGACGGCGGGCCGCTGTACTCCCAGCGAGACGGCAGGCCCATTCTCCGCTCCCAAAAGCCCATTTATTTTGCGCTGTATCCCGCAAGGACGGGAACGGCAGCAGGAGGTAATTGCATATGAAAACCGCCCAAACCCGCGCTCAGCGCACCAGGCAGGTGCAGAGCCTGGCCATTCTGGCCATGTTCACCGCCATCATTTTCCTGCTCACCTTTACGCCGCTGGGCCTCATTGACCTGCCGGTCATCAAGGCCACCGTGCTTCACGTGCCGGTGATCATCGGCTCCATTCTGCTGGGTCCCAGGAAGGGCGCGTTTCTTGGAGGCATGTTCGGCCTGTCCAGCCTGATTAAAAATACGCTGGTGCCCGGTCTGTCCTCCTTTGTTTTTTCTCCCCTGATCCCCGTCCCCGGCCTGGACCGGGGCAGCCTCTGGGCCCTGTTTATCTGCTTCGTGCCCCGGATCCTGGTGGGCGTCTCCCCCTGGCTGGTGTACGCCCTGTTCAAGCATCTGCCCGGTAAGCGCAACGCCGGGGTGCAGACCGTCTCCCTGGTGATCGCCGCCATTGTGGGGGCCCTCACCAACACCGCCCTGGTGATGGGCTCCATCGGCGTTATCTTCACCGAGGCCTATGCCGCCGCCCAGGGCATCCCCGCCGACGCCATCACCGGCTTTATTCTGGGCATTGTGGCCGCCAACGGCATCCCCGAGGCCATTGTGGCCGCCGTGGTCACCCCCGCCGTGTGCGTGCCCCTGATCCACGCCCTGAAGCTGGAGAAAGCCCCCGCCGCCACGGCGGAGCAGCCCGCCTGACATGCTGCTTACCGTTGACATCGGCAACACCACCGTGGCCGTGGCCGCCTTTGCGGGGGAGCGGCTGGCCTTTCTCCGCCGCCTGCCCTCCGACACCGCCCTGGACGGCCCCGGCTGGCAAACGGCTCTGAAGGAGCTGCTGGCGGGCACGGGGCCGGTCCGGGGGTGCGCGCTGGCCTCGGTGGTGCCCGATCTGACCCCAAGGGTGGCCCAGGCCATCACCGCCGTGACGGGCGTGCCGGTGCTGACGGTGGATCAGCACACCCCCACCGGTCTGCCTCTGGGGAACTACGACGCCAAAAACCTGGGCATGGACCGGGTGGTGGACTGCGTGGCCGCCCTGAGCCGGTATGCCCCGCCCCTGGCGGTATTTGACATGGGCACTGCCACCACCCTGTCGGTGGTGGGGGCGGACGGAATCTTTCTGGGAGGCATGATCCTTCCCGGCCTGTCCCTGTCCCTCAACGCCCTCAGCGCCAGGGCCGCCCAGCTGCCCCCCATCACCCTCTCCCCGCCGGAGGGCCTCATCGGCACCAACACCGAGCGCTGCATGCGCTACGGGGCCCTGTACGGGGCCGCCGGAGCCATCGAGGGCATTGTGACCCGGCTGGAGGATCAGCTGGGGCCGCTGACGGTGGTACTCACCGGGGGCAACAGCGCCTATGTGCGCCCCCTCCTCCGCTGCCCCACCGCCTGGGAGCCCAATCTCACCTTCCTGGGCCTGCGGGAGCTGTGGCTGCGGCAGTACGGATGATAAAAACCGCCTTTGGCATTGCGCCAAAGGCGGTTTTCTTTTCCTTGCCATACGAAGTAAAATATCCTATACTGTATGCTGAGAGAAAAGCTGCAAGGAGGAACAATATGAAACGACACTGGAGCAGCGCGCTGTTGGCGGGAGCCCTGGCCCTCACCCTGCTGGCCGCCCCGGCCCAGGCCATTCAGACGGCGGACTCCCACGGCGTCCAGACCGTGGACAGCGGCGCATGGTTTCACGAAGAGGATTTCCCCGCCGCCCTCTACCCCACCGCCATTCTGTACAGCTACGGCCTGGTAAACGGCGCCGGCACCGACCAATATGGCAACATCAGCACCGGCGTGGACCAGCCCCTCACCCGGCAGGAGGCGGTGACTCTGCTGTTGCGCCTGCTTGGTCTGGAGGAGGCAGCCAAATCCGGCCAGTGGGACACCCCCTTTACCGATCTGGCCGACTGGGCCGCCCCCTATGTGGGCTGCGCCTACGCCAAGGGCATGGCCGCCGGAACCTCCGCCACCACCTTCTCCGGGGAGGCCCCCATTACCATGGAGCAGTTCCTCACCCTGATGCTGCGGGCCCTGGGCTATTCCGACGCCAACGGGGAGTTTTCCTGGCAGGACCCCTACGCCCTGGCGGAAGAGGTGGGACTGCTCTGCCCTCTTTTCTCCGGTAAGGGCTTTCTCCGGGGAGACGCCATGTTCATCTGCTACGAGGCTCTGGACGCCCGCCCCAAGGGGAGAGATACTACCCTGCTGGAGGAGCTCACCGCCAATGGGGCCATCCAGAAGCGGGGCGTGCCCATGCTGGACCCCTCCACCCGCCTGAAAGCCGACTATGAGACCCTGCCCCAACAGCTGGACTATCTGAAAGAGGAGTTCGGCGTGAACCATGTGACCATCGACTTCTCCGATTATCCCTCCTTTACCGCCTTCACCGACCAGCTCTGGGACTACTGCCAGGAGCGGAACTACTGGGCCCCCTGGCCGGAAGATATCTACACCTTTTCGGAGAAGCCGGAGGAGCTGTACTGGGAGCTGGCGGCCAAAATGGAGGGGTTCTGGGCGCTGAATGAGCGCTTCGAGGAGGAGAATACCCAAAACTACCCCACCCTGGCCCCCACCGACGTAAAAAACCACGCCTGGTATCAGGCCCAGGCCGATTACCTGGCCGACAAGCTGCCCCGGGACCTCTGGGAACAGCGTATGGAGCTGAAAGACGTCAGCGACACCCTGCTCCGGGCCTGGTCCGGGACGGATCTGAGGCTGTACGCCCGGTCGGGCGCCCTGAACAGCGACGACTGGCACATCCCCCTGGAGTATTACACCTGCACCGCCCTCAGCGGGGAGGGCCGGGAAGGTTCCTACATGCTCCAGGCCATGGACGAGCTGACCGCCCTCTATGACCAGTTGGTGGACGAGGACATGACCGACTACCAGAAGGTAAAGGCCATCTACGAGGGCGTGATGGCCCGGACGGACTACAACAATACCGTCTTCAACAAGTATCAGGGCAACTCCGACTGGGACGCCATGCTCAGCGACCCGGAATTTGTCCTGTCCCAGACCTGGCTTGGCGTGGTCAAGGGGGCGGACGTGGTGTGCGGCGGATACAGCCAGGCCGTCAGCAGCCTGCTGGATCTGGCGGGCATCCCCAACTTTGTGGTGACCAGCTATTCCGGCGACATGGGCCACGCCTGGAACAAGGTGCTGCTGGACGGAAACTGGTACAACCTGGACGCCACCTGGGGCGACGGGGGGAATTCCTCCCAGTTCTTCCTGCGCAGCGACCAGGCCTTCCTCCGGGACGGCCATGAGGACTACGTCTGGGACGGCACCTCCGAGGATGCGCTGCTCTTCCCCGCCCGGCAGGACTATCGCTGAGACAAAAAACGCGCTGGAGCAATCCAGCGCGTTTTTTCAGCTTCGCCGCTCCCGGCTCTGCCGGAGGGCCCTCACCTTTTTCTTCCGGTACCACACGCAGTTAAACACGTTGCCCAAAATGAGGATGTTGCCGCACAGGTAGAGCCACACCAGCAGGATGATCACCGAGGCCAGGGACCCGTACACCAGAGAGTACCGGGAGGACAGGCCGATGAACCAGGAGAACAGGGCGGAGGCCGCCACCAGGGCCGCCGCCGCCAGAAAGGCGCCGGTGAGGACGGGGGGCCGGGGCTTTCCTCTGGGGGCGGCCATGCGGTAGACCACCAGCACAAAGAAAAACATCATCAAAAACAGGAGCAAAAACCGGAACCACTGCCACTCCCAGGGGAGCACGGCCTGCTCCAGGTTAAAAAAGTCCTCCACCAGCCGGAACAGCCAGTCCCCGGTGAGGAGCACCACAAAGGACAGATAGACGGTGAAGAGAAAGAGTACCGAAAACACCAGGCTGGCGGCGATGCGCCACACCCCCCGGTAGCCCTTCCGGCCATACAGCTCCTCCATAATATTCATCAGCGCCCGGAAGGCGGCGGAGGCGGAAAATAGGGTCATGCCCGCCCCGGCGATGAGCAGGGCGGTGGACTGATTGTTGGTGATATAGCCCACGTAGTCCCCCAAAATTCCCAGGGTCTCCTTGGGAAAGAAGGGGGCGGCGGCATCCAGCACCTCCTGGATATTCAGATTCAGCAGGCCCACAAAGGCGTTGATGCAGATAAGCACCGGGAAAAAGGTGAGCACCAGGAAGTAGGCCAGCTCGGCCGCCGACCGGGACACCCGTTTGGCAAAGTAGATGCGCACCATCTCCCGCACGAAGCGCACCGCCTCGCTGTTCCATATCCGCTGCATAAACCGACCTCCTTCCGCTCTCCAGCATACCCCGTTTTCCCCGCGAAAAAACAAAAAGACCGTCTGCAAAACGCAGACGGTCTTACGTTGCCTTGACTCAGGCCAGCTTGTTCAGCTTGATGGTCATGGCGCTCTTCTTATGCGCGGCGTTGTTCTTGTGCAGCAGGCCACGAACCACAGCCTTGTCAACCGCCTTGACGGCCACCTTGTAAGCGCCCTCGGCCTCGCTGCGGTTGCCTTCGACCACCGCGGCCTCGAACTTCTTGATGTCGGTCTTCAGCGCGGACTTAGCGGCCTTGTTCTGCATGGCCTTGGTCTTATTCACCAGGACACGCTTCTTGGCAGACTTAATATTCGGCAAACCAAACACCTCCTCCGATGACGATATCATTATTTACACAGTTTGCCCGTGCAGATTCTTATTTTAACAGCCAACGCCGAAAATTGCAACTGTTTTTTTCAACTTTTTTTGTTTTTTTTGCATAGGAGGGGCCCATCCGCAAAAAATAGTTTCGTCAACAAGAATGCGCACCATATCTTGGGGTAGGAAAGGAGGAGGCGCTATGGATCAGCGTCGCACGGACCTGGCGGTGGAGGCCGCCCAGCTCTGGCGGGAGCGGGGCGGCGTGGGAGCCCTGCCCGGAGTGGAGAGCCGGGAGAGCAAACGGGAGGGCTACCCGGTGACCACGGTAAAGATCCTGGACTGCCGGGGGGAGCAGGCCCTGGGCAAGCCGGCGGGCACTTATGTCACCCTCACTCTGGAGGGGCTGGCCCGGCGGGAGAACGACGCCTTCGGCCGGGCGGCCCGGGCGGTGGCGGCGGAGCTCACCCCTCTGCTCAAGCTGTCCAAGGGGTCCCCGGTGCTGGTGGTGGGCCTGGGCAACCGCTCCATCACCCCCGATGACATCGGCCCCAAGGCCGCCGACCACACCATGGTGACCCGCCATCTGGTGGAGCAGGTGCCCGAGCACTTCGGCTCCTTCCGGCCGGTGGCCGCCCTGGCCGCCGGGGTGCTGGGCACCACCGGGGTGGAGAGCGGCGAGCTGGTGCGGGCGGTGGCGGAAAAGGTGCGTCCGGCCTGCGTCATCGTGGTGGACGCCCTGGCCTCCCGCAGCCTGAGCCGGGTGTGTACCACCGTCCAGCTGGCCGACACCGGCATCGTCCCCGGCTCCGGGGTGGGCAACGCCCGCTTTGCCCTCAACGCCCAGACCCTGGGGGTGCCGGTGATCGCCGTGGGGGTGCCCACGGTGGTGGACGCCGCCACCCTGGCCGCCGACGTGCTGGCCCAGGCCGGCCGGGCAGATCTGGACCCCGACGCCCTCCGGGGGGCGGGGGACGGATTGCTGGTCACCCCCCGGGACATCGACGCCCGGGTGGCCGACCTGGCCAAGGTCATCGGCTACGGCATCAATCTGGCCCTCCAGCCCGGCCTGAGCATCGCCGATATCGACCTGTTTTTAAGCTGAGGCCTCCAGCCCGGTGCAGTCCAAAAACACCGCCCCGCCGGAAGCGGTCCAGTCCACCCCGTTGACGGCGCCGAAGCCGCAGTTTTCCACCGCGCAGCCCACAAAGGATACCCGAAGGCTCTGGCTGAAGCTGGCCAGCGCCCCTGCCGTGCAGCCCCGGATGGCGGTATCCTCAACCCGCACATCCTGGCACCCCACGCCCTCCACCAGGGTGAAAACATCCTGGCAGTCCCGGATCACGCCGTCCCGCAGGCGGACTGCCCGGCAATCGGTGAGGCTCACCGCCCCGTAGGTACAGTGGGAGATCTCACTGTTTTCCAGGGTAATCCCGGCGCAGTCCAGGGCCTTCAGCCCGTAAGCCCCGCTGCCGTCCAGGGTGCAGCCGGTCACCCGTACGTCCCGGCAGGCCTCCAGCTGCAGGCAGTCCCCCACGCAGAAGCCGGGCTCCACGTTGTGGACGGCGGTAAGCCCCTCCAGGGTCAGCCGGCGGCAGTTTTCAAATTTCAGCACGTCGGCGTAGGCCCAGGGGGTGGAGAGGGTGACGCCGCCGGGGGCGGAGATGGTGAGATCCTGCACGTCGTGGATCACCACGTCAAAGGCCTCCGGGTGGGGGCTCTCCCCGTAGCCCATGTCCCGGGTATCCACATCGGTCTCCAGGGCCACGTGGTCGTTTTCCACCAGGGACCAGTCCAATGTGGAAAAATCCAGGGTGGTGCCCGGTTCCACATCCAGGACAATGGCGATCTGGTCGGCCACGGCGTTGAACAGCTCCTCCAGGGTGGTCACCCGCACCGTGGCGGCGGGTACCGACAGCTCCACCCGGCCGTTCCAGTCCACGGAAAAGCCCAGGTCCCGGGCAAAGGGCCGCAACGGGGCCCACAGTACCCCGTCCTCCATCCGGGCGCCCCCCTCCCCCGCCGTCACCGACGCCACCGGCCCGCCGTTCCAGCTGGCGGAAAAGGTGTGGGAGCCGTCCTCCGCCCACCAGTAGCTCAGGCCCCCCTGGATGGGGGTCAGGTCCTCCCGGCCGCCGATCACCCAGCCGCTGGCCCCGATGGCGGCGCACAGCTCCTCCACCGGCACCAGGGTGGTTCCCTGCTCGCTCCGGGCGGGGCTGTCCAAAACAAAGCCGTTGAAGGTTATCTCTGTCTCACCGGAGGGGGGCGCGGCCACCACGGCGGCTGTGAGCAGCGCCAGGGTCAGGGCCAGGGCGGTCATGGCCAGTGCCGGACGGGGTATTTTCATAAAAAATCTTCTCCTTCCGTGTCGGTTATTGAGACCAGTATACGGCCCTGGAGGGGGAAAATCCTCTCTCAAAAGTAACAGAAGAATAAAAATGGGTTACACTTGACGAGACCTGGAAAAGATGATAAAATGGCCCACGATAAGGCTGTGAACGGGAGAAGTACCCCCTGTTTTCCGCATCAGAGAGGAGCCGGACGGTGCAAGGCTCCGGCGGAGCGGGAGGGAAGGCGCCTGTGAGCCGCGGGGAGGAAATGCCCCGCCGGTACCCGCCGTTACCGGGAAGGGAGTGCGTACCAGCCAGGTACGAATTCAGGTGGAACCACGGACAATTTGTTCGCCCTGAGCCGAAAACCGGCTCAGGGCGTTTTTTTCGCCTTGGGCCAGACAAAAGGAGTATGCAGCATGAAAAATACCGACAAGACCATGGAGCAGATCGTCACCCTGTGCAAGGGCCGGGGCTTTATCTTCTCCGGCAGCGAGATCTACGGCGGCCTGGCCAACACCTGGGACTACGGCCCCCTGGGCGTGGAGCTGAAGAACAACGTGAAGAAGGCCTGGTGGAAGAAGTTCGTCCAGGAGAACCCCTACAACGTGGGCCTGGACGCCGCCATTCTGATGAATCCCCAGACCTGGGTGGCCTCCGGCCATCTGGGCGGCTTCTCCGACCCGCTGATGGACTGCAAGGAGTGCAAGGAGCGCTTCCGTGCCGACAAGCTCATTGAGGACTGGTGCGCTGAGAACGGCGTGGAGCTGTCCAAGCCCATCGACGCCTTCTCCCAGGAGGAGATGAAGGCCTTCATCGAGGAGAAGAACATCCCCTGCCCCACCTGCGGCAAGCACAACTTTACCGACATCCGGCAGTTCAACCTGATGTTCAAGACCTTCCAGGGGGTCACCGAGGACGCCAAGAACACCGTGTATCTGCGGCCCGAGACCGCCCAGGGCATCTTTGTCAACTTCCAGAACGTCCAGCGCACCACCCGCAAGAAGCTGCCCTTCGGCGTGTGCCAGATCGGCAAGAGCTTCCGCAACGAGATCACCCCCGGCAACTTCACCTTCCGTACCCGGGAGTTTGAGCAGATGGAGCTGGAGTTCTTCTGCAAGCCGGGCACCGACCTGGAGTGGTTCCAGTACTGGCGGGGCTTCTGCAAGCAGTGGCTGCTGGACCTGGGCATGAAGGAGGAGCACCTGCGGCTGCGTGACCACAGCCCCGAGGAGCTGTGCTTCTACTCCAAGGGCACCACCGACTTCGAGTTCCTCTTCCCCTTCGGCTGGGGCGAGCTGTGGGGCGTGGCCGACCGCACCGACTACGACCTGACCCAGCACCAGGAGACCTCCGGCAAGGACATGACCTACTTTGACCAGGAGACCGGCGAGCACTATATCCCCTATGTGGTGGAGCCCTCCCTGGGCGCCGACCGGGTCACTCTGGCCTTCCTGGTGGACGCCTTCGACCAGGAGGTGGTGGGCCAGGACAAGAAGGGCAACGACGACATCCGCACCGTCATGCGCTTCCACCCCGCTCTGGCCCCCCTCAAGTGCGCCGTGCTGCCCCTGAGCAAGAAGGAGGTCCTCTCCGGCCCCGCCCAGCAGCTGCGGGATGAGCTGGCCAAGGAGTTCATGGTGGACTACGACGACGCCGGGAGCATCGGCAAGCGCTACCGCCGCCAGGACGAGATCGGCACCCCCTTCTGCATCACCCTGGACTTCCAGACCGTGGGCGACGAGAACACCCCCGCCGACAACTGCGTCACCATCCGGGAGCGGGACACCATGGAGCAGGTACGCATCCCCATGGACCAGGTAAAGGCCTATATCGCCGAGCGCATCAAGTTCTAAAACCAGAAAGAGCCCCGGCCGACGGCCGGGGCTCTTGTCACAGCGTTACTTCTGTTCGGTAAATTCGATGGTGTACTCCGACAGGTCGTACACATTGGCAAAGAAGCCCTGCAAAATGAGCTCCCCGTTTTTCCGGGCCTCCTCCAGCAGGCCGTTGGCCACCGCCTGCTCCTGGGCGTCGGCCACCATGGCCTTGATGGCCTCGTTGTTGTCCTTCAGAGAGATCCGCATGAAAATGCTCTCGGCCTCGTGGTAGAGCTGGAAGGAGTCCAGTTCCAGCTGGCTGCTGAGGATCTTCACCTCGGGCAGAGTGACCGTGATGGTCTTGCCCTCCACCTTCCACTCCACCTCCCGAAAGTCAAAGCCCGCCTTGATCACCACGTCGTAGCTGTAAATATACTTGCTCTGGGTAAAGGGAATGGTAATGCCGTAAAACTCCCGGGCGGCCTCGGTAACGTTGACCTCGGTGCAGTAGGCCGCCTGGGTGGCCAGCTCCCCGATATTCTCAAAGCCCAGGTTGGTGATCTTGTTCCGGGAGCCCAGATACTGGCCCAGCCCCAGGCTGCCTCCGCACAGGACCGCCACAATCAAAATGAAAATCAGGGTCCTGGGCCGCAGCAGCAGACCCGCCAGCTTCCAGCCAAATCCCCTCTG
This sequence comes from Candidatus Flavonifractor merdavium, assembly GCA_019119335.1. Lineage (GTDB taxonomy): Bacteria > Bacillota > Clostridia > Oscillospirales > Oscillospiraceae > Flavonifractor > Flavonifractor merdavium. The sequence goes on from DWXF01000030.1 coordinate 47,418, forward strand.
TCTTGTTCCTTCCTCACGCATCAGCGGCTCCTCCGTTTTTTCCCCCATTATACCATATCCCCTGCAAATTCGACAATATCCCCTGCTGTGGGGAGCCACTTTTCAACATTGGAGGCGTATCCTGTGGAAAACACCCCCCTCTACACCGCCCTGCGGCGGTTTTCCGCCCAAACCCCCCTGCGGATGCACATGCCCGGCCACAAGGGCAAGCCCCTCCCCGCCCCCGAGCTGGCGGGGCTGGCGTCCATCGACTTTACCGAGCTGCCCCCCACCGGCAACCTGTTTGACGGCGGCGGCGCCATCGGCGAAGCGGAGGAGCTGTGGGCCAAGGTCTTTCAGACGGACAGCTGCCTCTTTCTCACCGGCGGCTCCACCCAGGGGGTGCTGGCCGCCCTCACCCTGGCCTGCCCGCCGGGGTCAGGCCTGCTGCTGGACCGGGGGTGCCACCGCTCCGCCTTCCACGCCATGGCCCTGCTGGACCTGAGGCCGGTGTACCTCCCCCGGCCCTGGCTGGCGGAGGGGGCGGTTACCGGCCCCATCTCTCCCGACGAGGTGGAAAAACAGCTGCTTGCCCACCCGGAAATCAAAGCGGTCTGTATTACCTCACCAACTTATTACGGCGTGTTGTCGGATATTCCCGCTCTGGCGGCGGTGATCCACCGCCACGGCGGAGTTCTGGTGGTGGACGGGGCCCACGGGACCCATCTGCCCTTTTTGGGGCTGGACCACTTCTCCGCCGCTGATTTAGTGGTGGTGTCCGCCCACAAGACCCTCCCCGCCCCGGGCCAGTCCGCCCTGCTGCTGGCGGGAGAGCGGTTCTCCCAGGCCGATCTGCGGCGAGCGGGGGCCATTTACGGCTCCTCCAGCCCCTCCTACCCCATGATGGCGGCGCTGGACCTCTGCCGGGCGCATATGCTGGAGGAGGGGGCGGCGGCCTACCAAAGGACGGCGGAGGAGGTGGCCGCCCTGCGGCGAGACTTCCCCGCCCTGACGGCTCACCACGCTCCTCTGGACCCCACCCGGCTCACCCTCCTCTCCCCCCACGGCTTTGAGGCCCAGGAGGCTTTGGAGGGGCTGGGGGTGTGGCCGGAGATGGCCGACGGGGGCCATGTGGTGCTCATCCCCACCTGCGCCGACGGCGTGGAGGACTTTACCCGGCTGCGGCAGGCCCTGGAGCGGGTGGAGCTGGGCCCCTGCCCCGCCTTTCCGCCCCCGCCGCCCCTGCCGGAGGGGGTCCTCACCCCCCGGCAGGCCCTCTTTTCCCCCGGGGAGGACCGGCCCCTCTGCCAATCGGAGGGGGAGATTGCCGCCTCCCCCATCGCCCCCTATCCCCCCGGCGTACCGGTAGTGGCTCCGGGGGAGCGGATTGAGAAAAAAACTATCGCATATTTGGATCAAATAGGTTATAATAGTGACTGTCGAATTTGTGTGTGACAACTGTGTGAACCAACGCAGGAGGGATAGGAATGAAACTGGTCCTTGCTATTATCAATCATGACGACGCCAACACCGTCACCCAGGCCCTCACCAAGAGCGGCTTCTCCTCCACCAAGCTGGCCACCACCGGCGGCTTTCTGATGGCGGGGAATGTGACCATCCTCATCGGTGTGGACGAGGAGAAGGTGCAGACCGTCATTGACATTATCAAGGAGCACTCCCACTCCCGCAAGCAGATGATCCCCACCACCACCGAGATGAGCTACGGGTACTACCCCTCCATGCCGGTGGAGGTTGTGGTGGGTGGCGCCACCATCTTCGTGGTGGACATCGAGCGGTTTGAGCGGGTATAAGGCTCTATGAATCTGACCCCACTGGCGGGCAACGGCCCGCTGAAACGGCAGCTGGAGGGAGAGACCGCCCGCCGCGGTCTCTCCCACGCCTATCTGCTCTGCGGCCCGGCGGGGTCCGGCAAGCGGACCCTGGCAGGCCTGCTGTCGGCCGCGCTGGTGTGCAGCGCCGGCGGAGAGGGCATCCCCTGCGGCCGGTGCTCCGGCTGCAAAAAGGCCCTGGCGGGGATCCATCCCGACATCAGCCCGGTGGGCGAGGACGGGAAGGACATCACGGTGGCCCAGGTGCGGGCCCTGCGCAGCGACGCCTACATCAAACCCAACGAGGCCGCCCGGAAGGTGTACGTGCTCCACCGGGCCCAGAGCATGAACCAGAGCGCCCAGAACGCCATGCTCAAGCTGCTGGAGGAGGGCCCCCCCTACGCCGCCTTCCTGCTGCTGGCGGACAACCCCGCCGCTCTGCTGCCCACCGTCCGCTCCCGGTGCGAGACCCTCACCCTCACCCCGGTGACCCCCCAGGAGGCCCTCTCCTGGCTGACCGCCCGCTATCCCCAGCGCTCCCGGAAGGAGCTGGAGGGGGCGGCGGAGCGGTGCGAGGGACTGCTGGGCCGGGCGGTGCAGGAGCTGGAGGGCGAGGACGGCGCCATGCGCCGGGAGGTCCAGGCCGCCGGGGAGCTGCTGAACCGGCTGTGTACCGGCTCAGAGCTGGCGCTGGCCGAGTTCTGCGTGGAGCTGGAGCGGGACAAGTGGGACCGGGACGGACTGGACGGACTGCTGGAGGAGTTCATCCTGCTGCTGCGGGACGCCCTGGCCGAACGCTATGGGGTGTGCCGGGAGGGCGACCCCTGGCGCAGAGCTTTGGCCCGGCAGGCCGCCGCCCTTCCCCCCCGGCGGCTGATGGCCGCCGTCCGGCTGGCGGAGGAGCTGCGGCAGGCCCTGACCTGCAACCTGGGAGCCGGGCATCTGGCGGGCTGGCTGGCGGCCGGCCTGGCGGAGCCGGTCTGATTATTTTACGCACATTGTGGAGGAGACCATGACCGAGATCATCGGCGTCCGCTTCAAAAGCGGCGGCAAACAATATTACTTTGACCCCAAGGGCCAGCAGGTAGAGCCGGGCCAGGGGGTGATCATCGAGACCTCCCGGGGCCTGGAGTACGGCGAGTGCGCCCAGGGCAACACCATGGTGGAGGACGAGGCGGTGGTGCAGCCTCTGCGCTCGCTGGTGCGCATTGCCACCCAGAAGGACCTGGACACCGTGGCCAAGAACCGGGAGAAGGAGAAAAAGGCCTTTACCATCTGCCAGGACAAGATCGCCGCCCACGGCCTGGACATGAAGCTGGTAGAGGTGGAGTACAACCTCGAGGGGAGCAAGATCCTCTTCTTCTTCACCAGCGAGGGCCGGGTGGACTTCCGGGCCCTGGTGAAGGACCTGGCGGGGGTGTTCCACGCCCGTATCGAGCTGCGGCAGATCGGCGTGCGGGACGAGGCCAAGATGCTGGGAGGTCTGGGCATCTGCGGCCGGCCCTTCTGCTGCGCCGGTTTTCTGGACGAGTTCCAGCCGGTGTCCATCAAGATGGCCAAGACCCAGAACCTCTCCCTCAACCCCACCAAGATTTCGGGCACCTGCGGGCGGCTGATGTGCTGCCTGAAATACGAGCAGGAGGCCTATGAGGACGCGGTGCGGCGGATGCCCAAGAACGAGTCCTTTGTGGAGACCCCCGAGGGGGTAGGCACCATTTCCCAGGTAAACCTGCTGAAGGAGACGGTGCAGGTGCGCCTGGAGGACCAGCCCGAGACCCCCAAGTGCTTCCACAACTGTGAGATCTGCGTGGTGCGCAACGGCAAGGGCAAGCGGCCGGAGGGCTATGTGGCCCCGCCGCCGGAGGAGCTGGCCAAACTGCGGAAGGTGACTCCGGTGGAGGAGCCCAGGAGCCTGGTGGGCAGCCTGGACGCGGCCCTCACCGGCCTGGGCATGGCCGAGCCCGCCGCTGAGGAGAGCGGCGGCGAGACTGGCTCCGGCAGACGCCGCCGCAGCCGCTCCCGCCGGGGGAGCGGAAAGCCGTCCGGGGAGGCCCCGGCGGAGCAGCAGCAGCCCAAGCAGCCCGCCCCGCCCAAGCAGCGGCCCCCCAAGGGCGACAAGCAGCCCAAGCCCGCGCCCGAGCAGCAGGCCGCCGCTCCCCAGCAGGGGGAGCAGGGCGGCGGACCCGCCGGGGAGAAAAAGCGCCCCCGCCGTCGGTACCACCGCAAGCCCAAGGGGGACAAGCCCCAGAATCCCGAAGCCTGAAAAACGGGCGGCCTGACGGCCGCCCGTTTTTTAGTCCGTCATCTCCGCATAGGGGTAGATGCGCTGCATGACGGCGTCGTTATAGTGCTGGTCCATGTAGACCTCCCAGGCCTGCTGGGCCGGCTTTCCGGCGGAGCGGTCGCTGTATCGGGCCAGAGCCATGGCGCTCACCCCCATGTTCACCGCCATGAAGATCAGCAGCGCCCACACCGCTATCTTGCCCGGCCTGGGCGGGATCCTGGCCATCCACCGGGCCAGCACGGGATAGAGGCCCTTGAACCAGGCCACGGCGGCAAAGCCCCAGAAAAAGCAGTACAGCAGGTTGATCCGGCCCCCCAGGTTAAAGGGGATGGAGCTGTAATCCCAGAACACGGTGCCGAACACCAGCTCGGTAAACACGCTGCACAGATACTCGTACAGGCCCCCCAGCAGGGTGCCCGCCACAAAGAAGAAGCTGCCGGAGCGGTCCCGGTAGCGGTAGAGCAGCAGGGTGGCCGCCGCCAGCGCCAGGCCCCACACAATGCTGAAGGGTCCCCACACCACGCTGCTCCGGCTCATCCACCAGCCCAGCCGCACCCGGCAGAAAATGGTCTCCGCCAGGTCGCCGCACACGCCGCCGATGAGAAAGAGGAGCATGATGCTGTAAAAGCTGCTGCCCCGGGTGAAGGGATTGACCTTTTCGGCCTCCTCCCGCCGGGCAAACCGGGCTTTGGGGTAAGTACGCTGGATGCGGCCCTCGGTGCGGCGGAGGATCCACTCCCCCATGCGGATGGACAGGGCGGCCAGCCGGCTGTTGACCGCCTCCATCTGGGGCAGCGTCTCCCGGACCCCCGCCAGGGTGAGGATGGTGCCCAGCCCGTCCACCGCCAGCACGCCCACCAGCACCCACAGCAGGATATGGCCCGCCAGCGGGGGCAGCAGCCGGTACAGGGAGACCAGCAGGGGGCTGACCCACTGCACGGCAGCCAGGCCCAGCAGGCCCCACACCGCCGAGGCCCCGGCGCAGATGTAGCCGTCCAGGTTAAACCGGCAGGCGCTGTAATCCCACCAGCGGGTGCGGGTGGCCCGCTCCAGCAGGTGGCCCGCCGCCCACTCCACCACAGTGGCTCCCACAGCGCAGCCCAGGAAGAGGAAAAAGTACCTGCCCCGCAGCTCCCACAGGCCCCAGGTAAGCACGGCCCCCGTCAGACCGTAGGAGAGGCACAGGGGCCCGAAGAGCACGCTGCGGTCCACATACCGCCTCTGCCGCAGGGCGGCGTAGGCGGTCTCCAGCACCCAGCCCAGCAGTCCGTAGCAGAAAAACAGCCAAAGCATCGGATACAACGCCAAAATCTATCTTCCTTTCTGTATGAAAAGATATGGATTGTATCTTACCGCATTTTCCCGTAAAATACAATGAGAATCTGAAACGCCCCTCAGAGGGAAAGGAGTCTTTCAGCATGACAGAATGGGAAAAGATGATCTCCGGTCAACTCTACAATGCCGAGGTTCCCCAGCTCCAGGCCATGCGCCGCCGGGCGGCGGAGCTGTGCCACCGACTGGAGCTGCTCTCCCCTGACCAGGCCGAGCAGCGGCAGGCCATCCTGCGGGAGCTGCTGGGGAGCGCAAAGGGGTCCTTCACCATCAACCCCGGCTTCCGCTGCGACTACGGCCGCAACATCACCATCGGGGAGCGGTTTTACGCCAACTACAACTGCGTGATTCTGGACTGCGCCCCGGTGACCTTTGGGGACGACGTATTCATCGCCCCCAACTGCGGCTTCTACGCCGCCGGACACCCCCTGGACGCCCCCACCCGCAACAGCGGCCTGGAATTTGCCAGGCCCATCACCGTGGGGGACAACGTGTGGATCGGGGGCAACGTGGCGGTGATGCCGGGGGTAACCATCGGCAGCGGCGCGGTGATCGGCGCGGGCAGCGTGGTCACCCGCGATATCCCCGCCGGCATGGTGGCGGTGGGCAACCCCTGCCGTCCCCTTCATCCCGTTCCATAACAAAACGCCCAGCCGAAAGGCTGGGCGTTTGTCATATGCTGCTATACGCTCAGGGCCTCCCGGGCAAAGGCGGCCGCCTGGTCCAGGTCGGCCTGGTCGGGGTGGGTGAGGGCCAGGTCAAAGGCCCGGAGCATGGACACCAGCTTGCCGTCGCCGGGCTTCTCCTTCAGCTGGGCCTCGTACCGGTCCCGGACGGCCTGGGGCATCTTGCCGGTGCAGAAAAAGGTGCTCACCACCTGGTTGCCCTTGGGCACCTCCCCCTTGAACCGCTCGGCCAGGGAGGTGAAATACATCTCCGAAATACCAAAGCCGGCGGTGCCAAACAGGGCCACCCGCTTGCCGTGGAGACTCTGCAAAAATTCCTTCATCTCCGCCGCGCAGCTGCCCTTGTCGGTCCAGGAGCCGGCAAACACCAGCTCCGCCCTGTCCACGTTCTGGGGAGGCGGTCCGAAGGCCACGATCTCATGGCCCTGGCAGGCCTCTTGAATGGCCTGGGCCACCTGGGCGGTATTGCCGGTGGCGCTGGAAAACACAATGGCGATTCTCATATCTTTCTCCTTACTTGTACTTCCGGCTCTCCGCCACCGCCAGCTCGTCGCAGCGGTTGTTGTACGGGTTGTCCGCGTGGCCCTTAACCCAGTGGAGGCGTACCGTGTGGTAGTCGCACAGCGTCAGCAGCCTGTCCCACAAATCGGGATTGAGGGCGGGCTTTTTGTCCCCCTTCACCCAGCCCCGGGCCTTCCAGCCCCGGGCCCAGCCCTTCTCCAGGGCGTCGATGACGTACTTGGAGTCGGAGTACAGCTCCACGATGCAGGGCTCCTTCAGGGCCTCCAGGGCGGTGATCACGCCGGTGAGCTCCATGCGGTTGTTGGTGGTGTGTCCCTCTCCCCCGGAGAGCTCCTTTTTATGCTCCCCGTACTGGAGGATGGCCCCCCACCCTCCGGGGCCGGGGTTGCCGGAGCAGGCTCCGTCGGTATAGATGGTAACTGTTTTCATGCTTCTCCTTCCGGCTGGAGGTCGGTGTTCTCCTCCTCGTTCTCCCGGTCGGTGAGGGCCATGGAAATCACCTGGTCCCCCTCCTCCTTGAAGCGCATGACAATGACGCCCTGGGTGGAGCGGCCGGCCACGCGGATGTTATCCACATGGGTGCGGATAATGGTACCGCTCTGGGTGACCAGCAGCAGGTCCTCGTTGCCGTCCACCACCTTGATGCCCACCACCTTGCCGGTCTTTTCGGTGACCATATAGTTGCGGATACCCAGGCCGCCCCGGTTGGTGATGCGGTAGTCCTCCACCGGGGTGCGCTTGCCGTAGCCGTTTTCGGTGATGGAGAGGACGCAGCGGCCGGCGGTGGCCCGGGCGGCCCCCACCACGTAGTCCCCCTCCCGCAGGCGGATGCCCCGGACGCCCACGGCGGTACGGCCCATGGGCCGCACGTCGTTTTCGTCAAAGCACACGGCCTGACCGTCATGGGTGGCGATGAGGATGTTCTTGGTGCCGTCGGTCTCCCGGACGGTGATCAGCTCGTCCCCCTCCTCCAGGGTGAGCACCCGCAGGCCGTTGTTGCGCAGGTTCTTGAGGGCGGCCACCGACAGCCGCTTCACCGTGCCGCTGCGGGTGATCATCACCAGGAACCGGTCCTCGCTCTCCACGTCCCGGGTGTGGATCATGGCGGACACCTTCTCCCCCTGCTCCACCTGGAGGATGTTGATGAGGTTGGTGCCCCGGGCGGTGCGGCCCGACTCGGCAATCTGGTAGCCCTTTTTGCGGAACACCCTGCCCCGGTCGGTGAAGAAGAGAATATAGTCGTGGGTGGAGGCGGTAAACACGGTGTTCACCGAGTCCTCCTCCTTGGTGGACATGCCCTTGCGGCCCTGGCCGCCCTTGCCCTGGGCGGCGTACTCGCTGACGGCGGTGCGCTTGATGTAGCCGCCGTCGGTGAGGGTAAAGACGCACTCCTCCTCCTCGATGAGGTCCTCGATGTCGATTTCGTCCTCCACGTCCTGGATCTCGGTGACCCGCTCGTCGGCGTACTTGTCCCGGATGGCGGTGAGCTCGTCCTTGAGCACGCCCCGGATCTTCTCCTCACTGGCCAGCAGCTCATTAAAGTAGGCGATGCGCGCCTCCAGCTCCTTGTACTCGGCCTCCAGCTTCTCCTTTTCCAGACCCTGGAGCCGCTTGAGCTGCATGTCCAGAATGGCCTGGGCCTGGATCTCGTCCAGCCCGAACCGGCTCATCAGATTTTCTCTGGCGTTGTCGTAGCTCTCCCGGATGGTGCGGATGACCTCGTCAATGTGGTCCTGGGCAATGAGCAGGCCCTCCAGCAGATGGGCCCGCTCCTGGGCCTTCTTCAGGTCATAGCGGGTGCGCCGGACGATGATCTCCTCCTGGAAGGCGATGTACTCGTCCAGAATGTGCCGCAGGGAGAGAATTTTCGGCTGGGACTGGTCGTCCACCAGGGCCAGCATGTTGATGGCGAAGGTGGTCTGGAGCTGGGTCTGGGCGAACAGGCGGTTGAGCACCACCTGGGGGTTGGCGTCCCGCTTGAGCTCAATGACCACCCGCATGCCGTTGCGGTCGGACTCGTCCCGGATGTCGGAGATGCCCTCCAGCCGCTTGTCCTCCACCTGGTCGGCCATGCTCTTGATGAGCATGCGCTTGTTCACCTGGTAGGGAATTTCGGTGACGATGATCCGGGTACGGTTCTGGCCGAACTCCTCAAACTCCGTGCGGGCCCGGACGCACACCCGGCCCCGGCCGGTGGCGTAAGCCGCCCGGATGCCGGAGCGGCCCATGATGATCCCCTTGGTGGGGAAATCCGGGCCCTTCACGTGCTCCATCAGGTCGCTGAGGGTGGCGTTGGGGTCGTCCAGCACGCAGATGGCGGCGTCGATGACCTCCCCCAGGTTGTGGGGGGGAATGTTGGTGGCCATACCCACAGCGATGCCCGCCGAGCCGTTGACCAGCAGGTTGGGGAACCGGCTGGGGAGCACCCGGGGCTCCTTCCGGCTCTCGTCAAAGTTGGGGTCCCAGTCCACCGTGTCCTTCTCGATGTCCCGCAGCATCTCGTCGGAGATTTTGGACATGCGGGCCTCGGTGTAACGGTAGGCGGCCGGGGGATCGCCGTCGATGGAGCCGAAGTTGCCGTGGCCGTCCACCAGGGGGTAGCGCATGGAGAAGTCCTGGGCCAGGCGCACCAGGGCGTCGTACACCGACGCGTCGCCGTGGGGGTGGTAGCGGCCCAGCACGTCGCCCACGCAGGTGGCCGACTTCTTGAAGGGCTTGTCCGCCGTCAGGTTGTCCTCATACATGGCGTAGAGAATGCGCCGGTGGACCGGCTTCAGGCCGTCCCGCACGTCGGGCAGGGCACGGCCCTTGATGACGCTCATGGCGTACTCGATATAGGACTGCTCCATCTCCTTTACCAGGGGCGAGGTGACGATGGTCTGGTCCGGATACCGGATCTCCTCCGGGTCATATTGTGGCTTTTTGCTCATGCTGTTGCCTCTCAATCTTTATGGTAAGGTCAAAGAGCGGCCCTCTGTCAGGCTCGCCCCGCCTCCTCCTACTGCTCCAGCATCCGCTGGATGTTCTCCTCTGTCAGAAACAGATACTCCGGCTGGATTTCCTGACTGTCTCTCACATAGACATAGCGCCACGCCTCGTAAACGGAGGCGTCCAGGGGTGACGAGTCGTCATTGATATAGTAGACGAAGCCGGTGTCGCTGGTGTCGGTTTCCTCCGGGTAGCCTTCCGGCAATGCCTCCCTGCCCCAGGCGCGTACCGAGCCTACATAATCGTAGCCTTCCCCACCGGGATCATAGCAATAAAGGGAATAGGGCCAGAAATCCCGCCCCGCAGCGCTCTGGTTATGAGACCAGCCCACCTGGACCGCGCCGCTCTCATAAAACGTAAATCTGGGATACTCCTCCAGCTGGATGCTCATTCTCCCGCTCTCTTCGTCCCAGCGGCAGACAAAGCCCCGGTGTCCTGCCATCATGTCCGTGGTATAGACCACAATCAGCTCCTCTTCCCCGTCCCCGTTTACATCGCAGACGGCAAACTGATTTTGCTCCATATCGGGATACTCCCAGGCCCGGTTGCTGGTATCCGTTTCATCAGGCAAAACCCGCTCCCGGAGCATCCGCTCCAGGGCGGCGGCATAGGCCTGCCGGGCTCCGGCATAGACTTCAGCGGGTGCTTCGGTATTCAACACTGCGGACGTCAGGCCGGGATCGGAGGAGGTGACCGATACGGATTCCGGGGAAGAAGCAAGGGTACGCTCCGCCTCGCCCTCCGCATTGCAGGCGGTGAGAGCCACAACTGTTGTCAAACCGAGAACAGCCAGTGAAACGTATCGCTTCATGTCGCTTCCTTTCTCAATAGTCCAGATTCACCGCGTATTTGGCGTTTTTCTCAATGAATTCCTTCCGGGGCTCCACCTTCTCGCCCATGAGAACGGTAAAGGTCTGGTCGGCCGCCACGGCGTCGTCCAGCTCGATGCGGCGCAGGGTGCGCTTTTCCGGGTCCATGGTGGTCTCCCACAGCTCATGGGCGTCCATCTCGCCCAGGCCCTTGTAGCGGTTGATGTCCACCTTGGCGTTGGGGTTGTCTCCCCGCAGCTCGGCGGCGATCTTCTCCCGCTCAATATCGTCAAAGGCCACCCGGGTGGTCTTGCCACGGGTCAGCTTGTACAGGGGGGGCACGGCGGCGTAGACGTAGCCGTGCTCGATGAGGGGCCGCATGAACCGGAAGAAGAAGGTGAGCAGCAGGGTGCGGATGTGGGAGCCGTCCACATCGGCATCGGCCATGATGATGATTTTGTGATAGCGCAGCTTGGACAGGTCAAAGTCGTCCCCGATGCCCGCCCCCAGGGCGGTGATCACGGGGGTGAGCTTGTCGTTGCCGTACACCTTGTCGGCCCGGGCCTTCTCCACGTTGAGCATCTTGCCCCACAGGGGAAGGATGGCCTGGAACCGGGAGTCCCGGCCCTGGGTGGCCGAGCCGCCTGCGGAGTCGCCCTCCACGATGTAGAGCTCGGTGAGCTCGGGGTTGACCTCGTTGCAGTCCCGCAGCTTGTCGGGCATGGCGGCGCCGCCCAGGGCGGTCTTTCTCCGGATGGACTCCCTGGCCTTCCGGGCGGCCTCCCGGGCCCGGTTGGCCATCAGGGCCTTTTCCAGAATGGCCTTGCCCACCGCCGGATTTTCTTCCAGGTATTCCGAGAGCTTTTCAGTGACAATACTATTGACCAGGGTGCGGATCTCGCTGTTGCCCAGCTTGGCCTTGGTCTGGCCCTCGAACTGGGCCTCGGTGAGCTTGACGGAGATGACGCAGGCGATGCCCTCCCGGCAGTCCTCGCCGGAGACCTTGTCCTCGTCCTTGAGAATCTTCATCTTTTTGCCGTAGTTGTTCAAAACGGTGGTCAGCGCCCGCTTGAAGCCCTCCTCGTGCATGCCGCCCTCGGGGGTGTGGACGTTGTTGGCAAAGGAGACGATGGTCTCGTTGTAGCCGTCGTTGTACTGGAAGGCCACCTCCGCCATGGAGTCGTCCTTGCTCCCGGCCATATACACCACCTCGGAGTGAAGCACGTCCTTGGAGCGGTTGATGAAGGACACAAACTCCCGGATGCCGCCGGCGTAGTGCATGGTGTCCCGCTGCTCCTTGCCGGGGCGGTTGTCGATGGTGTGGATACGCAGCCCGGCGTTGAGGAAGGCCTCCTCCCGCATGCGGGTGTGGAGGGTCTCGTAGTTGTACTCGGTGACCTCGAACATCTCCGGATCCGGCTTGAACACCACCTCGGTGCCGTGGCGGTCGGTGTCCCCCACCACCTGCATGGGCTGGGTGACCTTGCCCCGGGAGAACTTCATCTCATAGATCTTGCCCTCCTTGTGGACCCGCACCTCCAGCCACTCGCTGAGGGCGTTGACCACGCTGGCGCCCACGCCGTGGAGGCCGCCGGACACCTTGTAGCCGCCGCCGCCGAACTTGCCGCCGGCGTGGAGGATGGTGAACACCACCTCCAGGGCGGGCAGGCCGGTCTGGGGCTGGATATCCACCGGGATACCCCGGCCGTTGTCGATAACGGTGATGATATCCCCCTCGCCAATGGCCACGGTGATCTCGTCGCAGTAGCCCGCCAGGGCCTCGTCGATGGAGTTGTCCACAATTTCGTACACCAGATGGTGGAGGCCGGACTCGCTGGTGGAGCCGATATACATGCCGGGGCGCTTGCGCACCGCCTCCAGACCCTCCAGAACCTGGATCTCAGAGCCGCCGTATTCGTGTTCCACCTGGGTGGTGCTGTTCAATTCTTCAGACATTTGAAAACCTCCATTGGGATTTCCGGGCAGCCAGGGGCCGCCCCTACAACGGTTGTAGGGGCCGCCGCCGGCGGCCCGTCTTGACTATGATTCAAAACTGTTGCTCTCCGCCCGCCGCAGCAGGGTGGCGGCGGACAGCTGGGACAGGTACACCGTGCCGCTCCCTTTTTCCGGGGCGCACAGCACAAAGGACCGGGGCAGATCGTCGGACACGTTGACCACCCGCCCCTCCTTCTCCGCCCGCTCCAGAAAGGCCCGGGTCAGGTGGGAGGAGCTGGCGTTGTCCAGGTCGAATACCCCCACCACGTCCCGGAAGGGGACCACCACGCTCTGGCCCAGATGCAGATACATCCCTCACTCCCCCCTTTTGTTCTCCCAAATCACCCGGGGACCCCACAGCCGCTTCCACAGCCGCCAGCCCAGAGCGGTACCGATGATAGCACACAGGGCGGGCAGGCCGGGGACAAACAGAAGCTGGGTCACCGGAGACTGGCTGGATTCCCACACGTTGAGCCGTCCCGCCGCCACCAGGGCGGTGAGGGCCAGAACCACGGCGGGGGGCAGAATTCGCCACAGCTTCCGCTTCAAAAACCGGCAGACCAGATATTCCGCCGCCAGCCCCAGCAGCAGGGGCAAAAGACAAAAAACGCCGACAATGATGGGCATATGCTCTCCTTATTCCACCAACGCCCCGCCCCGGATGTGGAAGGTACGGGCGTCCCCCAGACGGCTGAGCTCCATTTCCTCACAGCAGGTAATGAAAACCTGGCCGTTTGTGATACGTTTGAGTACATATTCCTGCCGCTTTCCGTCCAGCTCGGAGAGCACGTCGTCCAGCAGTAGCACCGGCCACTCCCCGGTCTCCTGGAAGAAGATCTCCCGGGAGGCCAGCTTCAGGGACAGGGCCGCCGTCCGGGTCTGGCCCTGGGAGGCAAACTGCCTGGCCCGCAGCCCATCCAGCAGCACCACCAGATCGTCTTTGTGGGGACCGGACAGACATTGCCGGGCCTCCAGCTCCGCCCGCCGGTGGGACTGCTGGTGCTCCAGCAGCTCCTCCAGAATGGCCCGGGGCTGGGCCAGGGGGTCGGCGACGGTGCTCACCGTCTCGTACCCCAGCTCCAGCTCCTCCCGGCCGCCGGAAAAGTCCCGGTGGATGGCGGGGGTGGCCTCCCCCAGCCGCCGGATGAAGTGGGCCCGGTAGTGGATGATGAGGGCCCCGGTCTGGGCCATGCGCAGGTTGAACTCGTCCAGGGTGTCCAGCAGAGAGGGGTGCTCCCCCCAGTCCCGCAAAATCCGGGTCTTGTGCTCGTACAGCCGCCGGTACTCCGCCAGGGCCTCGGCGTACCGGGGCCGCAGCTGGCAGATACAGGTATCCAGAAACCGCCGGCGCACCGCCGCTCCCTCCCGGATGAGCCACAGATCCTCCGGGCAGAAGAGCACCGTGTTCAGCACCCCCGCCAGCTCCCCGGCGGTTTTCAGCCTGACGCCGTTGGACAGCAACTGCCGCCGGGCTCCCCGGCTCAGCCGGGCCTCCAGGGTGAAGGTGCGCTCCCGGGTATCCACCTCCCCCTTGACGAAGGCGTGGTCCACCCCGAACTGGATGAGCTCCTTATCATACCTGGCCCGGTGGGAGGAGGCGGTGGACAGGTAGGCCATGGCCTCCAGCAGATTGGTCTTGCCCTGGGCGTTTTCCCCCCAGATGACGTTGACGCCTGGGGAGAATTTCCCCTCAAAGTGGGGGTAGTTGCGGAAAAAGTCCAGGGTGAGGGAGCGGAGGATCATACGACCTCCAGCTCCACCCCGTCCAGGGCGGCCCGGTCCCCGGGGCGCAGCTTTTTGCCCCGCATGGTGCAGGTCTCCCCGTTTACCGTCACCTCTCCGGCCTGAATGCGCTCCTTGGCGTCTCCGCCGGTCTCGGCCAGCCCCTCATATTTCAGCAGGGCCTCCAGCTTGATATATTCCGTATTGATCTTGACCTGTCTTGTTTCCATCCGGCTTTCTCCTCACGTTTCCACAAAGGCTTCCAGCAGGGTATAGACCTCCGGCAGGGCTTTTTTCAGGCTTACCGGCCTGCCCTTGGCCCGGTCGTAGAAGAAATGGACGCTGGTGCCCTCCGCCCGCAGCTGTCCGGTGACGGAATCCACCATCCGGTAGCCCATCTCCAGCTTGGTCAGCTGGAGCTTGTTCACCTTTACGGTGATGGCCACCGTCTCCCCGTACCGGGTCATGGATTTGTAGGCGCAGGACACTCTGTACACGGCAAAGTCGATGCCCGCCTCCACCGCTTTTTCATAGCCCCAGCCCAGCTGGTCCAGAAAGTCGGAGCGGGCCTCCTCCATCCAAAGGATATGATTTCCATGGTGGACGATGCTCATGCCGTCGGTCTCATAAAACTGCACTTTGTGCAGGTAGGGATGCAGTTCCAAGGCGTTTTTTCTTCCTTTCCGTCATTCTCCGGCCCGCAGGCGGACGGGGAGCACCATATACAGGAACTTCTCCTCCCCCTCGGTGGGCAGGATCACGCAGGGGGACACCCCGGTGGTGAGCTCCAGCCGCACCTTGTCTGCGGGGGCGGCCTTCAGCGCGTCCATCAGATACTTGTTGTTGAAGCCGATCTCCAGCCCCTCGCCATCGCCCTGGATGGGGCACTGGTCGTAGGCGTCGCCGATGGCGGTCTTGGTGGAAATTTTCAGCACCCCGTTGTCAAACACGCACCGCAGGGGAGATTTCAGCTTATCGCTGATGATGAGGCTCACCCGGTCGATGGAGGACAGCAGGGTGCGGGTATCCCCCTCCACAATGATGGTGTTGTTCCGGGGGATGGCCTGGCGGTAGGCCAGAAATTCTCCCTCCAGCCGGCGGGAGACCAGCATGGTGTCCCCCACTTTGAACATCACATGCCGGGCGCCCTGAGTCACTGAGGCGGGCTCGTCCACATCGGAACAGATCTTTTCCACCTCGGACAGGGCGGCGCCGGGCACGACGAAGGAAAATTCTGGTGCTCCTTCCTTTTTCTCTATAGCCTCATGCCGCAGGGCCAGCCGGTAGCCGTCCACCGACACCACTGTCAGGCCGCTGTCGTCCACTTCAAACAGGGAGCCGGTGTGGATCGGGCGGCTTTCGTTGTCGCTGACGGCAAAAATGGTCTGGGAAATCATGGATTTCAGCTTGCTTTGCGGTAAAATCAGGGAATTCTGGTACTCTACGGTGGGCAGCTCGGGGAATTCCTCCGGGTCGGTGCCCAGGATATTGAATTCGCTCATGCCGCATTTGATTTTGACCATATAGTTTTCTGCCTGGAAGGATACCATGTCGTCCGGCAGCTTGCGGATAATTTCGCCAAACAGCCTTGCCCCCAATACCAGGGTACCCTCCTCCTGGATGTCGGCGGGTACGGTGGTGCGGATGCCAGTCTCCAGATTGTAGCCGGTAAGCCGCAGTTCGCTGCCCGCTTCCACCAGGATCCCTTCCAGAGCGGGAATGGAGCTCTTTGGAGACACAGCTCTTGAGGTGGTGGAGATGGCTGCCTGCAATAGTGCCTTCTCACAGGTGAATTTCATAGCGCGTATCCTCCGTTTCCTGCGTTCCCCTCCGGAAGAGGAGAGGAAAATGTCGTAATAGTACGCCGTAGGGGAAAAAAATGTGGAAAAGTGGCGTAACTGCCTGAGGCCCTAAGGAAAGCGTTTCCACAGGGGTTGTGGACGGATTTTTTTGGTTTCCACAGGGCGGGAAAGAAAGGGCGGTTTTTCCACATGTCCCTTTCCACATCTCCACAAAATCCTGTGGAAAGGTGGAAAAACTGGTTTATTCGTACCGGGCGTTGATATTGGCGTTGATGTCCTTGATGACCTCGGCAATTTCGGGGGATTGCTTGGTCAGCTTTTCGATGCGGTCGATGGAGTGCATGACGGTGGCGTGGTCCCGGCCCTCGAACTCTTTGCCGATCTCCTTCAGGGAGAGGTTGGTCATCCGGCGGATCTGGTACATGGCGATCTGCCGGGCCAGGGCGGTGTCCTTGGTGCGGCTCTGGCCCCGGAGGGCGCTGGCGTCGATGTTGTAGAACTTGCTCACCTCGTCGATGATCACGTCGGGGGAGGGGAGGAATTCCGCCTTGTCCTTGAACATGTCCCGCACCGCCCGGGTGACGGTGTCCACGTCCACGCTCTCCCCCATCAGCTCCTGGAAGGCCAGAATCTTGTTGACGGTGCCCTCGATCTGGCGCACGTTGGAGGTGATGTTCTCGGCGATGTACTGGAGCACCGGGTCGGGCAGGTTCATGCCCCGGCGGATGGCCTTGTTCTTGATGATGGCCACCCGGGTCTCGTAGTCGGGGGGCTGGATGTCCACCGGCAGACCCCACTCGAACCGGGTGCGCAGCCGGTCGTCCAGCCGCAGCATTTCCTTGGGGGGGCGGTCGGCGGTAAACACGATCTGCCGTCCGGCCTCATACAGGGAGTTGAAGGTGTGGAACATCTCCTCCTGGGAGCTCTCCTTGCCGGCGATGAACTGCACGTCGTCCATGAGAAACACGTCGGCGTAGCGGTATTTCTCCCGGAACTCCTGGTTGCGGCCCTCCCGGATGGCCTGGATAAGCTCGTTGGTGAAGGAGTCCCCCTTGATGTACACAATGCGGAACTCCGGATGATTTTTGTGGATTTTGTGGGCGATGGCGTAGAGCAGGTGGGTCTTGCCCAGGCCGGACTCCCCGTAGATGAACAGGGGGTTGTAGGTCTGGGCGGGCTGCTCGGCCACCGCCAGGGCGGCGGCGTGGGCAAATTTGTTGGAGGAGCCCACCACGAACCGCTCGAAGGTGTATTCCTCGGTGCCGGGGAAGAACACGTCCTCGGTGTCGGCGGGTTTTCCATAGCCCTCCAGCTCCCCTTCGCCCAGTACCACCACTTCGAACTCGGCGGAGAACAGCTCATAGAGCGCCTTCTGGATCACGGGCACATAGCGGGACTGGATGATGTCCCGCTTGAAGTTGGACGGTGTGTAAAGCACAAACCGGTTGGCGTCCAGGGAGACCGCCACGGCGTCGTCAAACCAGGTGTTGATGGTGGTGGCGGTCATCTCCCCCTCCATCAGGGAGAGCACCTTGGCCCAGAGATCGGCCGGTAAATTCACGAAAAGACCACCTCTTTCAGAAAATATCGTATCCAACTAATTATATCAAAAAAACGCCCCTCACGCAACGGATACTATAATAAAAAAGAATTCCTTTTTCCGGGGGTTCTTGGGGCAAGGCGGACACAAGATGTTGTATCCGCCCCGAAAGGGGAAGAAAAAAACAAAAAAGATTGCAAAAAAACTAGTTGACAGGGGATTTTGGAATAGGCTATAATACCATGTGCATCGTGAAATTAACATGGTGTAAAGCAATTTTCTTTGTCAACCGCAGCCGGAAGGCTGTTGTGGAGGCGGGGCGACCCGTCGATTTTTGTACAGGAGGTGTCCCCACATGGTCCGTACCTATCAGCCCAAGAAGCGCCAGCGCTCCAAGGAGCACGGGTTCCGCAAGCGTATGCGCACCGCCAACGGCCGCAAGGTTCTGGCGCGCCGCCGCGCGAAAGGCCGCGCCCGTCTGACCCACTGATGCTTCCGCAAATGGAATAAGGGCTTTTTGAGGGGCGGGGGAGCTTTCCCACCGCCCCTGCGCAGTATACGCAGAAACGGAGCGGGAACGTGAAGCATACCATCTCCCTGAAACAGAATCATCTGTTCCGCCGGCTGTACAGCAAGGGCAAGAGCGCGGTGGACGGCCGTCTGGCGGTCTACTGCCGGAAAAATGGCGGCAGCCGCAGTCGGCTGGGCCTCACCGTTGGGGTCAAGCTGGGCAAGGCGGTGGCGCGCAACCGCACCCGCCGCCGTATCCGGGAGGCCTACCGGGTCAACGAGGCCCGCTTTGTCCCCGGCTACGACATTGTGGTGGTGGCCCGGGTGAAGGCGGGCCACAGCCGCTACCGGGAGCTGGAGCGCAGCCTGCTTGCCCTGTCGGACAAGCTGGGCCTGCTGAAAAAGGAGGCGGGCGGACGGTGAAAAAGCTGCTTCTGGCCGCCATCCGGTTTTACCGCAAGTATATCTCCCCCACCCGTCCCCCCTGCTGCCGGTTCATCCCCACCTGCTCGGCCTACGCCCTGGAGGCGGTGGAGAAATACGGGGCCCTCAGGGGGGGCTTTCTGGCCCTGCGCCGTCTGCTGAAGTGCCAGCCCTTCCATAGGCAGAAGACCATCGAGTACGACCCCGTCCCCTGAGGGGACAGAAAACCCGATTTGGAGGCGCGCAAATGGATATTATCCTAACCCCTTTTTCATGGCTGCTGGAGGTTCTCTATAACTTCTGCGGCAGCTATGGCCTGGCGCTGATTTTGTTCGCGCTGGTGGTCAAGGTGGTGCTGTTTCCCCTGTCCCTGAAGGGCAAGCGCAGCATGATCCAGATGAACATGCTCCAGGGCCAGATGCAGAAGCTGCAAAAGCAGTACGGCAAGGACAGGGAGCGCTACAACCAGGAGGTTCAGAAGCTCTACGCCAAGGAAAACGTCAACCCCATGGGGGGCTGCATGTGGTCCTTTATCCCCCTGATCATCCTGATGGTGCTCTATCCCATCATCCGGGAGCCCATTCACTACATGATGGGGATTAACGACGCCGGCGTGCTCAACACCATCGCCCAGACGGTGAACTGGAGCACTGTGGCGGTGGACCTGGGCTGGGTGAAGGAAGCGGGAGAGACCTTTTCCAACACCGCGTACAACCAGCTCTATCTGGCCTCCCTTATCACCCCGGAGAACCTGGAGGCCGTCAAGACCGCCGTGGGCGAGGCCGGCAGCCAGATTTTTGCCATCAATTTTGATTTTCTCGGCTTTGTGGACCTGTCCCAGATTCCCCAGCTCAAGTTCTGGGAGGTGGAAAAGGGCGGCTTTGCCCTGTTCCTGCTGCCGGTGATCTCCGCCGGCCTCAGCGTGCTGTTCTCCCTGGTGTCCATGCGCACCAACGCGGTGAACCAGCAGAGCAGCCAGACCAACTCCACCATGAAGTCCATGATGATCGTCTCCCCCCTCATCTCGCTGTGGATCGGCTTTTCCATGCCGGCGGCCCTGTGTATCTACTGGATTGCCAACAGCCTGTTCTCCATGCTGCAGGAGTTTATCTGCGGAAAGCTGCTGAAGAAGGACTATGAGAAGGCGGCGGCCATGCAGGCTGAGCGGGAGCGGCTGGAGAAGGAAGAGGAGAAGGAGCAGCGCCGCCGGGCCGCAGAGGAGCGGGCCCGCCGTATTGAAGAGGAGAAGAAGAACAAGGGCAAGAAGAAAAAGGCCGAAAAGAAGGACGCGGACGAGGACAAGATCCCCGGCTCGGTGAAGGAAATGAGCCGGGTGGGGATGCGTCAGTACGCCCGCGGCCGGGCCTACGACCCTTACCGTTACAGCGAAAACGGCCCCACGCCCTACCCCGGGGAGGAGCCCATCTTCCCCCCAAAGACCGGGGACGAGGAGCCGGAGCTGACCCAGAATGCCGGGGAGGAGCCCGCCGTGGAGCACGAGCCGGTCTCCCTGGAGAAGCCCGCCCAGAGCCAACCCTCTGAGGAGGAGACAAAGGAATAACGGCTTTGCCGTGACCCATAAGGAGAGATACCCATTATGCTGAAATGGATCGAGAGCACCGGCAAAAGCGAGGAGGCGGCCATTGAGGCCGCCCTGCGGCAGCTGGGCATGGATCGGGACGAGGTATCCGTGGAGATTCTGGAGCGGGCCAAGTCCGGATTTTTGGGCATCGGAAGCTGCCCGGCCAAGGTAAAGGTGAGCTACGAGGCACCCGACGAGGAGCCGGAGGAGGTTGTTTCCACCGTGGAGCAGCCCCCTGTGGAAAAGCCAGCCGAACCCGCGCCCGTCCGCCAGCCCACCCCCAAAAAGGCGGAGCCTGTTTCCACATCCGCCCCCGTCCCTGTGGAAGACCGGACGGCGGCCATTGAGGGCTTCCTCACCGGCCTGCTGGAGCACATGGGGGCTCAGGCCAGACCGGAGATCCGTGTGGACGAGAACGGCACCTACCAGGTGGAGCTGGTGGGCCAGGACCTGGGCGGGCTGATCGGCCGCCGGGGCGAGACCCTGGACGCCATCCAGCAGCTCACCGGCTACGCCGTCAACCACGGCCAGTCCAAGCGGGTGCGCATCCACGTGGACGCCGAGGGCTACCGGGCCAAGCGGGAGGAGTCCCTCATCCGGCTGGCCCACAAGGTGGCGGGCAAGGTGGTCCGCTACCGCCGCAACGTCACCCTGGAGCCCATGAACGCCTACGAGCGGCACGTGATCCACACCGCCCTCCAGGACACCGCCGACGTGACCACCTACTCCATCGGCACCGAGCCCAACCGCCGCACGGTGGTGGCTTACAGCCGGGGCGAGCACCGGTCATAAGATAACCTGTGGAAAACGGTCCGTTCCCTTCGGGGAGCGGACCGTTTTTGCTTGCCGGAGGGGCGGCGCTCTGGTATACTGGTGGTGAACGGAACACAGAGAAAGGCGGAGGGAGCGTGGTCAGATGCGGAGCATTCGCTGTGCCGACTGCGGCAAGAAGTACGACTATGATGTGGACGATTTCTGTCCCCGCTGCGGCAGCTTCAATCCCCCGCCGGGCAGCGGAGTCACCCGGTTGGAGGAGGAGATGCTCTCCCGGTTCCAGCGGCCGGGCTCCGGCGGCCAGACCGTCCGGAGGGCCGCCCCCCGCCCCGCCTCCGGCGGCAGGCCGGTGAAAAAGAAAGGGGACTTCCGGCGTGTGGAAACCGTGTTGGAAAAGGCCATCGAGGCCATCTGCGATCTGATACAGGCCTTCCGCTAGGGCAGAGAGAGGAGAAACGCGCTTTGGGAAATAATGTGACCCTGATCGGCATGCCCGGCTCGGGTAAGAGCACCGTAGGGGTGCTGCTGGCCAAGACCCTGGGCTATCAGTTTATCGACACCGACCTGGTGCTCCAGCGGCGGGAGGGCGCCCTGCTGCAGGACATTCTGGACCAGCGGGGGGTGGAGGCCTTTCTGGACGCGGAGGAGGCGGCGGTCAAAGCTTTGGAGTGCACCCGGGCGGTGATCGCGCCCGGCGGCAGCGTGGTGTGCCGCCCCGGCGGCATGGCCCGTCTGCAGGAGCTGGGAGAGGTGGTCTACCTCCACGTGCCCCTGGCCGAGCTGGAGCGGCGGGTGAACAACATCACCACCCGGGGCATCGCCATGGCCCCCGGTCAGACTCTGGCCGACGTATTTGCCCAGCGGGAGCCCCTGTACCGCCGGTATGCCGGTGTGACGGTGGAGGTCCGGCCCGGAGCTGGGCTGGAGGAGACGGTGGCGGCGGTGCTGGCCGCTTGTAATTTCTGAAATCTGTGGTATACTAGGCATTGATTGTATGAAACCGCGCACCCTGCCCGCCGGGTTTCCCGGCGGGCTTCGTCGCGTTTTTCCTCCTGCCACCGCGCGGCAGGTAATTTTTCTATTTGCCCCCGGCGCGGAAGGGGCAGAGCACGAAAGGAACGAACCGCATGACATTCCAGGAACTGGGCCTGAGCGCCCCCATTCTCCGGGCGCTGGCCGAACAGGGGTATGAGCGCCCCTCCCCCATTCAGGAAAAGGCCATCCCCCCCGCTCTGGCAGGCCGGGACGTGCTGGGCTGCGCCCAGACCGGCACCGGCAAGACCTGCGCCTTTGCCGCTCCCATCCTCCAGCGGCTGGAGGCCGCCCCCCAGAAGGGCCGGCCCATCCGGGCCCTGATCCTCACCCCCACCCGGGAGCTGGCCCTCCAGATCCAGGAGAGCTTTGTGGCCTACGGCAGGCATCTCCCCCTCCGCTCCGCCGTGATCTTCGGCGGCGTGGGCCAGAATCCCCAGGTGGAGCAGCTGAAAAAGGGGGTGGACGTGCTGGTGGCCACCCCCGGCCGGCTGGGGGATCTGTACAACCAGAAGTTTGTGGACCTGTCCCGGCTGGAGATTTTCGTGCTGGACGAGGCTGACCGCATGCTGGACATGGGCTTCATCCACGACGTGCGCCGGATCCTGGGCTGGCTGCCCAGGAAAAAGCAGACCCTCTTCTTCTCCGCCACCATGCCCCCGGAGGTGCGCAGCCTGGTGGACTCCCTGCTGGTGGACCCGGTGAAGGTGGCGGTGGACCCGGTGTCCTCCCCGGTGGAGGTGATTGACCAGAAGCTCTACTACGTGGACCGGGGGAACAAGACCAAGCTGCTGGCCCAGCTGGTGGGGGAGGCCGGGGTGAAAAACGCCCTGGTGTTCACCCGCACCAAGCACGGGGCCAACAAGGTGGCCGGGGATCTGACCAAGGCGGGCATCTCCGCCGCCGCCATCCACGGCAACAAGAGCCAGACCGCCCGGCAGCAGGCTTTGGCCGACTTCAAGAGCGGGGCGGTGAAGGTGCTGGTGGCCACCGACATCGCCGCCCGGGGCCTGGATATCGAGGAGCTCTCCCACGTGTTCAACTACAATCTGCCCGATGTGCCCGAGACCTACGTCCACCGCATCGGCCGCACCGGCCGGGCGGGCCGGGGGGGCACCGCGGTGTCCTTCTGCGACATCAACGAGCAGGACGAGCTGAAGGCCATCCAGAAGCTGCTGGGGAAGTCCATTCCGGTGGTGGAGGACCACCCCTGGCCCATGCAGGTGCTGGAGCCCGCCCCCAAGGACAAGAAGGGCCGGACGGTGAATCCGGAGGACGCGGAGGCCCGTGCCGCCGCCAAGGAGCGCCGCCGCCAGCGGGATGCGGCCAACAAGGCCGCCGCCGCGGAGAAAAAGGCCCAGGCCGCCCGGAAGGCGGAGGTTCCCGCCGCTCCCCCGGCGGAATCTCAACCTAAGGAGCGAAAGCCCCGCCGGGGAGTGCGCAACAGCAAGACCCTGGAGCAGGCCCTCACCGCCACCGCGCCCGCCCGTCCCGCCGCCCCTGAGCCGGCCTTTGCCGATTTTCGCAAGCCCGACCCGCTGGCCAGCGACGTGATCATGGACGCCACCGCCCGGCTGCTGGCTCCCCGGCGGCCGGCCCCCCGCCCGGCGGCAGAGCCCCCGGTCCAGGAGGAGCACAAGAAGCGGCAGCGGAAGAAGAAGAAACCCGCCGCCCAGCCCGCCCCCGCGCCCACGCCCGCTCCCGCTCCGGCGCCCAAGGCCGCCGGGCGGAAGAAAAACCGGCGGGGCGGCCGGGACCGGGGCCGTCCGGTGGAGCCCACCCTGCGCCGCAGCGGGCAGAAGGACTCCACCGAGCAGCCCAGCCTGATGAAGCCCTACTATCTCAGCGACGACTGAGGCCTTTGAACGAAAGGGAGGATCCATGCCGGATATACTCTCATTTGTTGTGCATTTCTGCTGTGACCTGATGCTGCTCAACTCGGTCTACCGGATGCTGGGCCTGTTCTGCGACCGGAGCAAGGTGGACCGGCGGGTGGAATATCTGGTCTACGGCCTGATCTGGCTGCTCTCAAGCCTCAGCAATATCCTGCTGGGGATTCCCATGGTCAATATTCTGACCACCCTGGCCGCCCTGCTGGCCCTCTCCTTTTTCCTCTATCCGGGCTGGAGCTTCTATAAGCTGGCCTGCACCCTGGGGGTGAGCGCCCTGCTCATGCTCAGCGAGACCGCTGTCTACGGGCTGCTGCTTCTCTGCCGGATGCCGAAGGAGGAGATTATCCTTCTGGGCACCCCCATGTCCCGTCTGCTGATCTTTTTCCTGTCCCTGGCCGTGGAGCGCAAATGGAGGGCCAGGGGCATTCCCCAGGCCTCCCGTCTGTACTGGATCAGCGTTGTGGCCATTCCCGGCGGCACCATCGGGGTCATGCTGCTGCTGAGCAAATGGACGGCCGGCGTGGACGGCTCGGTATTCCTGTCGGTGGCCTCTATCCTGCTGCTGGTGGATCTGCTGGTCTTTTATGTGCTGGACCGGATGGAGGCGTACAGCGCCGCCTACTACCAGCAGGAGCTGCTGGCCGAGCAGAACCGGGCCTATCAGGCGGAATGGGCCCTGCTGGGCCAGCGGGAGCGCCGGATGGGGGAGCTGCGGCAGGATATGAAAGACCGCCTGACCATGCTGCGCACCTGCGCCGCCCAGGGCCGGACGGCGGAGCTGGAGGGGTATCTGAACGCCTTTTCCCAGCAGCTGTCCAGTCCCGGCCTTGTCCACACCGGCAACCCGGACATTGACAGCATCCTCAACTACAAGCTGGACCAGGCCCGCCGGGCCGGAGCCCGGCTGGAGGTGGAGGTCAGACTGCCGGAGGGGCTGAAGGCGGAGCTGTTCGACCTGAACGTGATTTTGGGCAACCTGATGGACAACGCGGTGGAGGCCCTGGACCGGTGTGAGGACAAATTCCTCTCTCTTACCCTGCGGGCCGACCGGGGCCTGCTGTTTCTGCGGGTGGTCAACTCCTACGACGGCCTGGTCCTCACCGACGGGGCGGGCTACCGCTCCCGGAAGGAGAGCGGAGACCACGGCCTGGGGCTGGGCATTGTGCAGAGAATGGTGGATAAGTACCACGGTCAAATGCGCATTCACAGCGCCGGGGCGCTGTTTACCGTGGAAATACTCCTCTATCTGGAGGAATAAGTGGAAAAGTCCCGCTCCGTGTGCCGCGGAGCGGGACTTTTTGTGGAAACTTAGAACAAATGTTTGCGCATTGGGGCGGGATATGGTATACTCAGGCTGGATGATTACAACAAAGGAGGGTCTGCCATGAAGGCGCTTACCCCCAAGCAACAGCAGATCTATGACTATATCGTCTCCTTCTCCCAGGAGCATGGGTATCCCCCCTCGGTCCGGGAGATCGGGGAGCACGTGGGGCTGAAGTCCCCCTCCACCGTCCACTTTCATCTGAAGGGGCTGGAGACCGCGGGGCTGATCACCAAGGCTGAGGGCAAGACCCGGGCCATTACGGTGAGCGCCGTTCACGGCGCCCCCGACCAGCCGGAGCCGCCCCGGGACAAGATCCCGGTGGTGGGCAAGGTGGCCGCCGGCGCTCCCATCCTGGCCCAGGAGTGCATTGAGGACTACCTGACCTTCGAAACCGGCGGCCGGGAGGGGGAGTACTTTGCCCTGGAGGTGCGGGGGGAATCCATGAAGTACGCCGGTATCCTGCCCGGGGACCTGGTGGTGGTCCACCAGCAGCCCGACGCCCACAGCGGGGAGATCGTGGTGGCTCTCTTTGAGGACGAGGCCACGGTAAAGACTCTCCGCCGGAAGGACGGCCACACCTGGCTCATGCCGGAAAACCCGGACTATGAGCCCATCGACGGGGACGGCTGCACCATTCTGGGCAAGGTCACCGCCGTGGTGCGGAGGTACTGACCATGGACCGGCTCCTGTTTGACACGCCGGCGGGGCCCATGGCCCTGGAGTGTGCGGGGGAATGCCTCACCGCCCTGTACCTCCCCTGCCGGCCTGTGGAGGCGGCGGGGAGAGAGACGCCGCTGCTGGCCCGGGGCCGGGCCCAGCTGCTGGAGTATTTCCAGGGAAAGCGGCGGGTGTTTGACCTGCCCCTGGCCCCACAGGGCACCTCCTTCCAGCGGCGGGTGTGGAGCGCCCTGGCGGAGATCCCCTACGGGACGGTGATCAGCTACAAGGAACTGGCCCGGCGGGTGGATCGGCCCCGGGGCACTCAGGCGGTGGGTCAGGCCAACGCCAGGAACCCCCTGCCCATTTTCCTGCCCTGCCACCGGGTGGTGGGGGCGGACGGCTCTCTCACCGGCTACGCCGGGGGGCTGGAGCTGAAACAATTTTTATTGGAACTGGAGAGAAACAACCCATGAAACTGGTGACCTGGAACGTCAACGGCCTGCGGGCCTGTCTGAACAAGGGCTTTCTGGACTTTTTCCACAGTGTGGACGCCGATGTGGTGTGCCTGCAGGAGACCAAGCTCCAGCCCCACCAGATCGAGCTGGAGCTGCCCGGCTATGAGCTCTATTGGAACAGCGCCGAGAAGAAAGGCTATTCGGGCACGGCGGTGTTCACCCGCATCAAACCCCTGAGTGTGACCTGCGGCATCGGCATCCCGGAGCACGACACCGAGGGCCGGGTGATCACCGTGGAGTATGAGGACTTTTACCTGGTGTGCTGCTATACCCCCAACGCCCAGAACGAGCTGGCCCGCATCGACTACCGGATGAAATGGGAGGACGATTTCCGCGCCTATCTCATGGCGCTGGATGGGAAAAAGCCGGTGGTGCTGTGCGGGGACCTGAACGTGGCCCATGAGGAGATCGACCTGAAAAACCCCAAGAGCAACCGGGGCAACGCCGGCTTCTCTGACCAGGAGCGGGGCAAGATGACCGAGCTGCTGTCCAGCGGCTTTGCCGACAGCTTCCGCTCCCTCTACCCCGACAAGGAGGGGGCCTATACCTGGTGGAGCTACCGGTTCAACGCCCGGAAGAACAACGCCGGGTGGCGCATCGACTACTTTATTCTGTCCGACCGGCTGCTGCCCCGGGTGGAGGACCAGGTGATCCGGTCCGACGTCACCGGCAGCGACCACTGCCCGGTGGAGCTGATTCTGAAGTAAGGAAAAACGGGGCCCGCGGAACACATCCGCGGGCCCCCGTTTTCATCCCTCCAGCCCCAGCAGCACCTGTCCGGCGGCCCGGGCGAAGAGCCGGGCTCCCGCCAGGGCCTCCTGGAGGGTGTTGCCGTGGGTGCCCACCTCCACCAGCAGGGAGCCGGAGCACAGCTGCTGGTTATACCGGGAAGAGCGCATGGTCATAGGCCGGGCCAGGGTAGGATACAGGGTGTTCATGCCGTTCTGGATCTTGCAGGCCAGAGTGAGATTCTCCATCCAGTTGGGGTGCTCGCCTCCCTCGCTGGACCCCAGCACCAGCATCACCTGGGCGGTGGAGGTGCCGTCCACGGTGGTCACCGCCTTGTACACCGTGCCGTCCTCCCCGATGAGGGCGTCCCGGTGAACGTCCAGCACGATGCGGATGGTGGGGTACTGCTCCAGATAGGCCTTGACCGCCTGGGCCGAGCGGTCATAGGCCCCGTTGTACTGGGGGTAGTCGTACAGCGTGGTGTCGTGGACCACCCCCAGGCCCATCTCGGTAAAGACCTTCTCCATCTCGGTCCCCACCCGCACCATGTTGTAGTTGGTGTCCAGGGTGCGGGTGTTGTTGTCCGAGGGGGTGTACACGTCGGCGCCGTCGGGGGTGTAGGCCTCCGAGCCGTGGGTGTGGACAATGAGGATCTGGGGTCCCTCCTCCGGCAGGGTGATGGGCACCGTGGCGGCGGCCGCCGCCGCCAGATCCACGTCCAGGCTGGTGCGGTTGTAGAGGTACAGGCCCCCCGCCACGTCGTACCCCTCCGGGCTGGTGGGGAGCAGGGTTTGGGCCACAATGTCCGACGGGGCGGCGGTGGTCTCCGGCAGGGCGGCGATGTCGTCCAGGTCCCGGGCGGGCTGCCCGGCGGGCAGATCCAGGACCTCCTCCTCCTGGCCGGTCTCCCCCGCTCCCCCTCCGTTGGCCAGCAGCAGCGGGGACTGCCCCACCGCCAGCCGCCCCCAGCCGTCCAGAGCGGCCAGGGGCCCCTCCTCCGACGGAAGGCCCAGCTCGGCCTGCAGGGCCGCCGTCACGAACCGGGGGTTCTCCCCCAGCTCCCGCAGGGCGGAGGCCGCCCCCGCCCCGGTACACAGCGGGAGCACCCACACCGCCAGAGTGGCCAGAAACAGAGCCGCCGCCCGGCGCAGCAGCCGTCCCCATTGAATCTTTTGCCGCATAACACATCATCCTTTGTAGTTTGATAGTCATATGTATGCGGCGGGGGCGGCGGATATGAGCCTGTCCCCCGGTTGGAAGGAAAAACTTTGACCATCAAACTATCTTGACATTTTATGCGGCGGGAGTATAATGCTTAACAGCAATTCAAGGAGGGAGCGCCGTGGAACAGGGCAGAGAGACGCTGAACCTGTTTTTGACCGACTTGTTCGACCGCTTCCAGCGGGCGGAGGCGGCCTTTTTCCATGGGGCCGACCTGTCGCCCCAGGAGGCCCGGCTGCTGGAGACCGTCTGCCAGGCGGTGGACGGGGGGCTGGATAACCGCTCCACCGCCATCGCGGCCGCCCGGCGGGTGACGGCGGGGACGCTGACCTCGGCGGCCAAGCTGCTGGAGAAAAAGGGATACCTGACCCGCCGCCGGGACGAGCGGGACCGGCGGGTGGTGCGGCTGCAGCCCACCGAGCTGGGCCGGAAGGCCAGCGAGGGCTACGCCGCCTTTCGCAGAACTCTGATGGAAAACGCCCTGTCCTGCCTGACGGAGGACGAGGCGGCCGCCCTGACCCAGGCGGCGGATAAGCTGGCCCAGGTCATGGGCCGCGGCCCGGTCCGGGAGAAAAGTCAAATGGAGGGATATGTATGAGCGCCATTGCCATTGCCACCGACAGCAACAGCGGCATCACCCAGGCCCAGGCCAGGGAGCTGGGCATCTATGTGCTGCCCATGCCGTTTTACATCAATGACGAGCTGTTTCTGGAGGATATCACCCTGAGCCAGGAGCAGTTTTATCAGCGTCTGGCGGAGGACGCCGACGTAAAGACCACCCAGCCCGCCCCCGGCGACGTCATCGAGCTGTGGGAGCAGATGCTAAAGGACCACGACCAGGTGGTGTACATCCCCATGTCCAGCGGCCTGAGTTCCTCCTGGGAGACGGCGGAGATGCTGTCCCAGGACTACGAGGGCAAGGTGTTCGTGGTGAACAACCAGCGCATCTCGGTGACCCAGCGGCAGTCGGTGCTGGACGCCAAGGCTCTGGCCCAGGCCGGGGTGGGGGCGGCGGAGATCAAGCGCCGCCTGGAGGAGACCAAGTTCGAGTCGGACATCTACATCACGGTGGACACCCTGAAATACCTGAAAAAGGGCGGCCGCTGCACCCCGGCGGCGGCGGCCATCGGCACGGTGCTGGGCCTGAAGCCGGTGCTGCGCATCCAGGGGGAGAAGCTGGATTCCTTTGCTAAGGCCAGAGGCTGGAAGGCGGCCAAAAAGACCATGCTGGACGCCATCCACAAGACTATGGACACCCAGTTTGCCGGTCTGTCCGGCCCGGAGGAGCTCCACATCGCCGCCGCCTTCACCGGCAAGCGGGAGGACGCCCGGGAGTGGCTGGGGGAACTGGCAGAGGAATTCCCCGGCTACCCCATCCATGCCGACCCCCTCTCCCTGTCGGTGGCCTGCCACATCGGCCCCGGCGCCCTGGCGGTGACCGTCACCAAGGCCCTGAAGCCCTGAACACAGAAAAAACCTGTCTGCCGTGTCAGCGGCAGACAGGTTTTTTATTACTCCTGCGGTCCGGCGGTGTGGTGCATGGACAGGGGTTTGACGTTGAAGTTGGAGCGGTACTCGGTCTCGTGCCAGAAGATATCCTCGGCCACCAGGCACTCGGGGTTGAGCTCCACCCCATCTAGGATGATCTCCTTGAACTTCTTGTACCCCGCCCGGTCGATGAGATGACCGCCGTGGAGGTACTCGGGCTTGTAGTTCATCACCCAGGCGGAGAACTTTTGCCAGTTCTTCAGCACGCCCAGGATCACGTCCTCGGTGGCCCAGTTGAGGAACATCTTTCCGGTGCGGGGGGTCTGACGGCCGGTGCGGCCGCCCAGGATCACCTGGTAGAACTTGGTCTCCTGCCGCGTCCAGGCGGAGGTGGGGCACACCCGCACGCACTCGCCGCAGCCCACGCAGCAGCAGGGGTCCTTCTCCACCTTGCCCACCGCCTTGTTGGCGGAGAGCACCCGGGTGGCTCCGTGCTCGCAGGCCCGGACGCAGGCGCCGCAGGCGATGCACCGCTCGGGATGGTAGGTCATCCGGGCCACGCCGATGATGCCGAAGTCGCACAGGTGGGCCTTGTTGCAGTCG
Organism: Candidatus Flavonifractor merdavium; assembly: GCA_019119335.1. Lineage (GTDB taxonomy): Bacteria > Bacillota > Clostridia > Oscillospirales > Oscillospiraceae > Flavonifractor > Flavonifractor merdavium. The sequence goes on from DWXF01000030.1 coordinate 77,659, forward strand.
TTGGGGCAGCCAGCAATGTTGATCTTGATGTGGTAATGGCTGGGGAAGATGATGGGCTCGATCTTCCGGGCCAGCTCAAAGGTGTTGCAGTTGCCGCAGATGCAGTGGTAGTTGCCCACGCAGGCGGTGATGTTCCGGGCGCCGATGGTGGGATAGCCCGCCTTGGGGTCCCAGGGCTGGGGCTCGTGGGCCACGGTGTCCATGTCCACGCCGCACAGCTCGGCGTCCACTTCCTTGATGTAGTTCTCCAGGTACTCGTTCACCGCCGGGATGTTCTCATACTTGATGCCGGTGATGTCGAAGGTCTGGCGGGTGCCGAAGTGGAAGTTGCCGTCCCCCCAGGTGTTGGCGATGTGCTCTACATAGGAGAGGTATTTGGCGTCCACCATGCCGCCGGGCACCCGCATCTGGAGCATGAACTCCCCGGGCACCTTGGACTGCCGGAAGCAGTTCAGGCGCAGCTTTTTGACGTTGATATCGTGATTCATCCTTCACCCACTCCTCTCTCAGTCCACCAGGTCCCGGGCCACGGTGTAGGGGAACACGGGGCCGTCCAGGCATACGTACACCTCGTCAATGCGGCAGTGGCCGCACTTGCCCACGGCGCAGGACATCTTGCGCTCAAAGCTCATCCACACCTTTTCGGCGTCCACGCCGTTGTTCATCAGCTCCAGGCCGGTGAACTTCATCATGGGGGGCGGACCCACCACTACCACGGCGTAATTTCCGTTAAAAGATGTAAAGGGGATTTCCTTGACGAAAGTGGTCACCAGACCGGTGCGCCAGCCCTCCTTGGCGTCGTTGTCCAGGGCGTAGATGGTGGAGAACTTGTCCTTCCAGGCCTCCAGCTCGCTGTGGAACACAATGCCCTCCTCGTTCTTGAAGCCGGAGATCAGGTGGACGGACTCCACATAGTCCGGGTTTTCCGAGAGCATGTTCAGGAGAGAGCGCACGGGAGCCAGGCCGGTGCCGCCGGTGATCACCACCAGGTGCTTGCCCTGAAACTGCTCCACCGGCCAGCCCTTGCCGTAGGGGCCCCGGAGGAAGAGGGTGTCCCCCGCCTGCTTCTGGAAGATCACGTTGGTGACCTTGCCCACCGAGCGGATGGTGAACTCCAGCCAGCCGTCCCCCTGGGCGGAGACCGAGATGGGGGCCTCGCCGATCATGGGGATGGACAGCTGCATAAACTGGCCGTGGGCGGGCTTGGCGTCGGTGGCCACCCGGAAGGTCCACTCGTGGACGCTCTCTTTTTTCACGCTCAGGATGGTACAGGCCTGAGGCTGCACGGGATTCATCATAACGGCTGCCCTCCCTTACTGGTTGGCCATGGAGGCCTTGAGCTCCTCCACGGCGGCGCTTACTTTGTTGACGGTGGCGGAGATGGAGATAAGCTCCGGGCAGCGGTGGGTACACCGGCCGCAGCCCACGCACATGTGCCGGTCGCCGAAGCGGGCCTTGTAGTCGTGGAACTTGTGGAGCACCTTGTAGCGCATCCGGTCCCCGGCGGTGGAGCGGAACTCCTTCTGGCCGGCCATCTGGTCGAACCCGGCGATCTGGCAGGAGGCGGTGACCCGGCGGCGCTCCCCCACTTCGGGGTTGTCGCCGTAGATCACGTCCCGGGTGGTGAAGCAGGTGCAGGTGGAGCAGGCCACGGTGCAGGCGCCGCAGGAGATGCAGCGGCTGTTGAACTCCTTCCACATGGGATGGCTCTTCAGGGCCAGCCGCACCGCCTTGTCCTCCAGGTCGGGGACGGTGACCTTCAGCTGGTTCTCCTCCACAAAGGCGGGGGTGTAGTCGGCCTGGGGCATGTCCGCGAAATAGGGGGCGAGGGCGTCGTCGGTGACCTGCACCTGCACCCTGTCGGGGGAGAATTTCAGGGCCAGAGCATAGTCGTCGGTCTTGTTGGACCCCATGGACACGCAGAAGCAGGTGTCGTCCCCGCCGTTGCACTCCATGACGGCGAACTTCACCAGGTCCCGCACCCGCTTGTAGTACAGGTCCTCATACCCGCCGTTGCCGGCGTAGATCTTGGCCTGGATCTGCTGGGCGTTGATGTCGCAGGGCCGGGCCAGGATGAGGATGGGCTTCTCCTTGGCCTTGCTGGAGCGGTATTCATCCTCGGTGAAGTAGAAAATGGCCTGCTGGATGGGGGTGATGACCTCCTTGGCGGGATAATCCGACTTCACATCCCACACGATGTCGGCAAAGCGGTCCACCTCGGCGTACTTCACCACGTCGGTGTCGGAATAGCGGCCCTGCTTGGGGAACCGCTTGGGGGCGTACACCCGGTAGTCCTGTTTCAGAGCGCTCAGCACGGCGTCGGCCTGAGCGGCGGTGAGGGAGAAACCCATGCTCCGTACCTCCTACAATAATAATTACGGTTTAAGGCGCGGCCGCCAGCCGCGTCTTTTTCCATCTCAAAGCCGAAGCTGTTAGAATGAGAGAGTAAATGGCCTGACAGTGTGTACCTTGGGCTAACACGCCCGCTA
>DWXF01000031.1 GCA_019119335.1 Candidatus Flavonifractor merdavium
CGCTGGGCCGCAGGTCCCGCTCTACCTCCGGCAGGCAGTTAGGTGACAGCAGGATAGAGCCAATCACGCTCTGCTCCGCCGATACGTCCCATGCCAGCTCATCCGCTTCCATCCGGCACCATGACCTCCTCTCCGTTGATGACCTCCATGTGCCACCCGCTCATCTGCCGGGCGGCCGGCCTGCTCGGGGGCTGCGGGACCGAAGGCTTGGAGGGCTCGTCCATCCAGCGTTGGTTTTTCAGGTACCGACAGGCGTAAGGTGTAGCCCAGTCCTTGTCCTTGGTCTGCCAGAGCAGCGCCCGGGCAATCTCGTCAATCAGCTGGTCGGACGGCTTCAGCCTGTCCCACTCCCGGACAGCAGAGACCCGGTCCTCATGCCGGGGGTAAAACGCCCAGAACTTCTCAAACCGCTCCGGCTTCCATTTGGGAACGCTCTTGGCCTTTTTCTTTTTGGCCTGTCCCCCTTGGGGGACTATAGGGGGTATATGATCTATACTTGTATTATTCTCTCCGACATTTTTGTCAGGAGGGGTCCCGTCAAAAATGTCGGGAGGGGTCCTGACAAAATTGTCAGGAGGTGGCGGCACTTCGCCACTCTTGTCATACACGGCATAGATCCGCCGCTCCAGCACCTCCTGGGTCTCGCTGTCCCGTACCACATCAATGCGCAGATATCCCCGGTCCACCAGGATGGCCAGCAGGCGCGTAATGCTCCGCTCGGAGAGGCCAAACAGCTCCACAAAATAGCTGTTGTGGGCGTAGCAGTAGCCACGCTTATCAGTCAGAGCCGTCACCTCGCCGTAGAGCAGCTTGGCATTTGGCGGCAGGTCCTTGTCGTACCGCACCGCGGCCGGGATAACCGCCCAGTAAGAGGGCTCTTCCGTCATTCTGGCCACCGGCCGCCACCTCCTCTTGCAAATCCGTGTCATTTGTGCTAATATAACTATGGTTTTCATGCACGAAACCATTGTTTGGCCCTGCTGTCTGTGCCCGCAGACAGTGGGGCCTCTTTTTTTGCCCTTTCATGGCGTTCCTCCTACCAGATCCCCCGGTCTATCATGGCCTTGATGGCCGCCTTTTTGATCAACTCCCGGTTGGCGGCCCGCTCCTCTTCGCTGACCTCAATGTCCTTGTGAGGTGTGAAGCACAAGGTGGTGCCCAGCTTCTCCCCCGAGTCCATGGTGGCGCTCTCATCCACCAGCACCCGCTCCCCCGACATCTCGGTGAGCCAGTGCAGCCCCTTCCGGCGGGTCATAATGGTGTCCACCTCATACCGGCCGATCTTCTCATGGATGACCTTCGTGGTAATCTCCAGCTCCTCCAGCGGCTCAATATTTAAATCATGCATATGTATACCTCACCTCCCCTGTTTTGTTGTATGCGCCGACAGGGCTGTCCTATGAGAATCCGAGCCTTCCCGGGCGCACCGAAGCTCCAGGGCGGCCTCCACGATCTCCTGAAGGTCCTCCATGATGGCGTCAAACTCGGCCCGCTCGCTTTCATCAATGACGTTATCCTCGGTGATCCGCAGTAGCCGCCGGTCAGCGTGGGACTCCGCGAAGATGAAAATGCGGTTAGTCAGCTTGGCGCTGGCCTCCAGGATGGACTTGGGCTGTACCTCCGGCACCACGCTGTTGTACAGGGCGTTGGTCTCCCGCAGATGCTGGAAAGCCAGGTGCTGGGCATTGTACAAAATCACCATCAGCTCCACCACCTCATTGGGTGGTACCCGCTGACCAGTCTCATAGGCCCGCAGACTCTCCACGCTGATACCCAGCCGCTCCGCTGCCGCCTCCTGGGTAAAACCGGCGGCTTTGCGGCAGGTCTTATAAATATTCCGGCAATCGTCCGGCATGGTTATCTCCTCCTTGGCAGGGTAAAATGGATATTGGAATCAGCTTGCTTCCCCGTCTGACCGTCCAGGCACGGCACGGCCATAAAGGGCATCAATGGAACACTCCAGTACATCGGCCAGTACCGGGAGATAGTCCAGGCCAGGCCTACGGGCACCGGATTCCCACATGCAAACCGTTGGTCTTGATGCCTTCACCGCCCGGGCCAGCTCCGCCTGAGTCATCCCTTTGCGCTCCCGCAGCTCTCTGATTTTCAAATTCTTTCCTCCTTTCCGGTTGTCCTTTTCTCTCTCCTGTGATATGATTTACAATAGGCTAACTATCTGTGCTGTTAACCGTACCTTCTTCCCGCTCCATTTCTGCCTGCTGGCATTAACCGCGCTTTCATAAAACAAAATGGAGGTTCTTTATGTGGACTTCTCTGAAATTAAACTAACATCTAAAGAGCGCAAAATCTTAAAGTCTGGGAAACAACAGTACATCACGCCTAATTGCGACACTGAACGCCTCCTCCGCTTAAAACTTGCGGAAGAAGAATTTTCCGGGCCTCCTGGCTTTCAACCGCGACCGACCGGACGCATTTGCACAACGCAGCTTGGCAAGGACTATCTGCAATACTATCGCATTGCCTTTCGAGATCGTTGGATACCCTACTGGATAACGACAGGGCTCTCGATCCTTGCTATTGTTATCTCAGGCATTGCGCTACTATCAGAATTAGGTTTGCTGCAATTGCAAGGCCCATAATCATCCAAGTGATAAACCAAGCCCAATTAGGTGGGCCGCCAGAATAAGGACGTTTCTTCAACCAATCAAACAGCACGATCATCCTTTCTTTCGTCTCGCTGCTTCACTGTGTGTTAATCATAAATCCGCAATATCGAATTGTCAATATATTAAGTTTGAGTTTGCGTATTTTATACGCGATATCGAATTCTTTATTAAGAGGTATATTCGCCGATGGACAAAGAACTTTTTGTGCAAAAAGTCAAAATGATATGCTCGGCGAAGGGCATCAAGCCGACAAACGCCTGCAAGGAAAGCGGAGTCGGTGGAAGTTTTATCAATGACATTGAACGCGGTCGGGTTCCCTCCGTTTCCAAAGTCCAGATGCTTGCCGACTATCTCGGGGTAACCACCAGTGACTTACTGGGTGAAACTCAGAGCAATTCTCCCACTGGCATTCGTGTCCCCGTCCTCGGCACCATCCCCGCCGGTATCCCCCTGGAGGCCATTGAGGATATCCTGGACTGGGAGGAGATCCCGGCGGCCTGGGGCTCCGGAGACCGGCAGTATTTTGGCCTGCGTGTCAGAGGGGACAGCATGTATCCCCGCTATCTGGAGGGTGACACCGTCATTCTCCGAAAAGAAACGACCTGTGAGAGCGGCGACGATTGTGCCGTTCTGGTCAACGGCGATGCGGCCACCCTCAAGCAGGTCATGATCAGAGGGGACGGCAGCCTGGAGCTGCGCCCCACAAATCCGGCTTATCCTCCGCGTATCTACTCCCCCGCCGAGATCGAATCTTTCCCCGTGCAGATCATCGGCGTGGTGGTAGAACTGCGGCGGAAGATAAAATAAAAGAGTGTCCAGGATGGATGCACAAAGGGAGAGAGATTGAAATGAAGAGGAATTGGAAGAGCTTTATTTCCGGCTGTCTAACCACCCTTGCCGTCGTTGGCCTGGTTGGCACCGCTGCCGCTACTGTAGGAAAGCAGACCGTTACGGTGGACTACAATGACATCAAGGTGACGCTGAACGGCGAGCAGGTGGCACTGGTCAATGCAAACGGCAGTCCTGTGGAGCCCTTCGCCATCAACGGCACTACCTACCTCCCCATTCGTGCGGTGGCCACCGCTCTGGGCCTGGACGTGAGTTGGGACAGCACCACCAACACGGCTGTTCTGAGCACTCCATCTGTGGATACCAAACCAGATTCCGGAAGTTCCCTTACTACGGGTCAAAAAAATGCGCTTGAGCAGGCAAAAAGCTACCTTTCTGTTATGCCATTTTCTCGATCTGGCCTAATTGACCAGCTTGAATACGAAGGATATAGCACTGAGGACGCCACCTTTGCCGCAGACAACTGCGGCGCAAATTGGAATGAGCAGGCTGCCCTAAAGGCACAGTCATATCTCGATCTAATGTCCTTCTCCCGCTCCCAACTGATCGAACAGCTGGAATATGAAGGGTTTACCTCTGAACAAGCAGAATATGGCGCTACCGCTGTCGGATATTAACTGGTGTTTATGTGAGCATTGTTAAGGATTCCTCTAAAAATTTGAAATAGAGAAGGCGAGTAGCATGGCAAGATGGAAAGCGAATAAGTCCAAAAAGCCCATATGGACCATTCTTATCGTTCTTATTGTGCTGGTATTGATCGGTGGCATCATGAGTGCGTGCAATCCGGAAAGCGCTCAGCCCAGCGATACGCCGCCTGCCGCTGTGACGACCGCTTCTCCTGATCCAACGATTGAGGCAACTCCAACACCTACACCCACGCCTACCCCTACTCCTACGCCAACACCGACGCCCACGCCAACACCCGAGCCGACTCCTACCCCCACGCCAGAACCGACTCCGGAACCAACGCCAGCAGAGGAAATGGTCTGGATTTCCCAAACCGGGAGTAAATATCACAGGAAGTCAAGCTGTAGCGGAATGAATGATCCGTGGCAGGTGCCCATCAGTGAGGCTCAGTCTATGGGACTGACTGCCTGTAAGCGATGCTATTAAATAGCATCATAGGCCTATTCCCAAATTAAAAGAGCCGGGGCTTTCGCCCCGGCCTCTTAAACCGCCAGAAATCGAACATTTGTGCCACAAAAGGCAGGTGACAAACATGGACGCAGCCCAATACCTCCGCAAATCCCGGATGGAGGAGGGTATGGACACCGAGGAGGTACTAGCCAAGCACCGCAAGGCCCTGGCCGCCTTCGCCGCCGCCCACGACATCCACATCATCGAGACCTATTACGAGGTGGTCAGCGGGGAGAGCCTGTACGCCCGGCCGGAGATGCTGCGGCTACTGGAGGACGTGGAGGACGGCCGGTATGACGCGGTGCTGGTGATGGATCTGGACCGGCTCTCCCGTGGCCGTATGAAGGACCAGGGCATCATCCTGGACGCCTTCCGGGACTCCGGCACCCTCATCGTCACCCCGGAAAAGACCTACAATCTGTCCGACGATCTGGACGACGAGCTGGCAGAGTTCAAGACCTTTATGAGCCGCCGGGAGTACAAGATCATCAACAAGCGGCTGCGCCGGGGGCTGAAGCAGACCATCCAGGACGGCTGCTACGTGGCTAACGCCCCCTATGGCTACCGGAAGGTAACGGTGGACCGGAAACCCACCCTGGAGATCTACGAGCCGGAGGCCAAGTTCGTGCGGATGATGTACGACCTCTACCTCCAGGGCTACGGCTGCGTTTCCATCGCCCGGCACATCAATTCCTTGGGGGCCAGGCCCCACCGCTCGGCGGAGTTCACCCGGAACAGCGTGGCCCACATCCTGCGCAACCCCACCTTTGCCGGCAAGATCGTGTGGGATCAAAAGACTCACATCCGCAAGGGGGCCAAGGGCAATCCCAAGCACATCACCATTTACAACCCCAGGGAGCAGTGGACCATCGTGGACGGGATCCACCCGGCCATCATCTCCCAGGAGACCTACGACCAGGTGCAGGCCATCCTGGCCGGGCGGTACATCCCCTCCCGGAATGACGGCACGGTGCGCAGCTCCCTGGCCGGGCTGGTGCTGTGCGCCAACTGCGGGCAGCACATGCAGCGGATGACCATGAAGGGCTCCCCTTACCTGCTGTGTACCCGGCCGGGGTGCTGCGCCTCCACCAAGTTTGAGCTGGTGGAGGCACGGGTGCTGTCCTACCTGGAGGAGACCCTGGCCCGGATGGAGCTGGAGCAGCAGGCCGGAACCGGCCGGGACACCGCCGTGCTGGACAGCACCCTGGAGGCAATCAAGAAGGAGCTGGCCGCCGCCCAGCGGCAAAAGAACCGGCTGTACGAGCTGCTGGAGCTGGAGGAGTACGACCTGCCCACCTTCCGGGAGCGGATGGCGGCGGTGAAGGCGAAGATTGCCGGGCTGGAGCGCCGGCAGCGGGAGACGGAGCGCACCATAGAGCAGGCCAGGCTGGCTGACCCCGCCTCCCTGGCCAGGAAGATCCGGGGGGTGCTGGACGCCTACGATGCCGCCGATCCCGCCGGCCGCAACGCCATGCTCAAAAGTGTGCTGGACACCGTATGGTACGAAAAAAAGAAGAAAACCGCGCCCACCGACTTCCAGCTGCGCTTCAGCTTAAAACCATTCTGATGGAAAACCCTTGCACCCCAAGGGTTTGGCGTAGTATATAAAACGCTATATCTTCCGATAAGGACTGTATCGAGGATCTGCGGTTCTATCCCACCCAGAACTCCCAGGCGGCCATCGACCGTGCCGTCAGCATCAAGGCAGGCAGCGCCGAGCTGCTGTACGCTTACATCGATGTGGAGCCGGTGAGCTTCCACCGGGGCTTCTACACCGTGGACGTGCGCTACTTCTACAAGGTCACCGCCGACGCCTTTGTGGGCGCCGCCCGGCCGGTGGAGGTCTGCGGCCTGTGCGTCTTTGACAAGCGGGTGATCCTGTTCGGCAGCGAAGGCAGCGCCAAGGTGTTCTCCTCCGACCTGTCGGTGGACGGTCTGGATGAGCAGAACCTGCGCAAAACCAACCTGCCCACTGCGGTGGTGGAAGTGGTGGACCCCATCGTGCTCAACATGAAGCTGGTGGACGTGTGCGAGTGCCACCCCTGCGACTGCTGCCTGTCCGAAATCCCCCCCTGCATCTGCTCCTGCTTCGGCAGCGACCTGTGCTTCGGCGGGGACGGCAAGCGGATCTACGTCACTCTGGGCCAGTTCTCCATCATCCGGCTGGAGCGGGACTCCCAGCTGCTGATGCCGGTGTACGACTACTGTATGCCGGAGAAGGAGTGCGCCTGCGGCGGCTGCGAGGAGGACCCCTGCGAGATCTTCCGCCATGTGAAGTTCCCCGTCAACGAGTTCTTCCCCCCCAACGGCCCCGCCCCCGACAACTGCCGGGAGCTGAAGGGCTGCCACTGCTGAACGGCGGAAAGGAGGGCCTATCCTACCGGATAGGCCCTCCTCTCTATTCCGCGATATCCAGGATCTCCACGTCAATGCCCTGCCGCATGGCATAGGTGAGGGTATACATGGTGCCCCCCAGCATTCCGTCATACACGGCAATGAGCAGAGAGGCCCGGTCCACCATATAGCGGTTGCGGCGAAGCATACATCCCTTGTCATAATGCCGCTGCACCATGGTCTCGCAGTCGCACTGCTCCACCAGGGTAAAATACCGCTCCCGCTCCCGCTCCCGCCAGTGGGCGGCCTGCTCCTCGCAGGGAATCACCGCCTCCAGCGTCACCTCCGGGTGCCGCTCCCGCAGCTTGAGCACCGCCTCGCAAAAGTAAAAATCCGCCCCACGGGCCATGCCGCACATGAAATGCCGCTTACCCCGCTCATAGGCCTCCTCCACCGCCGTGTCCAGCCGGGCTTTCAGCGCCAGACATCTGGAGTCCTCCTCAGCATCCCGCCAGGGCAGCTTTTCCGGCCGGTGGCCGGTAAAGGTACAGGTACGCTCCCGGTCCAGCTTCCTCCCCTCCTTCCCTTGCCGAATCCGTTTTCGGCTTTCATTGTAGTATATCCAATGGGACAAGTCAACGCTTTATCGAACATTTGTTTTTTCAAAAAGTCCTATATTTTGCTTGCTTTTTTCTCCCGAGTGTGTATAATGAGGGTGGAACAACTGAATGAACTGTCTTCAGGGCAGGGTGAAAATCCCGATCGGCGGTATAGTCCGCGAGCCGTATGGCTGACCCGGTGGAACTCCGGGACCGACAGTGACGCGCACAGACCCGGGCGCGAAGTCTGGATGGAAGAAGATGTGTTGAAATTGCGCACGCTCCTTTGATTTTGACACCTGGAAGACATGGTCTTTCAGGTGTTACTGATGTTAAAGGAGTGTTTTATTATGTCTGCAAGATCCGCCCGCATCAAAAAGCTGGCCGTGATGGCCATGCTGGTGGCCCTGTCCATTGTGCTGGTGTCCCTGGTCCACTTCCCCATCTTCGCCCCAGTGGCCTTCCTGGAGTACGACCCCGCCGATATCCCCATCCTCATCGGCACCTTCGCCTACGGCCCCCTGGCCGGCATTGTGCTGACGGTGGTGGCCAGCCTGATCCAGGGCTTTACCGTCAGCGCCCAGAGCGGCGTCATGGGCATCGCCATGCACATCTTTGCCACCTCCACTCTGGTGCTGGTGGCGGGCACCATCTATAAGTTCCGCCACACCCGCTCCGGCGCGGTGATTGGCCTGGTGGCCGGCGTGCTGGCCATGACCTTCGCCATGATGGTGTTCAACCACTTCATCACCCCCTATTTTATCACCCCGGACTGGAGTGATGCCGCCGCCGTGGCCGCCAACCGGGCCTATGTGGACACCCTGCTGGTGCCCTTCATCGCCCCCTTCAACCTGATCAAGGCCGGGGTTAACTCCACCATCACCTTCCTGGTGTACAAGGTGGTCTCCCGGTACATCGTCCATGGGGACGCCTTCGCCTCCGGCCCCCGCAAGGCCGCCGACCAAATCTGAGCCCATAAAAGAAGGACCGCCGCGGAATAACCGCGGCGGTCCTTTTTCATACTGTTCAATCTCTGGCGGTGGCTTTGAGATAGCCCTGCACACCGGCGGCGGTGGACAGGCTCATGGCCTCCTGGGCCACCTGTCCGGCCTCCTCGCTCCGCCAGTGGTGGATCCTGGCCCGGGTGGCCAGCACGGAGGAGGCGCTGACCGAGAATTCGTCCAGCCCCCAGCTCATCAGCAGAGGGATCAGGCAGGGATCGGCTGCAGCCTCGCCGCACATACCCACAGGGATTCCGGCCTGCTTGGCGGCCTGGATCACGTTTCGGATGGAGCGAAGCACCGCGGGGTGGAAGGTGGTATACAGCTTCTCCACCTTGGCGTTGCCCCGGTCCACTGCCATCACATACTGGGTCAGATCGTTGGTACCGATGGAGAAGAAGTCGCTCTCCTGAGCCAGCAGGTCGGCGATGAGGGCGGCGGCGGGGGTCTCCACCATGATACCCAGAGAGATATCCTTATCGTAGGGCAGGCCCTCGGCCTCCAGCTCACTCTTGCACTGCTCCAGCAGCGCCCGGGCGCCCCGGATCTCCTCCAGGCTGGTCACCAGAGGGAGCATGATCTTGATGTTGCGCAGTTCGGCTCCCGCCCGCAGCAGGGCCCGCAGCTGGACCTTATACAGCTCCGGCCGGTCCAGGCAGTAGCGGATGGCCCGGTGGCCCAGGAAGGGGTTCTCCTCCTGCTCCATGCCCAGGTAGTCGATGGCCTTGTCGCCCCCCACGTCCAGGGTACGGATGATGACCTCTTTGCCGGCCATGGTGCGGGAGACCGCCTGATAGGCCTCCATCTGCTCGGTCTCAGAGGGGACGCTGGTACGGTCCATGAACAGAAATTCCGTGCGGAACAGGCCAACGCCCTCCGCCCCGGCGGCCGCGGCAGCCTCCGCCTCGGCGGGAGAGCCGATGTTGGCATACAGCCCGTACCGCTTGCCGTCGGCGTCCACGGTCTCCCGGTCCCGGTAGACCGCCAGGAGGGCCCGCTTTTTCTGGTACTCCTCCTGCTTTTTCAGGTACTCGCCCCGGGTCAGCTGGTCGGGGTTAAGCAGGGCTACCCCCTCCCCGCCGTCCACGATCACGCCGTCCCCGTCCTTCACCAGCTCCAGGGCTTTGGGCACGCTGAGGACGGCGGGCAGCTCCAGAGCCCGGGCCAGGATGGCGGAGTGGCTGGTGCGGCCGCCGGTCTCGGTAAGGATGGCGGCCACGTTCTCCTTCTTCAGGCCCACCGTCATGGAGGGGGTCAGGTCATGGGCCACCAGCACGCTGCCAGCAGGCAGCTCGCTGACGTCCACCCCCTCCACCTTCAGCAGGATGGCCAGCAGCCGGCCGCGGATATCCCGCACATCGGTGGCCCGCTGGCGCATCAGCTCGTCGTCCACGCCGGCGAACATCTCGGCGTACATGGTGCACACCTGGTCCACCGCCGCCTCGGCGCACTGGCCGCCCTCGATGATCTCCGTCATCTGGCTCTGCATGAAGGGGTCTCCCAGCATGGCGATCTGCCCGGTGAGGATCTCCGACTCCTTCTGCCCTACCTGGGCGCGGATGTGCTCCGCCATGGCGGAGGTGCGCTCATTGAACTGCTGGATGGCGGCCTGAAGGCGGTCCTTCTCCACCTCTTTTCCCCCGTAGGAGACGGCGGAATAATCCAGATTCTGCTCCCGAACACAGACCGCTTTTCCAATCCCGATCCCCTCGGAAGCGCCGATGCCATGCAAAATCATAGCGGTTCTCCTTCCTGTAACCTGTGGTGGGCGGCTACGCCGCTCACTCCCCCAGTCCGGACTCGACCAGCTCCACCGCGGCCTTCAGGGCCTCGGCCTCCTGCTCGCCGGAGCACTGGATCTCGATCTCGCTGCCCTGCTTGATGCAGGCGGCCATCAGGTGCATGATGCTCTTGGCGTTGATGGTCTTGTCGCCGAAAATGATGGTGACGTCGCTCTTGTACTTGGCCATGGTGTTGACAAAGAGCTGGGCGGGACGCATGTGCATGCCCTGGGGATTTACAACTTTCGTCTTGGCGGATACCATAGTAATACTTCCTTTCTCCATAAAAAGCGATTTTTATGCTTACACTTTTTTCTTTTTCAGAATACCCAGCAGGACCATGCCTACCAGGGAGCCGACCACCAGGGCAACCAGATAGCCGCCCACATTGGTCATGACGGGGAACACGAAGATGCCGCCGTGAGGGGCGGGAAGGGCGCAGCCGAAGGCCATGGACAGGGCGCCGGCCACACCGGAGCCTACGATACAGGCGGGGAGCACGTGGAGAGGATCGCCGGCGGCGAAGGGAATGGCGCCCTCGGTGATGAAGCACAGGCCCATAATATAGTTGACCACGCCGGACTTGCGCTCATCGGCGGTAAAGCGGTTTTTGAAGAAGGTGGTGGCCAGGGCGATGGCGATGGGGGGCACCATGCCGCCGATCATGACGGCGGCCATGATGTCGGAGCCCTGTCCGGCGGCCATGGAGGCCAGGGTGGATGTGCCGAACACATAGGCGGCCTTGTTGAAGGGCCCGCCCATATCCACGGCCATCATGCCGGCCAGCACGATGCCCAGGATGATCTTGCTGCCCTCGCCCATGGCCTCCAGGCCGGAGTAGAGGGCGGTATTGATGGCGCCCACGATGGGGTTGATGAGGCACATGAACAGTCCGATGATCAGCAGGCCTACCACGGGGTAAATCAGGATGGGCTTCAGGCCCTCCAATGCATTGGGCAGCTTATCGCACACCTTCCGCATACCCAGCATCAGGTAGCCGCCGGCAAAGCCGGCGATGAGGGCGCCCAGGAAACCGGCGGACACGGCGCCTCCGGCGGGGCTGGCAAAGGTGGCGCCCGACACGGCCAGCGCGCCGCCCACAAAGCCCACCATCAGGCCGGGCCGGTCGGCGATGGCCATGGCGATGTAGCCCGCCAGGATGGGCAGCATGAAGTTGAAGGCCACGTTGCCGATGTTCTTGAACCAGGCGGCCACGGGGGTGTTGGTGCCGAAGTTGGCGTAGTCAATGGAGGGGTCGTCCAGCAGGAAGGCCAGGGCGATGAGGATACCGCCGCCGATGACGAAGGGCAGCATGTGGGACACGCCGTTCATCAGCTGCTTGTACAGCTTGCGGCCGATGCTCTCATTGGTCTCCTCATGGACCATCTCGCCGGTATGGTGGTAGATGGGGGCCTCAGGGGCCTGGCGGATCAGCTCCTCCGGCTTGTGGATGCCGTCGGACACCGGCACCCGCAGCACATGCTTGCCGTCAAACCGGGCCAGGTCCACTTCTTTGTCGGCGGCAATGATGATGCCGTCACAGGCGTCGATCTCGGCCTGGGTCAGGATATTCTTGGCGCCGCCGGAACCCTGAGTCTCGGCCTTCACCGGAATGCCGATTTCCTTGCCCTTCTTCTCCAGGGCCTCGGCCGCCATATAGGTGTGGGCGATGCCGGTGGGACAGGCGGTGACCGCCAGAATGCGGGGACCGGCCTCAGGCTTCTGGGCGGGGGATTCGGCCGCGGGCGCGGGAGCGGACTCTTCCGCCTGGGGCGCGCCGTACTTGGCGGTCTCATACCGGTCGATGACCTCCAGGAAGGTCTTGGCGTCGGGGGCGGCGTGCAGCTCGCCCACAAACGCCGGGTCCATCAGCAGCACCATCAGGTGGGAGAGAATCTCCAGATGGAGGTCCCCGTCCATGGGGGCGGCGATCATGAAGAACAGGTCGGAGGGCTGGCCGTCCATGGCCCCGTAGTCCACGCCCTCCTTCAGGGTACAGGCCGCCAGGCTGGGGGCCTTCACGCAGTCGCTCTTGGCGTGAGGCACGGCGATGCCCGCCTCAATGGCGGTGCTGCTCTGGGCCTCCCGGGCCAGAATGGCTTTTTTGTACGCCTCCTTGTCGGTGAGGCAGCCGCTCTTGTCCTGCAGCCCCACCAGGAGGTCAATAGCCGCCTCCTTATCTGCGGCCACCGCCCCAAGGGCGATTTTGTCTTGGCTCAGCAGATCAACGATACGCATTTGAACCAGACTCCTTTCCTCTGCAAATTAAAAGGTGTTCAGTAAGGCCCGGATCTCCTCACCCGTGGCCAGACCATCCGAAAACGCGGTAGCGGAACCGGCGGCGGCGCCCAGACGGTGGGCGTAGGCGTAGTCTCCCTTCTCCAGCCAGCCGGCCAGGAAACCGGCCACCATGGAGTCCCCTGCTCCCACAGAGTTGAGGACCTTCCCCTTGGGCACCCCCAGGCGGTGGCAGGCCCCCGTCTCGTCCAGAAGCAGGGACCCGTCCCCCGCCATGGACACCAGCACGTTGCGGGCCCCCCGCTGCTGGAGCTGGGCCGCGCAGTCCCGGATCTCCTCATCACTCTTCAGCTCCCGGCCGAAGATTTCGCCCAGCTCCAGATTGTTGGGCTTGATCAGGAAGGGCTTATAGGGCAGCACGTTGCACAGCAGGTCCCGGGTGGCGTCCACCACGGTGCGAATCCCCCGGCCCTCCAGCCGGGCCAGGATGCGCTCATAGATGTCGCTGGGCAGGGTGGCCGGGATGGAGCCGGACACCACCAGGACGTCACCCTCCCCCAGCCGGTCCAGCTTGCCGAACATGGCATCCAGAGCTTCCCCGCTGATATCCGGGCCCCGCCCGTTGATCTCGGTCTCATCCCCGCCCTTGATCTTGACGTTGATGCGGGTCAGGCCGGTATCCAGCCAGATGAAATCCGTCTGAATTCCGTTTTTTTGCAGACCGTCCTCCAGCGCCCGGCCGGTAAATCCAGCCAGAAAGCCCAGCGCCACATTTTCCACGCCCAGGTTGCACAGAACGGTGGAGACATTGATCCCCTTCCCCCCCAGCTGAAGCTCCTCGCTGGCGGTTCGGTTGACCTCCCCCGCCCGGAAGCGGTCCATACGGACCACATAGTCCAGGGCCGGGTTGAACGTGACTGTATAAATCACGGCTCAGACCTCCTTGATAATCGTGTGTTCCAGATAGCTCCGGTCGGGCAGCCGGTCGGTGATGATGCTGGCCTTCTCCAACGGCAGGACCGTGGCGGCCGTCACCTTCTCAAACTTGCTGTTATCCGCCAGAACGTAGGTCAGATAAGCCCGCTGGGAGGCCTTCCGCTTCACCGCCGCCTCCTCCGGGTCCGGCGTGGTGAAGCCCTGCCGCACCGTGATGCCGTTGATCCCCAGAAAGGTCTTGGTAAAGTTGTAGCGCTCCAGCCCCTCCAGGGCCTCCGCGCCCACCACGGCTCCCGTGCCCGGCTTCAGCCAGCCGCCCACCACGTGGCCCCGCAGCTCCAGCTCCAGCAGCCGCTGGGCACAGGCCACGCCGTTGGTGACAAACAGAGCCTTGCAGCCTCTCAGGTGCTCCATCATGCGCACCGTGGTGGTCCCGGCGTCAATGTAGACCACGTCGTCATCGTCCACCAGGCTGGCTGCATAGCGGGCAATGCGCTCCTTCTCCTCCTGGTGGAGCAGGATCTTGGTACCCACATCCGGCTCCTCACCCTGGAACTCACCGTTGGCCAGCACCGCGCCGCCGTGTACCTTGTTCAGCCGCCCCTGTCTGGCCAGCGTGTTCAAGTCCCGGCGGATTGTGGCTTCCGAAGCGCCGGTCAGCTCGCAAAGGCGGGGTACACTGGCCGCCCGGCTGGCATTCAGCTCCCGCAGAATCAATTCAAAACGCTGTTCCGCAAGCATTTCCGATCCTCCCTTCTGCTCGATTTTGATTGATTTCTTTTGTGCCTTTAATATAACACCATCAACTTTCATTTTCAATCTTTTCTGATCATTTTCAATCACAAAAAATCACTAAAAAATTTGTGGGATTTGTATAAGGCCCATGGCAAAAGAACCCGCCCGTTTCCCTATGGAAACGGGCGGGTTCGGATCAAACAAAAAAAGATCCTGAAATCATTCGATTTCAGGATCTTTCTGGTGGAGATAAGCGGGATCGAACCGCTGACCTCTTGAATGCCATTCAAGCGCTCTCCCAGCTGAGCTATACCCCCAGATCGGTTCATCTCGCGACCGACAAGGGTTATTATACTCACTGCAGCCAGGTTTGTCAACCTCTTTTTTGCGTTTTTTCGAAATTTCTCGCAGACCGCAAAAATCGGGCTGATATTACTTGCCGTGCTTCTCCTTCAGGTACTTGTCCATGGCCTCGGCAGCCTTCTTACCGGCGCCCATAGCCAGGATCACGGTGGCAGCGCCGGTTACGGCGTCGCCGCCGGCGTACACGCCCTCCCGGGTGGTAGCCATGGTCTCCTCATCCGCGATGAGGCAGCCCTTTTTGTTGGTATCCAGGCCGGGAGTGGTGGAGCGGATGAGCGGGTTGGGGCTGGTACCCAGGCTCATGATAACGGCGTCCACTTCCAGCTCAAACTCGCTGCCGGGCACCTCGATGGGACGGCGGCGGCCGCTGGCATCAGGCTCGCCCAGCTCCATCCTGATGCACTCCATGGCCCGGACGCAGCCCTTCTCGTCGCCCAGGATTTTTACCGGGTTGTTCAGGAACAGGAACTCAATGCCCTCCTCCTTGGCGTGGTGGATCTCCTCCCGGCGGGCGGGCATCTCCTCCTCGCCCCGGCGGTACACCACGTACACGTGCTCGGCGCCCATGCGCATGGCGCAGCGGGCGGCGTCCATGGCCACGTTGCCGCCGCCCACGATGGCGGCCCGCTTGATCTTCTTGATGGGGGTGTCGTAGCTGTTCAGGTAGGCCTTCATCAGGTTGATGCGGGTCAGGTACTCGTTGGCGGAATACACGCCGGCCAGGGTCTCACCGGGAATGCCCATGAACATGGGCAGACCAGCGCCGGAGCCCACGAACACCGCCTCGTAGCCCTCCTCGAACATCTCGTCAATGGTGTAGGTCTTGCCCACCACCATGTCGGTCTCCAGATCCACGCCCATGGCGGTGAGCTTCTCCACCTCGTTGGCCACGATGGCCTTGGGCAGACGGAACTCGGGGATGCCGTACACCAGCACGCCGCCGGCGGTGTGGAATGCCTCGAACATAGTCACCTGATAGCCCTGCTTGGCCAGGTCGCTGGCGCAGGTCAGGCTGGCAGGGCCGGAGCCCACCACCGCCACGCGGATGCCGTTGCTCTCGGGCTTCTGGGGCATCTCATTGATGTTCTCCCGGTACCAGTCGGCCACAAACCGTTCCAGACGGCCGATGGCCACCGGTTCGCCCTTGATGCCCCGGACGCAGTACTTCTCACACTGGCTCTCCTGAGGGCAGACACGGCCGCTGACGCCGGGCAGGGCATTGGTGTCGGAAATGATCTCATAGGCTGCCTTGAAGTCGCCCTCGGCCACCTTGGCGATAAACTCGGGAATATGGATGTTCACCGGGCAGCCGCCCACGCAGGGCTTGTTCTTGCAGTTGAGGCAGCGGGTGGCCTCCTCCATGGCCTGCTCCCTGGTGTAGCCCAGGCAGACCTCCTCAAAGTTGCGGCTGCGGACCTTGGCGTCCTGCTCCGGCACGGGAACTTTGGTCAAACTCATGTTAGCCATGTTTTATGTATCTCCCTCTCAATGAATCATTTCGCGGGCCAGCTCGTCCATGCGGCAGGCATGGCGCTGCTTCTCCTCGGCCTCTTCCCCGCGGTACACCGTGTTGCGGCTCATCAGCTCGTCAAAGTCCACCTCATGGCCGTCAAAGTCGGGGCCGTCCACGCAGGCAAACTTCATCTTGCCGCCCACCGTCACCCGGCAGCCACCGCACATGCCGGTGCCGTCGATCATGATGGGGTTCAGGGAGACAATGGTCTTGATCCCGTAGGGCTTGGTCACAGCGGAGACAAACTTCATCATGGGAATGGGCCCGATGGCGATGACCGCGTCGTACTGGTTGCCGGCGTCAATGAGGCTCTTGAGTTTGTCGGTAACGAAGCCCTTTTCCATATAGGAGCCGTCGTCGGTGGTGATATACAGATTGTCGCAGGCGGCCTTGAACTCCTCCTCCAGGATCACGATGTCCTTGGAGCGGAAACCGGCAATTACGTCCACCCCGATGCCCTGGGCGTGGAGGCTCTTGGCCTGGGGATAGGCAATGGCGCAGCCCACGCCGCCGCCCACCACGCACACCCGCTTGGCTCCCTCGGGCAGTTCGGTGGGCAGGCCCAGGGGGCCCACAAAGTCTCGGATGCTGTCGCCCTCGTTCAGCTCGCCCAGCAGCTCGGTGGTCAGGCCCACCTTCTGGAAGATGATGGTGACCGTTCCTTTTTCCCGGTCGTAATCGGCAATGGTCAGGGGAACACGTTCCCCATGCTCATCCACACGCAGGATGATGAACTGCCCCGCCTGCGCCTTCCGCGCGATCAGCGGCGCCTCCACCTCCAGCAGCGTCACGCTGGGGTTGAGGACCTTTTTCCGTACGATTTTTACCATGTGCTTCAACCTCGCCTTTTTCTGATTCCCCCGGCCTGTTGCCGGAAGCCCTCTGATTCCCTCTGCCTGGGATTACATAGAATTTACCCCGTCAAGGCGGGACTTTTCTACGTTAAATAAGACCATAACAGCTTTTCCCGTATTTGTCAAGGTGGGAACCTACTGGTTAGTTCAATTTATTCCAGCCCAGAATCGGCCACGTAATTTTGATCTCAAACCAGCCGTCGGACAGCGCCGCCGAGACGGGACATCCCATCCGGTCAGCCAGCGCCTTCACAATGGCCAGCCCCAAACCGGTATTCCGGCCGGTGCGCATTTTGTCTGAGGTAAAGAACCGGTCAAACACACGGGGCACATCCTCCTGGGTCAAATCGTCGGTCTGGTTGCGGAACAGGCTTACCACGCTCTCCCCCTCCCGGTACAACCGCACCTCCATGCCCCCCTGACCGTGATCCAGGGCGTTGCGCAGCAGATTGGTAAACACCCGCAGCACCGCCCCCTCGTCCGCCTGCACCGGCGGCAGGCCCTCCTCCAGCTCCACCGCCATGTCGAAGCCCCGGTCGGTGAAGTCGCTGTAAAAGGCGGCCAGCAGCCCGGACAGGCTGGCATGGAGATTCACCGGCTCCCGCTCCAGGGGATACTCCCCCCCTTCCAGACGGGAGAGCTCATAAAAACTGGTGATCAGGCTCTGGAGGGCCTTGGACCGGCTCTCCACCACCGCCAGATACTCCCTCCGCTCCCCCTCCGGCAGGTTTGGGTCCTCCAACAGCTGGAGGTAGCCCAAAATGGAGGTGAGGGGAGTGCGCAGGTCGTGGGAGATGTTGGAAATCTGCTGGCGGAGGGATTTTTCCCGCTCCCGCCAGGCGGCCTGATCCGCCCGCCGGGCCTCCAGCAGACGGTTGACCTCCTGGAGCAGCTCCTCCGCCGCACCGTTGGGCACCGCCAGCCGCACCCGGGCGGTGCTGCCGGATTCCTCCAGCTGCCTCATCTGAGCGGCCGCGCTCCGCAGAGACCGCCGCTGAGTCCACACCCACCAGCCCAGGCCAGCGCAAAGCAAAAGTAATATGACACACAGGACCGCCATTTTGTACGCCCCCTTGAACAGGCCAAGGGCGCGCCCGGAGTGCGGGCGCGCCTTGTCTTTTTATCGAATATCCCGGCGGAAGAACCACAGCAGCCCCACCAGGGTGCTCGCCCCGCCCCACCCCAGGCCGATCCCCCAGCACCAGAGCTGGTACTCCCAGGTGAGCCAGCCGGAGAGATAGGGCGGCATCAGCAGGGTGTAGGGCATCAGGATCGCCTGCAGCAGCGGAGACAGACTCCCGCCGGTAAACAGGCTGGACAGCGCCGCTAGAATGGGCTGCCCCACAAAAAACAGCAGATAATAGGCCGTCATCCAGACGGCGGTACCGGGGAACAGCATGGCCATGGCGTGGCACAGGGTGAACATCCCGCACCACACCGGGATAGCCGCCAGCAGGCAGAAGCCCAAAATCCACAGGGCCACCGCCTCCGCCTCCGGGTCGCCATGGGGCAGCAGAAGAGCGCAGATACCCAGAAGCCCCACCAGCAAAACGGCGCACAGCCCCAGACCCAGCAGCAGGCCGGACAACAGCTTGCCGCCGTAGATCCCGCCCCGGCTCAGGCCGAAGGAGATCTCGTTTTTCATAGTCTCGCCCCGGCCCCCGTCCACCACCTGCACCAGCAGGGGCACCACCAGCATTCCGGTCAGCATGGTCACACTGACTCCGCCCACCAGCTCCACATAGTCGGCGCTGTGCATCAGGACCCCGAACAGGGCGGTACACAGAACCAGAAATATCGTGGTGCCCCAGAAAATCCGGTGGCGCAGGGCCTTCCACAGCTCGGCTTTGATGTAGTTCAGCACAGCCGCTTCCCTCCCGGCCATCCGACCCGCTCAGCGGACCTCCTTCTTCTGAAACGCCGCCAGTCCCACAATGGTGGACACAACCAGCAGCGCCAAACCCACCAGCCAGCACAGACCCAGATAGTCCGCCTGGAAGGCCATATTGGGCAGCTTTTCCAGCATCACCGTGGGCATCAGCTGGCGCACCGTCTCAAACATGGGGTTGAACAGCAGACCCAGGGCCTGGAAAATCCCCGGCACCACCCCCAGCAGACCGATGCCCACAAAGGCGGCCAGGGTGGTGTTGCGCACCAGGAAATAGCAGGCCATGGTGATCCCCTGGGCCCCCAGCCACAGGGGGAAGGCTCCCGCCAGGCCGTAGCCGATGAGGGCAAAGGCCGCCGCGTCCTGCTCCCCGTGGGGCAGCAGCACCCAGCACCCGGCCACATACAGCGCCACCATCACCGCCGCCGCCAGCAGGGACACCAGCGTAGATACCGCCAGCTTACCCAGATAGATCCGCGCCCGGGACAGGCCGTAGGACACCTCGTTTTTCAGGGTGTTCTGCTTATACTGCTCGGAAAAGACCATATCGCAGGTCAGCACGGGGGCATAGGCTCCGATACTCAGCATAACCGCCACCAGGGTAGCTGCGGAATAGAAGTTCATACCCTCATTGCCCCAGGAGCTGGTGAGCCAGCAGCCCCACAGCAGCACACCCTCCAGGGCCAGCACAACCAGCAGGGTAAGATAGAGGTATTTCCGCCGGAATACCTTATAACACTCGGCTGTCAGATAGTTACGCATGGCGGACACCCCCGATCATGGACAGGAAGTAGTCCTCCAGATTGGCCCCCCGGCTCTCGATAGACAGAAGGGCCGCGCCCCCCTCCACCAGCACCCGGGCCACCTCCTGGGGCCGGTCCAGGCAGCCGTACAGCCGGATGATGTTGCCGGGCAGCACCTCGTAGTCCCGCATCCCCAGAGCCTTCTCCAGCACCAGGGCGGCCTGAGAGGCGTCGTCCACCTGCACCTCAATGCAGGCCCGGCACTTCTCCTGGAGGGCCTGGGCGGTGATCTCCTCCAGCATCACCCCGTTGTCGATGAAGCCGTAGCAGGTGGCCAGGTTGGCCAGCTCGGGCAGGATGTGGCTGGAGATAAGGATGGTGGTCTGGTGCTCCTGATTCAGCCGCAGCAGCAGGTTGCGGAACTCCACAATTCCCTCCGGATCCAGGCCGTTGATGGGCTCGTCCAGCAGCAGGAAGTCCGGCCGGTTCATCAGGGCCAGGGCCAGCCCCATCCGCTGCTTCATGCCCAGAGAGAAGTTCTTGAAGGTCTTTTTCCCGGTGTTCGCCAGATCTACCTCCTCCAGCACCTGGTCTACCACCCGATCGCCGGGGATCCCCCGCTGGATGCGGTAATACTCCAGGTTCTGCCGGGCGGTGAGGTAGGGGTAAAAGCTGGGAGTCTCCACCATCACCCCGGTACGGGCGCGCATGGCGGCCAGCTCCTTTCCCCCAGTGGCGCCGAACAGGCTCAGCTCCCCGTCAGAGGGGACGCTCTGCCCCGTCACCATGCGGATCAGAGTGGTCTTGCCCGCCCCGTTGCGGCCCACCAGGCCGTAGATCTGGCCCCGCTCCACCGCCAGGTTCACCCGGTCCACCACCGGGTGGTTTCCATATCGCTTGGTGAGCCCATGGGTCACCAGCACGTCTTGCGTCATATGGCATCCGCCTTTCTCTTGGATTGTGATGCCAGTATAGCGGCAAGTCAATAATCCGCCGTAAAGCAAAGGTGAAGAAAGTTTAAAATCAGTCGCACATTTTAAAGCCGATGCCCCACACTGTCTTGATATACTCGGTGGGGCTGGCCTTGGCCAGCTTGGAGCGCAAGTTGGAAATGTGGACGTTCACCGTGTTGTCGTCCCCCATGTAGGCCCCGTTCCACACCTGCTGGTAGAGCTGCTCCCGGGTGAACACCTTCTTGGGGTGCTCCATCAGCAGGGTGAGGATGTGAAATTCCCGGGCGGTGACCGCCACCGGCTTGCCCGCCGCCGTCACCGTCACGCTGTCCTTGTCCAGCACCAAGTCTCCGTGGGTGAGCACACTGCCCCCGGAGGCCCCGGAAAACTGCCGGTAGCGGCGCAGCTGGGCCTCCACCCGGGCCAGCACCTCAGCGTTGTCAAAGGGCTTGGGGATAAAGTCATCCGCCCCCAGCTTGAGCACGTTCACCCGGTCCTCCAGCCCCGCCTTGGCGGAGAGGACGATGATGGGCATGGTCTTGCGCTGGCGCAGCTGGGTGATGAACTCCTCCCCCGTCAGGCCGGGCAGCATCAGATCCAGCAGCACCAGATCGTAGTCGTACTGACCCGCCCACAGGGCCGCCTCGCTGCCGGAGTAGGCCGGGCGGCAGTCGTAGCCCGCCCCGGACAGCACCCGGCACAGCAGCTTGTTGATATCCGGGTCGTCCTCCACCACTAAAATATGATAGGTCTCCATCTTTCTGTCCCTCCTGCGTCCGCCGCTACTTCACCCGCAGGCGGCGGGCCAGCTCCGGATCCGGGTCCACCACGGCGGTCTGGTAGGTGGTATATACCACCATGCCCGGCCGGGCCCCGGCGGGCTTTTTCACGTATTTCACCGGAGTGTAGTCCACCGGCACCCGGGTGCTCTCCCTGGCCTGGGAGAAGGTGGCGGCCAATACCGCCGCCTCGGTGAGGCTCTGGACATCCGCCTCGCCCCCCTCCAGCCACAAGATCACGTGGGAGCCGTGGATCTTCTGGGTGTGGAGCCAGATGTCGCTCTTGTAGGCCATCTTGGTGGTGAGCTGGTCGTTCTGGCTGTTGTTCTTCCCCACGCTGATGCGCAGACCGGCGCTGGAGCGGAACTCCATGGGCTTGCCCGCCACCCGCTTCTCCCGCTTGGCGGCGGTCTTGGCCCGGCGGAGGTAGCCGGTGTCCACCAGCTCCTGCCGGATCTCCCCCAGATCCCGCTCTCCTTCCGCCAGTTCCAGGTTTTCCAGCACGCTGTTGAGATATTCCAGCTCCCGCTCTCCCTTCTCAATCTGAAGGGTGAGCATCTTTTCAGCGGTCTTGGCCTTGTTGTACTCCTTATAATATTTGGCGGCGTTCTGCTGGGGGGTGAGGAGGGGGTCCAGCCGGATCTCCACCTCCCGGCACTCCGGGTCGTAGAAATTCATGGCCTTCAGCACCCCCATGCCCTTTTCCATCACATGGAGGTTGGAGGTGATGATATCCCCCTGCTCCCGCAGCTTTTCCCGGTCCAGGGTGGCGGCCAGCTCCTTCTCCTGGTTGGCCAGCTTGCGGGCGGTCCGGTCCCGGGCGTTGGTTACCGCCTTCACCAGATCCTGCCCCCGCTGGCGCACCCGCTCCGCCGCCTCCCGCCGCTCATAAAAGCCGTCCAGCAGGGCGGAAAAGCTCTCCTGACGGATGCTCTCGGTTTCAGGGCCGTATTGGAGGATGGGCAGGAAGGAGAAGTCCACCGGCTTGCCCTCCCGCACCAGCAGATATGGGGTAAAGTCTTTTTCATTTACAGCTTTTCGCAGTTTCTCCAGGGCCCCAGGCAGGCCCGCCTCTCCCCCGGCCCGGAACACAACTTCCCGGGCAATCAGGGGAGAAAGCCCGGTAAAAGCGTCCATCAGCAGCTTTTCCGGCTCCTTTTGGGTGGGATTCTCCAGAGCGGCCAACAGCTCGTCCTCGCTCAGTGTAAATGGATTTAGCTTGTCAGGCGCTGGAGGCTGACGGTAGAACAGACCGGGCAGCAGCTGCCGCTGGTTCCGGGACAGGTCCCCCTCCACCCGGCGGATGCAGTCGATGATCCGCCCCTCCTGGTCCAGCAAAATCAGGTTGGCGCTGCGGCCCATGGCCTCCAGCACCAGGCGGCGCTCCACCCGGTCCCCCAGCTCGTCGATGGTCTCCAGCTTAAAGTCCAGAATCCGCTCCAGCGGAGGCTGATTCAGCTCCAGGATCCGGCCGCCCAGCAGGTGCTTGCGCAGCAGCATGCAGAACATGGGGGGCTTGTCCGGATTCTCCCGGGTGAGGGTGGTGAGGTGGGCCCGGGGATGGCCGGGATTGGCGGAGAGGAGCAGGCGCACGTTCTCCCCCTGGCCCCGGAGAAAGAGCACCACCTCATCCCGGGTGGGCTGGTAGATCTTGTCGATCTTGGCTCCCACCAGAGTGGGGCGGAGTTCCTCCGCCACGGCGGTGAGGCACAGGGCGTCTAACGGCATGTTTTTTCCTCCTCCATCATGGCGGCAAAGAGCTCATTGAGCCGCTGGGTGCGGCCCTGGAGCCACAACCAGCCGAACAGGGCCTCCAGGCCGGTGGCGGCCTGGTAGTCCGCCCGGCTGGCGTTCTGGGGCACGCTGTGGGGGCTGGTATTGCGGCCCCGGCGGAACACATCCCCCTCCTCCTCGTCCAGCAGGGGGAGGATCTTCTCCACCGCCCTGGCCTGGGCCGGGGCGGCCACATAGCGGACGGTGGCCTTGTGCAGGCCCCTGGAGGTGGCCTTCCCGTGGAGGCACAGCCAGGAGCGCACCATCAGCTCAAACACCCCGTCCCCCAGATGGGCCAGCCCCAGGCTGCTGATGCCCCGGATGGTGTCGGGCTGGGCGTTCAGATGAAAATAGTCGGTCATATCTCTTCCTCATATCTTTTGTTCTTGATGATTTGCAAGTATACCGCAAACGTTGGAAAAAAACAACTATTCCGGCCGGGGACAGCCGCCGGGCCGGAAGGGAAAGACGGCGTACTGCGCCCCGTCCAGCTCCTGGATGCGGGCAAAGCAGAACAACGGCGTCAGGGGAAAGGGCTGCTCCGGGCGGAACCGCCAGGCAAGGAGAAACCCTTGCTCCTCTTTGCGCAGCAGGGCTCCGCCCCCTCCGATGGCCTGGGCCAGCAGGGCCTCCCCCATCAGCCGGGCGGGCTCCGCCACCCAGGTCCAGCCCGGCGGGACCGGCCGCTTCCGCGGCTCCTGCTGAAAAGCGTAGGCCAGCACCACCTCCCCGCCGTCGGGGGGCCAGGCGCCCTGCCGCTCCAGCTCGGCCACACTGAGGGTACGGGACAGCACCAGCCTGCCCTGCTCGGGCACAAAGGTGCCCAGCAGCGCCCGGCCGGCGGGGCCGGTCAGCCAGCCCTTGTACAGCCCCTTTTTGTCGTCAGGCAGTTGTCCCTTGCACACCGCCCGTCCCCGCTCCTCCGCCACCGTCAGCCACCCCCGGCCGTCCAGCAGGGAAAACCGCGCCTCCATGCCGCCGCCCCCTCTCTCCTTCCATAGGTATGCGGCGGCAGGTATGGGAAATGCACAAAGAGGGCGCACGGCTGCCGTGCGCCCTCCCGGTTACTTGATGGTATAGCTCCCCCGGACCATGATGGTCACCGCCGTGGAGGCCTTCACCCCCCGGCCCGCAAGAGTGCCCAGGTAGAGGTGGTTGGCCTTCAGGCTCCCGCCGCTGGCCAGGGTGGTGCCGTCGGTCATGTCCACCAGTCCCGGCGAGGAATCGGACACGCAGGTGGCCGTGCCGCTGCGGAGAAGGAATTCACAGGCCGCGCCGCCGGTGAGGGTCTGGCCCGCGCTGAGAGTCACCACCTCATAGACCGCGCCGCCGGTAGTCGTCTGACCGCCGGAGCCTGTCCCGCCGGAGGCGTTCAGCTTGGCCTCCACCTCTTTCACATACTGGTCCTTCACCGCCGTCAGCTTGCCCTCCAGCTCGCTCTGCCGGGCGGTCAGCTTGCTGTCCACCTGGGCCAGAATAGCGGGGGTCACCTGCTGGTTCAGGTAGCTCAGGGTCACCAGGGGGTCGGACTGACTGCCCTGCTGTCCGGCGGCTACCGCCACCCCCACCAGGGTCAGGGTTACCAGGCCGCCGGAGATGAGGCGTACCGGCCAGGCTTTCTGCTTCATATGTACCTCCATTTCAATCGTGGGGCCGTCCTTCCGGGCGGCCCCACCCGTGTTGTTACACCAGTGTGTCCGTGTGCAGGCCGAAGCTGACCGCGATGGCGTTGTCCACCCGCTGCATCTGCGCTTCGTCCAGCCGGCCCATATGCTCTCTCAGCCGCCGTTTGTCCAGCGTCCGGATCTGTTCCAGCAGCACCACCGACTCCTTGGGCAGTCCGTAGGTGTTGGCCGAGAGCTCAATGTGGGTGGGCAGTTTGGCCTTGCCGGTCTGAGAGGTGATGGCGGCGGCGATCACCGTGGGACTGTGGCGGTTGCCGGTGTCGTTCTGCACGATAAGCACCGGGCGCACGCCCCCCTGCTCGCTGCCCACCACGGGGCTCAGGTCGGCATAGAAAATGTCTCCGCGTTTTACGCTGTTATCCACAAAAGCTCACACTCCGCCGGAAAATAGTCACCTGCGTCACACGGCCGGAGGCCTATGTAACGCGGTCACTATGATTTTCCCACGGGGCGGCGGGATTTATACCCGTCTCCTGCAAAAAACAGGGAACGGCTGGCTCCCCGCCGCCGTGCCGGCATTTCCTCCCCGGCCCATTGTATGCTGGGTTTTGTCGGCCTGTGTCACTCAGCCCCGGTACTCCCGCCACACCCGGGGAGACACGGCGCACAGCAGCTCGTACTGGATCGTGCCCGCCAGGGCGGCCAGCTCCTCCACCGGCAGGTGTTCTCCAAAGACCTCCGCCTCGTCCCCCGGGGCAACCTCCACCCCGGTCACATCGGCCATGCACATGTCCATGCACACCCGGCCCAGGATGGGAGCCCGGCGGCCGCCCAGCTCCACCTGCCAGCGATCGGAGCACAGCCGGGGCAGGCCGTCGGCGTAGCCGATGGTCAGGGCGGCCAGCCGGGTCCCCCCTTCCACCACACGGGTACAGCCGTAGCTCACCGGCGTGCCTCCGGGCACCGTCTTGACCGATGCCACCCGGGTTTTCAGGGTCATCACCGGCCGCAGGCCGGGGCCGTCCAGCCCCTCGCAGGAGGGGTCGGGGTAGTGTCCGTACAGGGCAATCCCCGGCCGCACCATGTCCAGATGGGTGCAGGGATAGCGCAGCACGGCGGCGCTGGCGGCGCAGTGCCGGATGGGGAAGGTGATCCCCCGCTCCTTCAATGCCTCCAACAGATCCAGAAACCGGGTGAACTGGAGCATGGTATAGTCCTCGTCGCTGTCGGCGTTGGCGAAGTGGGTGTAAATCCCCTCCGGCTCCAGGCCGGGCAGGGCGCACACCTGACAGATGGCGTCCACACTCTCCGCCCGGTGAGCCTCGTCGCACAGCCAGCCCAGCCGGGACATGCCGGTGTCCGCCTTGATGTGGATCTTCAGCGGTTTGCCCGCCGCCTCCGCCAGCCGGGACAGGGCTTTGGCGCTCTCCAGGTCGTACACCGTCTGGGTGATCTCCCCCTCCAGCAGCTCGCTCCCCCGCTCCACGGGGGTGTAGCCCAGAATCAGGATGGGAAGCCTCACACCCGCCTGCCGCAGCTCCAGCGCCTCGTCCAGGCAGGCCACCGCCAGGTATTCCGCCCCCAGCCGCTCCAGCCGTTGGGCCACCTGCACCGCTCCATGGCCGTAGGCGTTGGCCTTTACCACCCCCAGAAACCGGCATCCGGGAGCCAGCATGGCCCGCAGAGCCCGGTAATTATGCTCCAAATTGGCAAGATTGACCTCCGCCCAGGTTCGCGTCTGCGTTTGTTTCATATCTCATCCTCTTTGCCGCATCAAAGTCATATGCCTGATTATACACCGTCCCGCCGCCCTTCACAAGGGGAAATGCTCCGGTCTTTTCATCCATTTTTAATCCATTGTTCACAGAATACCAAAGACATTTTTCTCGTTTTTGTTTATACTAAGCCCAGAAGTTCCGATCCAACAGCTTGCATTTTTAAGGAGGCATTTTTATGTTAGAAGATCTTGGCAAGGCCCTGACCAACATCGGTCTGGCCAGCGTAGGCCTGGCCGCCATGGCGGTGGAGCAGGCCGGCAAGGCCGGCAAGGTCCTGATCGAAAAGGGCGCGGTGGCCGTGGAAGAAGGCCGGAAGTACGGCGCCGAACTCCAGGAGAAGTACCAGCAGGACGCCAAACGCCGCCAGGAGGAGCGCTTCGACCAGCAGGTGTCCCAGCTGGACGCCGGCCAGCGGGAGGCGCTGCGCCGCCGTCTGGCCGAGCTGGACGAGCTGGAGCGGGATGTGGTCCAGGCTCCGGAGCAGCCGGAGCAGCCCGGGCAGCCCCCGGAGGACGACGACCACCCGGAGCTGTAAGCATTTCCAAACGGCCGCGGCCGGAGGTACAGGTGTGCCTCCGGCCGCTTTTTTGCAGAAAAAAACCTGGGCATACCCCAGGCTTCCACAAAATTCTATTGACATTTCCAACTGTTACATGGTATACTTAAACGCTCTTATGTCCAAACCGCGTTTTTTCGCTGGTCTCCCATGCTGTGCCTCATCATAGCACAGGGCACGGCGAAGCGCAAGAGGATATTTTAACATTTTATCCACCCGCCCGGGTGTGTAGCGCCCGGATTGAACCGCCCGGTTCGTGCGGTTCGACGAAAAGCAGCCGACGGAAACCGGGATCCGCCCCTCCCCGGCGGTTCCCAGACAAAGAAAACGAGGTGTTTTTTCTACGATGGTCAAGGACGTCTACTACGGCAAAACCCTCCGCAAGAGCTTTGCCCGCCATGAGGAGATCCTGGACATGCCCAACCTCCTGGAGGTGCAGAAGAACTCCTACCAGTGGTTCCTGGACACGGGACTGCGGGAGGTCTTTAAGGATGTGGCCTCCATCAGCGACTACGCGGGCAACCTGGAGCTCTCCTTCATCGACTACTCCATGGATGAGCCCCCCAAGTACTCCGTGGAGGAGTGCAAGGCCCGGGACGCCACGTACGCCGCCCCCATCAAGGTCCGGGTGCGCCTGCGCAACAAGGAGACCGAGGAGATCAAGGAGCAGGAGATCTTCATGGGCGACTTCCCCCTGATGACCAAGGCGGGCACCTTCGTCATCAACGGCGCCGAGCGCGTCATCGTCTCCCAGATCGTCCGCTCCCCCGGCATCTACTACTCCCGCACCGAGGACAAGGCGGGCAACGTGGCCTACGCCACCACCGTCATCCCCTACCGGGGCGCCTGGCTGGAGTACGAGACCGACCTCTCCGACATCTTCTATGTCCGCATCGACAAAAACCGCAAGCTGCCCATCACCTGCCTCATCCGGGCGGTGGGACCCAAGACCGACGCGGAGATTCTGGAGCTGTTCGGCGAGGATCCCCGGATCGTGGCCACTCTGGAGAAGGACGCCTGCAAGACCTACGAGGACGCCCTGCTGGAGATCTACCGCAAGCTGCGCCCCGGCGAACCCCCCACGGTGGACTCCGCCGAGAGTCTGCTCAACGCCCTGTTCTTCGACCCCCGCCGGTACGACCTGTCTGCCGTGGGCCGGTACAAGTTCAACAAGAAGCTGTCCATCTGGACCCGGCTGGCCGGTCAGAAGCTGGCCCTGCCGGTGGCCGACCCCATGACCGGCGAGATCCTGGCCGAGCCCGGCGTGGTGCTCACCCGGGAGCAGGCCCGGGAGCTGGACGCCAAGGGCGTCAACGAGGTCATGCTGGATCTGGACGGCACCCAGATCAAGGTGTTCTCCAACCACATGGTGGATATGGCGGGCTTCGTGGACTTCGACCCCGCCGAGTGCGGTATTACCGAGAAGGTCCGCTTCACCGTCCTCCAGGAGCTGCTGCAGAACTACTCCGGCGAGGAGCTGAAGGACGCCATCAAGGAGCGGATGGACGACCTGATCCCCAAGCACATCATTGTGGACGACATCATGGCCTCCATCAACTACCTCAACTGCCTGGGCCACGGCGTGGGCAACGCCGACGACATCGACCATCTGGGCAACCGCCGTCTGCGCTGCGTGGGCGAGCTGCTGCAGAACCAGTTCCGCATCGGCTTCTCCCGGATGGAGCGGGTGATCCGGGAGCGGATGACCATTCAGGACCTGGATATCGTCACTCCCCAGTCCCTCATCAACATCCGGCCTGTCACCGCCGCCATCAAGGAGTTCTTCGGCAGCAGCCCTCTGAGCCAGTTCATGGATCAGACCAACCCCCTGGCCGAGCTGACCCACAAGCGCCGTATGTCCGCCCTGGGCCCCGGCGGTCTGTCCCGTGACCGGGCCTCCTTCGATGTGCGAGACGTCCACTACTCCCACTATGGCCGCCTGTGCCCCATCGAGACTCCCGAAGGTCCCAACATCGGCCTGATCTCCTACCTGGCCTCCTACGCCCGCATCAACCGCTACGGCTTCATCGAGGCCCCCTACCGCAAGGTGGATAAGGCCACCGGCCGGGTCACCGACCAGGTGGACTATATGACCGCCGACATCGAGGACGAGTACACCATCGCCCAGGCCACCGAGCCCCTGGACGAGAACGGCTGCCTGGTACACGACCGTATCACCTGCCGCCACCGCAACGAGATCATCGACGTGGACCGGGACCAGGTGGACTATATCGACGTCTCCCCCAAGATGATGTTCTCCATCGCTACCGCCCAGATCCCCTTCCTGGAGAACGACGACGCCAACCGCGCCCTGATGGGCGCCAACATGCAGCGGCAGGCCGTGCCTCTGCTCACCACCCAGGCTCCCATCGTGGCCACCGGCCAGGAGCACAAGAACTGTATCGACTCCGAGATCGCCATTCTGGCCGAGGAGGAGGGCACCGTCACCAAGGTGGCCGCCGACTCCGTCTCCGTCCGCTACGACAGCGGCCGGGTGGCTGACTACAAGCTGACCAAGTACCTGCGCTCCAACCACGGCACCTGCATCAACCAGCGGCCCATTGTGGACGCCGGCCAGCGGGTGGAAAAGGGCGAAGTCATTGTGGACGGCCCCTCCACCTCCAACGGCGAGATCGCTCTGGGCAAGAACATCCTCATGGGCTTCATGACCTGGGAGGGCTACAACTACGAGGACGCCATCCTGCTCAACGAGCGGATGGTGAAGGAGGACGTCTTTACCTCTATTCATATTGAGGAGTACGAGACCGAGTCCCGGGACACCAAGCTGGGCCCCGAGGAGATCACCCGTGACATTCCCAACGTGGGCGAGGACGCCCTGAAGGACCTGGACGAGCGGGGCATCATCCGCGTGGGCGCCGAGGTCCGTGCCGGCGACATCCTGGTGGGCAAGGTCACCCCCAAGGGCGAGACCGACCTTACCGCCGAGGAGCGGCTGCTCCGGGCCATCTTTGGCGAGAAGGCCCGCGAGGTCCGTGACACCTCCCTGAAGGTGCCCCACGGCGAGAGCGGCATCATTGTGGACGTGAAGGTGTTCACCCGTGAGGCGGGCGACGAGCTCTCCCCCGGCGTCAACATGGTGGTCCGGGTCTATATCGCCCAGAAGCGGAAGATCTCCGTGGGCGACAAGATGGCCGGCCGCCACGGCAACAAGGGTGTTGTGTCCCGTATCCTGCCCCAGGAGGATATGCCCTTCCTGCCCGACGGCACCCCCCTGGACATCGTGCTGAACCCCCTGGGCGTGCCTTCCCGTATGAACATCGGTCAGGTGCTGGAGGTCCATCTGGGCTACGCCGCCAAGACCCTGGGCTGGAAGGTAGCCACCCCCGTCTTCAATGGCGCCGACGAGAAGGACATCGCCGAGACCCTGAAAATGGCCGGCCTGCGTCCCGACGGCAAGAGCTGGCTGTATGACGGCCGCACCGGCGAGCGGTTCGACAACCCCGTCACCGTGGGCTACGTCTACTTCCTCAAGCTCCACCACCTGGTGGACGATAAGATCCACGCCCGCTCCACCGGCCCCTACTCCCTGGTCACCCAGCAGCCTCTGGGCGGCAAGGCCCAGTTCGGCGGCCAGCGCTTCGGCGAAATGGAGGTGTGGGCGCTGGAAGCCTACGGCGCCGCCTACACCCTGCAGGAGATCCTCACCGTCAAGTCCGACGACGTGACCGGCCGTGTGCGCACCTACGAGTCCATCGTCAAGGGTCACAACGTACCCAAGCCCGGCGTGCCTGAGTCCTTCAAGGTGCTCATCAAGGAGCTGCAGTCCCTGTGCCTGGATATGAAGGTGCTGGACGACCAGGGCAACGAGATCGAGCTGAAGGACGACGACGAGGACACCTACCAGCCCGGCAAGTTCCGGGACGACGATGACGACTTCTACGGCTACAACGCCGGCGGGGAGTCCGACTTCGCCGCCGCGGGCTACACCCTGAAAGAGGGCAGCGACGACGACGACCTCATCGCCGAGGACACCGATGAGGACGGCGACGACGATTTTTCCGACGACGACTTCGGCGACGGCGCCGATGATATGGAATAAATAAGGGAGGACGATCAGAACTATGAGTTACGCTGAATTCGACGCCATCCAGATTGGCATCGCCTCCCCGGAGCAGATCCGCGAGTGGTCCTACGGCGAGGTGAAGAAGCCCGAGACCATCAACTACCGCACCCTGAAGCCGGAGCGGGACGGCCTGTTCTGCGAGCGGATCTTCGGGCCCACCAAGGACTGGGAGTGCCACTGCGGCAAGTACAAGAAGATCCGCTACAAGGGCAAGATCTGCGACCGCTGCGGCGTGGAGGTCACCCGGGCCAAGGTGCGCCGGGAGCGCATGGGCCACATCGAGCTGGCCGCCCCCGTGTCCCACATCTGGTATTTCAAGGGTATCCCCTCCCGGATGGGTCTGCTGCTGGACATCAGCCCCCGGATCCTGGAGAAGGTGCTCTACTTCGCCAGCTATATTGTCACCGACCCCGGCTTCTCCCCCCTGGCCAAGAACCAGATCCTCTCCGAGAAGGAGTACCGCGACATGCGGGAGAAGTACGAGGACGACTTTGAGGCCGGCATGGGTGCCGAGGCGGTGAAGAAGCTGCTCCAGGACATCGACCTGGAACAGCTGTCCGCATCCCTCCGTGCCGAGCTGAAGGACGCCTCCGGCCAGAAGAAGGCCCGCATCGTCAAGCGCCTGGAGGTGGTGGACGCCTTCCGCATCTCCGGCAACAAGCCCGAGTGGATGATCATTGACGTGCTGCCCGTCATTCCCCCCGAGCTGCGCCCCATGGTGCAGCTGGACGGCGGCCGGTTCGCCACCAGCGACCTGAACGACCTGTACCGCCGTGTGATCAACCGCAACAACCGTCTGAAGCGGCTCATCCAGCTCAACGCCCCCGACATCATCGTGCGCAATGAGAAGCGGATGCTGCAGGAGGCGGTGGACGCCCTCATCGACAACGGCCGCCGGGGCCGGGCGGTCACCGGCGCCAACAACCGGGCGCTGAAGTCCCTGTCCGACATGCTCAAGGGCAAGCAGGGCCGGTTCCGTCAGAACCTGCTGGGCAAGCGCGTGGACTACTCCGGCCGATCCGTTATCGTGGTGGGCCCCGAGCTGAAGATCTACCAGTGCGGCCTGCCCAAGGAGATGGCCATTGAGCTCTTCCGCCCCTTCGTCATGAAGAAGCTGGTGGAGAACGGCCTGGCCAACAACATCAAGTCCGCCAAAAAGATGGTGGACAAGGGCAAGGCCGAGGTGTGGGATGCCCTGGAGTTCGTCATCAAGGACCACCCGGTCATGCTCAACCGCGCCCCTACCCTGCACCGTCTGGGCATCCAGGCCTTTGAGCCTGTCCTGGTGGAAGGCCGGGCCATCAAGCTGCACCCCCTGGTGTGTACCGCCTTCAACGCCGACTTCGACGGCGACCAGATGGCCGTCCACGTGCCTCTGTCCGCCGAGGCCCAGACCGAGGCCCGGGTGCTGATGCTCTCCGCCAACAACCTGCTGCGGCCCCAGGACGGCGGCCCCGTCACCGTGCCTACCCAGGACATGGTGCTGGGCTCCTACTACCTGACCTATGAGAAGTATCCCGAGCACGCCGCCGAGGACACTTACGAGGATGTGGCTGCCGTCAAGGCGGCCCTGGCCGAGGGCAAGCTGAATCCCGACTCTTACGTGTGGGTCAAGAACCCCAACGCCCTGGACGACATTCCCACCTACGCCGGTATCTGCGCCGACACCGAGGACGGCCAGCTGCCCCGTGAGGTCCTCCACGTGTTCGCCAGCGACATCGAGGCCCGTCTGGCCTACGACGAGGGCGAGCTGGAGCTCCATGTGCCCATTCTGGTCCGCCGGGAGGCGGAGGTGGACGGCGAAACCCGCCACAAGCTGGTGCGCACCACCGTGGGCCGCCTGATCTTTAACGAGGGCATTCCCCAGGACCTGGGCTTCGTGAACCGCGCCCACCCCGAGGAGATGTTTGAGCCCGAGGTCAACTTCATGGTGGGCAAGAAGCAGCTGGGCAAGATCATCGACAAGTGCATCACCAAGCACGGCTTCACTGTGTCCGCCCACGTGCTGGACATCATCAAGTCCCGGGGCTACAAGTTCTCCACCCGTGGCTCCCTCACCGTCTCCATCTACGACATGACCATTCCCGAGAAGAAGTACGGCCTGATTGCCGACACTGAGAAGGAAATCGTCAAGATCGAGCGTCAGTACAAGCGCGGCTTCCTGACCAACGAGGAGCGCTACCGCCTGGTGGTGGAGGCCTGGGAAAAGACCACCAAGGACGTGACCGACGCCCTGATGGCCGGTCTGGACCGCTACAACCCCATCTGGATGATGGCGGACTCCGGCGCCCGTGGTAGCTCCGCTCAGATCCGTCAGCTGGCCGGCATGCGCGGCCTGATGGCCGACACCTCCGGCCGCACCATCGAGATCCCCATCAAGTCCAACTTCCGTGAGGGCCTGTCCGTACTGGAGTACTTCATCTCCTCCCGAGGCGCCCGGAAGGGCATGGCCGATACCGCTCTGCGTACCGCCGACTCCGGTTACCTGACCCGCCGTTTGGTGGACGTGTCCCAGGAGGTCATCATCCGGGAGGACGACTGCGGCACCGACGACGGCATCCTGGTCAGCGAGATCGTGGAGAACGGCCAGGTCATCGAGACCTTCGGCGAGCGGCTGAAGGGCCGCTACCCGGTGGAGGACATCTGCGATCCCAAGACCGGCGAGGTGCTCATCGACCACCACACCATGATGACCGTGGATCACGCCAAGCTGCTGGAGGACCACGGCATCCATCAGGTGAAGATCCGCTCCGTGCTCACCTGCCGGGCCCGCAGCGGAGTATGCTCCAAGTGCTACGGCATCAACCTGGCCATCGGCGAGCCTGTGGGCTCCGGCGAGGCGGTGGGCATCATCGCCGCCCAGTCCATCGGTGAGCCCGGCACCCAGCTGACTATGCGTACCTTCCACACCGGCGGCGTGGCCGGCGGCGACATCACCCAGGGTCTTCCCCGTGTTGAGGAGCTGTTCGAGTCCCGCAAGCCCAAGAAGATGGCCCAGCTGGCCGAGGTGGGCGGCAAGGTCACCCTGGAGGAGGCCAAGCGCAACTCCATGTGCAACCTGACCATCACCGCCAGCGACGGCGAGACCGTCACCTACGCCCTGCCCTACGCCGGCCTGCGAGTGAAGGACGGCGACACCGTGGAGAAGGGCTTCGCCCTCACCGAAGGCGCTCTCTATCCCCAGGACGTGCTCCGTGTCCGGGGCATCCACGCGGTGTACGACTACCTGATTCAGGAAGTGCAGAAGCCCTACCGCCAGCAGGGCGTGGATATCAACGACAAGCACATCGAGGTCATCTGCCGCCAGATGATGCGCAAGGTCCGGGTGGAGGACGCCGGCGACTCCGACCTGCTCAGCGGCTCCACCATCGAGCTCATCGAGTTTGAGGACGCCAAGGCCGCCGTCCAGGCCCGCA
This sequence comes from Candidatus Flavonifractor merdavium, assembly GCA_019119335.1. GTDB lineage: Bacteria > Bacillota > Clostridia > Oscillospirales > Oscillospiraceae > Flavonifractor > Flavonifractor merdavium. The sequence continues at coordinate 34,563 of DWXF01000031.1, forward strand.
TTGACGCCGGGGAGACCAACGACGGCATCGAGCTGCGGCTGCCCACCTGCACCCGTCTGCTGATGGGTATTACCAAGGCCTCTCTGGCCACCGACTCCTTCCTGTCCGCCGCCTCCTTCCAGGAGACCACCAAGGTGCTCACCGAGGCCGCCATCAAGGGCAAGGTGGACCACCTGCTGGGCCTGAAGGAGAACGTGATCATCGGCAAGCTGATCCCCGCCGGTTCCGGCCTGTCCATGTACCGCAAGTACGACAAGATGGACGACGAGGGAACCGCCCAGACCGGCGCGCCGGAGGAAATCCTGGTGGAGGAGGCCGCCTCCTCCACGGCGGAGCCCATTGAGATCTGACCCCTGTTTCCAAAGGGCCCGGAGTATCGCTCCGGGCCCTTTTTCAATCGTGAGGTGTGCTTATGAAGTCCTGTTCCCCCCTTTCCCTGGCCTGCGGCTGCGCCGGGCTGACCCTGCTGGGTGTGGCCGCGCTCCCCGTCCTGAATCTGGACCGGGGCACGGAGGGCGCACGGCTGGCGGTGTATCTCCTCCTGCTGCTGCTGGCCGCGCTGGCTCTGGCGGTACTCCGGGTCTTTGGCCGCACCCCGCCCGGCTGGCTGCTCACCGCCCTGCTCCCCATCGGCCTGGCCTTTTTCTTCCGGTCCATGATGCTCTCCTATGTCTCCTCGGACTACGAGATCTTCCTGTCCCAGTGGGTGACCGCCCTCCGGGACAACGGCGGGTTTGCAGCCGTCAGGCTGCCCATCGGCAACTACAACGCCCCCTACCTCTACTTCCTGGCCGCCATCTCCTATCTGCCCATCCCCGACCTCTACCTGATCAAGCTGTTTTCCATCCTGTTTGACGTGGCGCTGGCCTGGGGCGGGGCCCGGCTGACGGCCCATTTCTCCGAGGCGGACAGTCTGCGGCCTCTGGTGTGCTTCTGCGCTCTGCTCCTGCTCCCCACCGTCATGCTCAACGGGGCCTACTGGGGCCAGTGCGACGCCCTCTACGGCTCCCTGGTTCTCCACGCCCTGGCCTCCGCCCTGGAGCGGCGGGGAGCCCTCTCCCTCACACTGCTGGGGGTGGCCTTCTCCTTCAAACTCCAGACCGTATTCATTCTCCCCCTTTGGGCGGCCCTGTGGATGGCGGGCCGGATCAGGTTCCGCCACCTCTTCCTCTTCCCTGCCGCCTACGCCGTTACCTGCATCCCCGCCCTGCTGCTGGGCAAGCCGCTGGGCGACATCCTCAGCGTCTATGTGGGCCAGACCCAGGAGGGGGCCGGCAGCCTGAACTACAACTCCGCCTCCATTTACTCCTTCCTCCCCTACGGCGCGTCTGTGGCGGAGGCTCCGGCGGCCCGGGCGGGTATTCTGGCCGCCTTCGTGCTGGTGCTGCTCCTGCTGGGAACCCTGTTCGTCTTCCGCAGACGGCTGACCGACGCCGCCCTGCTCTCCGCCGGTATGGTGCTGGCCCTGGGGGTCCCCTTCCTGCTGCCCTATATGCACGACCGCTATTTCTTCCTGGCCGACGTGCTCACCCTGGTGTGGGCCTGCGCCATGCCCCGCCACCTCCCCGCCCCGGCGCTGGTGCAGCTGGCCTCCCTCAGCGCTTACCTGGTCTACTTCCGGCAGCGGTACACCTTCGTGCTCCAGCTGGGAGGCAAAACCTACACCATGCTGGTGGAATCCCTGCTGATCCAGGCCGCGCTGGTCTACGCCTGCTGCACCCTCTGCCTGGACCTGCGCCAGACAGGGAAAGGCAAAAATCAGACCGTTCCCCAACCGTAAGACCCATTCCGTGGAGATTCCTAAAAAATTGCAGAAAAACGGTTGACTCTTTGGAAACAACGTGTTACAATTTGGTTACAGTTTTTAAAAATCAGTAACAACCCCGTCTTTAAGGAGGTATTATGTCATCTCAAGCCATTCCTCTGACTTATAAAGGCCATCCGCTGCGCCGGAAAGACAGCCTGATCTATTACGGCAGCATGGCGGAAAAATATATTATCATGCTTCAGATCCTGGGCCAGAAGAAGGACAAGGACATGGACGTGGCCACCAAGGTCTCCGTCCAGCTGCAGCTCACCGACCCCGACCTGAAGAGCCGGGACCGGGTGGTGAAAAAGACAGAGAAAGACAGCCTGTACGCCGCCATGGATGTGGCCTCCGTCTGGCTGGACCGGGCGCTCTCCAGTAAGTAACTCCGCGCCTCTGCTCCCCTTCCCCGCGCCTCTGCGGGGCATTATTCTGAATGGAGGAATTTACCAATGATACTGCCTGCCAAGTTCATGCGCACCGCTCTTCTGACTGTCGCCGTCTCTGCCGTCTGTGTTGTGGGCGCTTCCGCCGCCAGCGTGGGCGCCGGTACCGTCAATACCGACGCGCTCCGCCTGCGGGAGGAGGCCAACAGCTCCTCCACCATCCTGGCCACCGCCTCCAAGGGCGATGTGGTAGTGGTTCTGGAGGAGGAATCCGACGGCTGGTACAAGGTGGATTACAAGTCCGTGGAGGGCTATATGTCTGCCGATTACCTGGACGTCTCCACCAAGGCCGACGTGACCATCGGTTACGGCCTGGTTCAGACCGGCGGCTCTACCCTGAATGTGCGCAGTGGACCTGGCACCGATTACGACAAGGTTACCTCCCTGAGCAACGGCTCGGTGGTGACCATTGTGGGCATTGACAACGGCTGGTACAAGGTCAAGACCAGCGGTGGCTCCGTGGGCTATGTCAGCAGCGACTACATGACCACCTGCAAGGATTCCGCCGGTTCCCGGGGCGACGGCACCGTAGTGGCCGCCTCCAGCAGCCTGGGTCAGCAGGTCGTGGATTACGCCAAGCAGTTCCTGGGTGTGCCCTATGTCTACGGCGGCAACGGCCCCAACAGCTTTGACTGCTCCGGCTTCACCACTTATGTATACCGTCACTTCGGCTACACCCTGAACCGCACCGCCACCGGACAGCTCTCCAACGGCGTGTCCGTCTCCAAGAGCGAGCTGCAGCCCGGCGACCTGGTGTTCTTCAAGGACGGCGGCAGCAAGCCTGTCTCCCATGTGGGCATCTACATCGGCGGCGGCCAGTTTATCCACGCCTCCACCAGTACATATGAAGTGCGAATCAATGATCTGACCAGCGGTTACTACAACAATGTGTATGTGTATGCCCGCCGGATCCTCTAATCCATTGCTTGGCAGGCAAATGGATCGGTAAAAAAAGAACAGCGTGCGCGGTTTCCGCGCACGCTGTTCTTTTGCGAAAGGATGGTCTGCGTGAAAAATCAGTTGGCGCTGGGCCACATTCTGGCTCTGGCCGTATCGGCGGTATGGGGCACCACCTACATCTCCACCAAGGTGCTGCTGACCGCCTTCCATCCGGTGGAAATCCTGGTGTTCCGGTTTCTTCTGGCCTGGGCGGTACTCTTCCTCTGCTCCCCCAGGCCGCTGCTCCCCAAAGGGTTCCGGCAGGAGCTCCCCTTTGTGTGCTGCGGCCTCACCGGCCTCACCTTCTACTCCATTCTGGAAAACTACGCGCTGGAATTCTCCCTGGCCTCCACCGTGGGGCTGATCATCGCCGCCGCCCCCATGTTTACCGCCCTGCTGCTGTGGCTGTGCCGCCGGTCCCGGCGGCCGGGTCCGGCCTTTTTTATCGGCTTCTGTCTGGCCATGGCGGGCATCGCCCTCATCTCCCTGGCCGAGGGGGAATCCTTTGATTCCAACCCCCTGGGCATCCTGCTCTCTGGCGGCGGCCATCTGCTGGGGCGGATACAGCGTGTGCCTGGAGTGGGCCCAGACCAGCTCCGGCCTGAGCGAGCTGCAGAGCACCCGCAAAATCTTTTTCTGGGGTCTGCTCTTCACCCTCCCCTTCCTGTGGGGCGGCGGCCTGGCGCCCGACCTGACCCGCTTTGCCCAGCCCACGCTGCTGGGCAACACCCTCTACCTGGGCATCGGGGCCTCCGCCCTGTGCTTTCTGGCCTGGAACAAGGCCTCCGCCCTCATCGGCCCGGTAGCCACCAACGTCTACCTCTACCTGATGCCGGTGATCACAGTAGCGGCCTCCGCCCTGATCCTCCGGGAGCCGGTCACCGCCCTCACCCTGGGCGCCATCGCCCTGATCCTGGCCGGCCTGGCCCTGTCCCAACGGAAAGCGCCTCCGGAGTCGCTGTAATTTTTCCTCTGTTTTTAAAATTTGGAAGTCCGTATAATTTGCCTCCTGTTCGCGGATACTAGCCACGGTATCTCAAATTTGAGGAGGCAGCATATCCTATGATTCTTGACAAGATCGCCCTGATCCTGGCCATCATCGGCGGCCTCAACTGGGGCAGCATCGGCCTGTTCCGGTTTGACATCGTGGCCGCCCTGTTCGGCGGACAGACCAGCATGGTCAGCCGCATTATTTACGCCCTGGTGGGTCTGGCGGCCCTGTGGTGCATTTCCCTGCTCTTCCGGGACTCCCACTCCAAAGACGCCTGACGTTCCCACACTCCGGTCAAGGCCCTTCTGAAAAGGGCCTTGACTTTTTTTGCGCCTTGTCGTACACTACACCCCAGGGGGGTGTTCCTTTATGATGGCAGATACCAAAACCATCCTGCGTCTGCTGAAAACCGCCCGGGGACAGATGGACGGTATTTTAAAAATGGTGGAAGAAAACCGCTATTGCATCGACATTTCGCAGCAGCTGATGGCCACCGAGGCCATTCTCAACCGGGCCAACAAGGAGATCCTGGCGGCCCACCTGAAGCACTGCGTTCAGGAGGCAAACTCGCCGGAGGAGCGCAGCGCGAAGATCGACGAGTTTGTCCAGACCCTGGGCCGCATTTTGAAGTAATCTGTTTTCCGTTAGAAAGTCTGGTGAGACCATGAAGCAAAAATTTAACGTCACCGGCATGACCTGCTCGGCCTGCTCCGCCCACGTGGAAAAGGCGGTGTGTCACCTGGCCGGTGTGGACCAGGTCAACGTGAACCTGCTGGGAAACTCCATGCTGGTGGAGTACCAGGAGGGGACCACCGACGCCGCCCGCATCATCCAGGCGGTGGAGGAGGCGGGTTACGGGGCCTCCCTGCCTCAGGCGGCGGCCGCCGCCCCGGCTCGTCAGGAAAACCTGATGGAGGAGGAGGCTGCCGGAATGAAGCGGCGGTTCTGCGCCTCCCTGGTCTTTCTGGTGCCCCTGTTCTACCTGTCCATGGGCCATATGATGGGCTGGCCCCTGCCCGCCTTCTTCCACGACCCGGGCAATGTGTTTGTGGTGGCCTTTCTTCAGTTCCTGCTCACCCTGCCCATCCTCTACATCAACGACAAATACTACAAGGTGGGCTTCAAATCCCTGTGGCACCGGGCCCCCAACATGGACTCCCTCATCGCCCTGGGCTCCGCCGCCGCCATGGTCTACGGCGTGGCCGCCCTGTTCCAGATCGCCTGGGGCCTGGGCCACGGGGATCAGGCCCGGGTGGACCGCTGGTCCATGGATCTGTACTTTGAGTCGGCGGGCATGATCCTCACCCTCATCACCCTGGGCAAGTGGCTGGAAACCCGCTCCAAGGGCAAAACCAGTCAGGCCATCACCCGTCTGATGGACCTGGCCCCCAAAACCGCCACCGTGCTCCGGGACGGGGCCGAGGTGGAGGTGCCAGTGGAGGAGGTCCGGGTGGACGAGCTGGTGGTGGTACGCCCCGGCGGCCGCATCCCGGTGGACGGGGTGGTGACCGACGGCCGCTCCTCCGTGGATGAGTCCGCCCTCACCGGCGAATCCCTGCCGGTGGAGAAGGGACCGGGAGACAAGGTGGCCGCCGCCTCCATCAACAAGTCCGGCTCCTTTACCTTCCGGGCCCTCCGGGTGGGTGAGGACACCACCCTGGCCCAGATGATCCGCCTGGTGGAGGAGGCCGCCTCCTCCAAGGCCCCCATCGCCAAGCTGGCCGACAAGGTGGCGGGGATCTTCGTCCCCACCGTCATCGCCATTGCGGTGATTACCGCCATCGTGTGGCTGCTGGCCACCGGCGGGGACGTGACACGTGCCCTCACCGCCGGGGTGGCGGTACTGGTAATCTCCTGCCCCTGCGCTCTGGGGCTGGCCACCCCGGTGGCCATCATGGTGGGCACCGGCAAGGGGGCGGAAAACGGCATCCTGATCAAGTCCGCCGAGGCCCTGGAGACCCTGCACACCATCGGGGCGGTGGTGCTGGACAAGACGGGCACCCTCACCCAGGGCAAGCCGGTGGTCACCGACTGCCGGATGGCGGAGGAGGTGACAGAGGAGGAGCTGTTGTGCGTGGCCGCCTCTCTGGAGCAGCCCTCTGAACACCCCCTGGCCGAGGCCATTCTGACGGAAGCCCAGGCGCGGAATATCCCCCTGGTGCAGGTGGCCGACTTTCTTGCCACCCCCGGCCGGGGCATCTCCGCCACCCTCCACGGCGCTCCCGTTCTGGCGGGCAACCGGGCCATGCTGGAGGAGGCGGGGATTGGGCTTGGCCCCTTCGCCGCCCAGGCCGAGGCCCTGGCCCAGGAGGGCAAGACCCCCCTGTTCTTCGCCGAGAGCGGCAAGCCGCTGGGTATCGTGGCGGTGGCCGACACCCCCAAGCCCACCAGCGCCGAGGCGGTAGCCGGGTTCCAGGCCATGGGCATCGACGTGATCATGCTCACCGGCGACAACCGCCGCACCGCCGAGGCGGTGGGCAAGGCCCTGAAGGTGGACCGGGTCATCGCCGAGGTACTGCCCCAGGACAAGGAAAAGACCGTGGCGGAGCTTCAGGCCCAGGGCAAGCGGGTGGCCATGGTGGGAGACGGCATCAACGACGCCCCCGCCCTGGCCCGGGCCGACGTGGGCATCGCCATCGGGGCGGGTACCGACGTGGCCATCGAGTCGGCGGACATCGTATTGATGAAGAGCGACCTGCTGGATGCGGTGACCGCCGTGAAGCTGTCCAAAAAGGTGATCCGGAACATCAAAGAAAACCTGTTCTGGGCCTTTATCTACAACATCATCGGCATCCCTCTGGCTGCCGGCGTGTGGTATCCCCTGTTCCACCTCCAGCTCTCCCCCATGTTTGCCGCCGCCGCCATGAGCATGAGCTCTGTGTGCGTGGTCACCAACGCGCTGCGGCTTAAATTTTTCCAGCCGGAGCACCGGGTCCCCTCCCCTGCTCCCGGCAATCCACCCCAAACCGAGAAAGGAAGCGAGCTTATGACAAAGACAATGGTAATTGAAGGTATGATGTGCGCCCACTGCCAGGCCCACGTGGAAAAGGCCCTCAACGCCCTGGACGGGGTTTCCGCCACCGTGAATCTGGAGGCCAAGACCGCCACCGTCAGCCTGGACGCCCCGGTGAGCGACGATGTGCTGAAAAACGCAGTGGCCCAGGCGGGCTATGAGGTGGTCTCCATCTCGTAAATCTTCCCTCACCTGGCAGATCCTTTGCATTGCAAATTTCCCATCTATCCGGTATGCTATCCTCACAGCCCGGTTGACCGCTGTGATCGGACGGCGGAAGGGGCTCCCCAACGGGAGTCCCTTTTTTCGGGCAAACTTGCACAAAAAGGAGAACCATCATGCGTAAAATTCCCGCAGCCCTGCTTTCACTGGCCCTCACCGCCTCTCTGGCCGCCCCTGCCGCGGCGGCCTCTCCCCGGCAGAGTTCCAGCCTGCCCGAACTGGACGGCCACTGGAGCCAGGCCGCTTTTGAGCGTTGGCACGGCTACGGCATCGTTGAGGGCGACGTCCGGGGCATGCGCCCTGACGACGCCATGACCGTAGGCGAGTTCGCGGCCCTGCTCTGCCGCACCCTGGGCTATACCGAGACCGTGGACAACCCCTACGCCGACCTGAAGGGGGACGAGTGGTATGCCCCTTACATCCTGCGCCTGACCGCCGCCGGCATTCTGCAGGGCGACGGCAAAAACTGCCGGGCCACTGAGCCCATGGACCGCCAGCGGGCCACCGTTCTGTACGCCCGGGCTATCCGGATGCGCCCCGCTCAGGACCCTGACCTGAGCGAGTTCGTGGACGGCGACCAGGCTGCCGACTGGGCCGCCGGGTACATCGACGCCATGGCCCAGGCGGGCATTATCCAGGGCGTGGGCGGCGGCCAGCTGGCCCTGAGCCGGGAGATCACCCGGGGCTCTATCGTCACCATCCTCAATAACTCCGTGGCCCAGTACGTCCAGGAGGAGGGCGCGGTGATCACCGGCGAGGTCAACGGCATCCTGCTGGTGGCCGCCCCCAATGTGACGGTGGAGAACGCCCAGATCCACGGCAACGTGCTGGCCGCTCCCGCCGCCGGCGACCTGACGGTGAAGGACAGCACTCTGGACGGCGACCTGCTGGTGGACGCCAACGGCGCAGCCCTTTCCCTGGACGGCGTGCAGGTGGCGGGCGAGCTGAACCTGGCCGGCGGGGAGAACACCCTGGAGCTGAGGGCCGACTGCCAGGTGTCCCTGCTGTCCGTGGACGGGGCGGACTGCTCCGTGTCGGTGGCCGACGGCGCCTCCGTGGACACCCTGACCGCCCGCTCCGCCGTAAAGGTGGACAACCAGGGCGTGATCTCCACCGCTCAGGTTCAGGCCGACCAGGTGGTCATTGACGGCAACCGGCCCGCCTCCGTGGAGGTGGCCGAGGGCGTGACTCCTCCCACCAACAGCGAGGGAGAGGAGGTCACCGGCTCTGAGGACACCGATCAGGGCGGCTCCGGCGGCTCCGGTGGCGGTTCCGGCGGCGGCCAGGAGGACAAGCCCGTCTCCGGCATTCTGGGGGTGCGCCCCGTGGATCAGGAGGGCTCTCTGGAGGAGCTGCCCGCCGTCACCGCCCAGGCCACCCAGAAAGAGGGCGAGGATTTTGTCCGCATTGCCCTGTCCACTGACGCCGTGGTGCCCATCCACCAGAGCGAAGGCGCCGGCAAGGGCGCCTGGGTAGGCGTGGCCTTTGAGGCACCCGAGGGGTATGCGGAGGAGACCTTCCGGTACACCTTCGGCACCCAGTCCTCCCCCACCGCCGACAACAGCAGCGAGCTGACCGAGAACCCCGACATCGGCGAGGGCAAGTACGCGGTGTTTTTCATCAACGCCAGCTCCATCTCCCCCAAGACCCACATCACCCTCCAGTGGGGTGAGGAGAGCGAGCCCGTCCGGTATGAGGTGGACCTGTCCGGGGTCAAGACCCCCGCTGTGGCGCTGGACGGCGTGACCGTGTCCACCCACGAGCTGCCCGCCGGGGTGGAGTCCTCTGCCGAGGGCCTGTCCTTTGACGCCAGCACCGCCCTGGTGCAGAACGGCGGCTCCGGTGAGCTGAGTCAGGAGCAGGTTCAGGGCATGGGCGGCGGCGGTGAGTATACCGTCTATTACGCCGTACCCCAGGCTCTGGGGGATGGCACCCTGAAGTTCGACAAGATCGCCCGCTCCATCAACGGCGGAGCCCTCAACACCTGGAGCATTTCCAGCGAGACCGACGCCCAGTCCGGCTCCGGCTGGTGGACCAAGGACAGCACCCACTATTTCTTCAAGTGGGGTGCCGTGTTTGCCACCCAGCAGGAGGGTCAGTATGTGATGACCGACGACGGCCTCTACCAGTACACCCTGCACTTCCTGGAGAGCGACGGCGGGCAGGACAATGTGGTGGCTACCTGTACCTTCACCATTGACCTGAGCGGGTACACCATCGCGCCCAGCGCGGACTGACGGAAAAAACCTCCTTATCCTGACGATACAGCGTGTGGCCGAAAGCATTGATCCAGCTTTCGGCCACACGCGTTTTCTTTCTTTGCCTTACATAAAAATTTCACCTAAAAATATCCGCCCACTTTTGGCATAACCGCCAAATTTCCCGAAAAACCTCCACTGCCATTTACGAAGGCAGGCTGGAGCGATATAATAAAATCAGCGTGTAATCCGTACAGAGACAAACCCTTGGCCATGGGCCGGATTTGGGGGAGTATTGTGGAATTAGGGAATATCATCGCCGTACTGGGCGCTGTGGCCACCTTCCTGTTTGGTATGTCCACCATGACCGACGGTCTGGAAAAGCTGTCCAGTGGGCGGCTGGAACAGATTCTGGAGCGGCTGACCAGCAACGTGCTGAAGGGCGTGCTGCTGGGCGCCGTGGTTACCGGCCTTATCCAGAGTTCGGCGGCCACCACCGTTATGTGCGTGGGCTTTGTCAACGCCGGCATCATGAAGCTGGAGCAGACGGTGGGCATCATCATGGGCGCCAATATCGGCACCACTGTCACCGCCCAGCTGCTCAGTTTGGGGGATATCTCGTCGGACAACATCGTGCTGATGTTCCTCAAGCCCTCCTTCCTGGGACCCATCCTGGCCGTGATCGGCATTGTCTTTTACATGTTCATCAAGGGCGGACATAAGCAGACCGTCGGGCAGATTATCCTGGGTCTGGGCCTGCTGTTTATCGGCATGAACACCATGTCCACCGCGGTGGCCCCCCTGCAGGAGCTGCCTGAGTTTCAGGCGGTATTCACCGCCTTCTCCAACCCCTTCCTGGGTGTGGCGGTGGGGGCGCTGATCACCGCCCTGCTTCAGTCCTCCTCCGCTTCCATGGGCATCCTGCAGGCCATCAGCACCACCGGCGTGGTCACCTTCCATATCGCCATGCCGCTGATCATGGGCCAGAACATCGGCACCTGCATCACCGCCCTTATCTCCTCCATCGGCGCCTCCCGCAACGCCAAGCGCACCGCCATGATCCACCTGTTCTTCAACATCATCGGGTCCGTCTTTTTCCTGGTGGTCCTCTATGCGGGCAACGCCCTGTTCCAGTTCCCCTTCTGGGCCAACACCATGAGCATGAACTCCATCGCCAACCTGCATCTGGCCTTCAACGTGGCCTGCACCGCGTTGCTGCTCCCCTTCAACCGCCAGCTGGTCAAGCTGGTCAAGCTGGTGGTCCCCGGGGACGCGGAGGAGCGGGAGCTGTCCGTGCTGGACGACCGGTTCCTGTCCTCCCCCTCCCTGGCGCTGGAGAAGGCCCACGATGCGGTGGTACAGATGGGCGAGTTCTCCCGGGACAACTTCCTGCTGTCGGTGGAGTTGCTGAACAAGTACGATCCCAAAAAGCTGGAACGGCTCAACGAGACCGAGACCGCCCTGGACAAGCTGGAGGAGCTGCTGGACAACTACCTGGTCAAGCTCACCGACCGGGCCCTGACCCAAGAGGAGAGCACCAAGGTGTCCGAGCTGCTCCACACCCTGTCCGACTTTGAGCGCATCGGCGACTACGCCGTCAATGTTTCGGAGAGCGCCACGGTGCTCTACAACCGGGGGATCTCCTTCTCCCCCGAAGCTCAGGGTGAGCTGGAGCAGCTCACCGCTGCGGTGGGTGAGACCCTGGACAAGACCATCGCCTGCTACCAGAGCCGCCAGCGGGCCCTGGCCGTCCAGGTGGAACCGCTGGAAGAGGTGGTGGACCTGATAGCCGACACCTTGAAAAACCGCCATGTGGAGCGGCTGAAAACCGGAGCCTGCACGGTAGAATTGGGCACCCAGTTTCTGGAGCTGCTTATCAACCTGGAGCGTATCTCCGACCACTGCTCCAATGTGGCTCTGCGCATCGTGCGGCAGACCGCCTCCAAGGATGACAAAATCCGCATTGATACCCACGCCTATATGCGGGACCTCCACCACGGCGGCTCCAACCCGGAGTTTGACCGGTTATTTGGCCAGTATCGGGAAAAATACTTTGCCCCTATCGCCCAGGAGCCCACAGATATCGTTTAGAATAGGCGCAAGCCCCGGTTCGTAAGTGAACCGGGGCTTTTTTGCGGCTTACAGCTCCACCCTTTTCTGCCGGCGCAGGGTGAGCAGACACAGAACAACGGCCAGGAGCACGGACAGAGCGGCACAGACAGACTCCGTTCCCGGCAGGCCGGTGAGCCGGACGGGACGGCCGGAGAACAGCCCCGCTCCTGCCATGATCCAGGGCACAATCCCCCAGCACAACACGAAGATCAGGGGGATGGCCTTGAGGAGCATAGCCACATAGCTGCCGCTGAACTGGGAGAGCACCACCGTGAATCCGGAAGCTGCCAGAGTCAGCAGAAAGGTAAGCCCCAGCAGAATCAGCAGATACTGGCCATAGGTCCAGTCAAACCATGGAAATTCAGCGTTCCACACACTGATCAGGGAGCACTCCCAAAACCGCAGGGCGCCGGTTGCCAGGAAAGGGCCCAGGTAGACGGCGCAGTTGAGCAGGGTGAGCAGCACCCCGGACAGCAGGGCCGCTCCCATCTGGGCGTTCAACACACCCCGGCCCCGGCGGGAGGTCCACTGCATGGCTCTGGTGCGGCGGAGCTGATCCCGTACCAGAGTGGGAGACAGCAGCAGCACCGCGCTGAAGACGCACCAGATGGCGAAGTAGTGAAAGAAGTTGTCAGCGGAGTTGATGGCAGCTGAGGGCAGGAACCCGAAAACGCCTGCTGCTCTCACTTCCTCCACCCGCCGGATGCTGGGCTGGTGGGCGGGAGAATACTCCCCCACCCGGCCGCCCCAGATCTCCGGCTCCTCCCCCTCCGCCAGGGTGTCATAGTTCTCCATAAACTCCATTAGCGACTCCACCATATTCAGATTGGTATTGGAATAGACCGCAAAGCCCAGTTGGTGCTCTTCCTCTGTCAGGCCGTTTTGGTGGGCCGCATCCCAGTCCAGGTAGCTCTCATAATCGGTGATCCCCGCCTCCGCCGCGCCGGGAATCTCCGCTACCTGTTGGGCGAACTGCGCCTCCAGTTCCGCCAGCTGGCCGTCCAGCTGAGCCCGCTCCTCCGGCTCCATGGTGGTTCCATAGGCCTCCAGCCAACCAGAGGAGAGCTGAGCCTGGACGCCCCACCAGTCGCTGGAATCCCAGAAGTATTCCAGATAAAATCCGGGCCGCGCGTCATAAAACACCAGACCGATGAGGGCGATGGCCAACAGCAGACCGGGCCGCCAGATCTTTTTCAGTTCCCATTTCAGCAGAACCATTCACGCCACATCCTTTCTTCCGAACCGCCTCAGGGCCAGCAGGGTAAAGCCGCCCCACACCAGCAGGTTGAGGGCCAGGCCCACTGTCTCCTGCCAGGGAACCAGCCCTCCCTGCCCCAGCTCGGTAAACCAGCCGTTGATAGCCAGCCACAGATAGGCCGGGGAAAAGGTGGTGAGCAGATAGAGCCACCACAGGCCCAGGTTGGCCAGGGCGGAGGACAGGCCGATCATCAGGGCGCAGAAGGCCGCAGCAGCGATAGCCGCCCCGTAAGTATTCCCGATCAGCAGGCCCGCCACGGCCCCCATCAGGGTAAAGACCGCCACCAGCGCCCCGCCGACCGCTACCATGGCGGCAAAATAACTCCCCACGGTGAAGTCCGCCCAGGTGAGGAAGGGGCGGGAATAGAGCATATCCACCAAATAGTTGAACTGGCTGGACACGCTGGAGGCCCAGACACCGCCGTAGTCCCACAGGAGCAGGTAAGGCCCCAGGGTAAACAGGGCCAACAGGGCGTACAGCCCCAGAGATGCGGCCAGGGCGGCCAGGATCTTGCTCCGCCACAGCTTCCGCCCCGTCCGGCTGGCGCAGGTCAGGGAGCGGGTGCCGCTCATGCCCTCATACCCCACCAGATAGAGGGCGCACAGCAGGCCCAGCAAGATACCCTCGGCCACGATAGCCCGGAACAGAGTGTTATAAAGGTACTGATGACTGTCGTGGGTGATGGGACCCACATACAGGTCCAGGGCGGCGCCGGTCTGGGCCAGGTGGTCCACCCGGCCCTGGAGCAGACCGTACTTCCAGGCCATCCAGCTCTGAGCCAGGGGGTCTCCCTCCATCAGGTTCTGGTAAAAGCTGGTCAGCACCCCGGTGTCGTAGCCCTCCAGGGTGTTCTCCAGCCCCGTTACATAGGGACGCAGAAGCGCCCGGTTCTCCGTGTCCGGCAGGGCGTCCAGCCCCGCCAGGAACACCTCGTCCACCCGCTGGCCCAGGAGGGCGGCGTCCGCCGAGGTATCGTTGAAGAAGGTCCGGTCTACTAAGGAGGGAGAGGCCAGCAGCAGGCCGTTGAACACCAGGCACAGGCCCACGAACACCCACAGGGCGGGCAGGCGGAACAGCTTCCGCCACTCCCACACCGCCAGCCTCATGCTCCTCCCTCCTCCCGGTAGATGGCCAGGAAGGCGTCCTCCAGGCCGGGCGTCACAGGGACGGCACCCGCCGGGGACGTGTCGCTCAGCACCCGCAGCACCGCCCCGGCCTCGCTCTGGCCCTCGCTGAGAACCAGTTGCTCCGGGCCCAGGGTGGTTCCCGCCGGCACCTGCCACACCTTACCCTTCCACTGGGCGCAGATGTGGGCGGGGCTATCGCAGCAGTACAATTTGTGGTCTTTGAACATGACGATCTGCCCGGCGATGGTCTCGATGTCCGAGACGATGTGGGTGGACAAAATCACGATGCGGTCGGCGGCCAGGGCGTGAATCAGGTTGCGAAACCGCACCCGCTCCCGGGGGTCCAGCCCGGCGGTGGGTTCGTCCAGCAGCAGCAGCCTGGGGTTTGTGAGCATGGCAACGGCGATACCCACCCGTTGGCGCATGCCGCCGGAAAAAGTTTTCAGCTTCTTGTCCGCCGCGTCGGCCAGGCCCACAGTATCCAGCAACTCCGTAATGCGCCCCTCCGCCTCCCCCTTGGGCAGACACTGGAGCGCGGCAGCGTAACGCAGAAACTGCCGGGCGGTGTAGGAGGGGTAAAAGCCGAAATCCTGGGGCAGATAGCCCAGCAACCCCCGGTACTCCGTCCCCAGGGTATGGATGTCCTCCCCGTCCCAAAGGATCTGCCCTTCCGTGGGAAAGAGCAGGGTAGCCAGCAGCTTGATCAGGGTGGTCTTGCCCGCCCCGTTGGGGGCCAGCAGACCGTACACCCCCGGCTCAAAGGCCAGATTCACATCCTCCAGGGCGGTAAACCGCCCATAGCGTTTGGTTACATGTTCAACTGACAGCATAGCCTTCTCCTCTCCTCTGCCCCAGGCAGAACCGTCTCAATTCCAGCAGGTACAGGGCCAGAGCGGCTCCGGCCAGCGCCAGGAACACCGCTCCCGGCAGGGCGGCCAGCCAGGCCGAGGCCCCGTCCCACACCAGCAGTCCCCCGCCCAGAGCCGCCCAGATGACCGGCGGAGCCGCCAGCCGGCCCCTGCCCCTCCGCTCCAGGCAGACGAGGGACAGCAGGCCATAGAGAAACAGGCTGGACAGGGACACCCCCAGCATCCAGCTCAGGGGAAGCTCGCCCCCTCTGGCCCTCCACAGCCACAGATTCACCGGCACGCACACCAGCACCGAACCGCCGCCGAACACCACCATTCGCAGGGCGGCCACCGCCTGGAGGGACAGCCGGCAGCTCCGCTTCCAGTCCAGCAAACCGGACTGGGCCTCCTTCCAGGTGGTAAGGCCCAGCAGCAGGGCATACAGCAGCGGGGAGGACAGAAAGAGAGCAGGAGCCGGGGACAGCAGCTGGAGGGCGGCAGCCAGCAGCGGGATCAGCAGCAGCGCCGCCGCCAGGATGCTTAGAAAGATACAGTCAACCACCCCAAAAAAGAGCACCCGGGCATCCAGGGCGGAGCGAAGGAGCTCCGCCAGCCCCGGCCTGGGGACCAGTCCCCGGTCCAAAATGGCGGAGATGGCCGTCTCCCGCTCCCACCGGGCGGGCATTTCTTCGTTCCAATCTCTCATATCAGCCAAACTCCTTTCTCAGCCGGGCCATCAGCCGGTAGTATCTGGTTTTTACCGCCGCCTCCGGCTGGCCCAGGGCGGCAGCAATCTCGGGAAAGGTGCGCTCTCCGTAGAGCCGCAGGCGGTACACCGCCTGGGTATCCGGGTCCAGGCAGGAGACATACCCCTCCAGCCGGTCCAGCAGGTCCCGGTCCTGGATCTGGGCAGCAAAGTCGGCGGTATCCGGCGTTTCCCTGTCCTCCAGGGGCACAATGTCCCCCCTGGCCTTCCGCCGGCCGTCCACCGCCTTATGGACCGCAATGCGGTACAACCAGGTGCGGAAGGAGGCTTTCCGGCTGTCAAAGCCGGGCAGAGCCCGGAGTACCGCCAGGAAAATGGTCTGGGTCAGGTCCATGGCGTCCTCCTTATGCCCCGTCTGCCGGTAGGCAAAGCGGTAGATTTCGTCGTAATAAGCCCGGATCAGCCTGTCCGCGGCCTGCCGGGAGCCCCGACGCTGGATCTCCCGAATCCATTTTTGCTCCTCCTCCACTGCCTCACCGCCCTTCTTATCTTATATTCGTTTAAGGAAGGCTCATCGTTTCAGAAAAAACGGCCCCGGCGGAAAAATCCGCCGGGGCCGTTGCTGTACTCAGTTCAAAAAGTCCTTCAGCTTCTTGGAACGGGAGGGGTGGCGCAGCTTCCGCAGGGCCTTGGCCTCAATCTGACGGATGCGCTCCCGGGTGACGTTGAATTCCTTGCCCACTTCCTCCAGGGTGCGGGTGCGGCCATCCTCAATGCCGAAGCGGAGCTTGAGCACCTTCTCCTCCCTGGGGGTCAGGGTGCCCAGCACATCCACCAGCTGCTCCTTCAGCAGGGTGAAGGAGGCAGCCTCGGAGGGCTCGGAGGCGTCCTCGTCGGGGATAAAGTCGCCCAGGTGGGAGTCCTCCTCCTCGCCGATGGGGGTCTCCAGAGAGACCGGCTCCTGGGCGATCTTCAAAATCTCCCGCACCTTGTCCACCGGCATGCTCATCTCCTCGGCGATCTCCTCCGGCGTGGGGTCGTGGCCCAGCTCCTGGAGCAGCTGCCGGGATACCCGGATGACCTTGTTGATGGTCTCCACCATATGGACCGGGATACGGATGGTCCTCGCCTGGTCCGCTATCGCGCGGGTGATCGCCTGCCGGATCCACCACGTCGCATAGGTGGAAAATTTAAAGCCCTTGGTATAGTCGAACTTCTCCACCGCCTTGATCAGGCCCAGGTTGCCCTCTTGGATCAGGTCCAAGAACTGCATCCCACGGCCCAGATAGCGCTTGGCAATGCTGACGACCAAGCGCAAGTTGGCCTCTGACAGGCGCTTTTTCGCCGCTTCATCCCCCTCCTTGATCCGGATAGCCAGGTCGATTTCCTCTTCCGGGGAAAGCAGCGGCACGCGGCCGATCTCTTTCAAATACACCTTTACAGGGTCGTCAATCGCAATGCCCTCGGTGCTGAGGCTGGATTCCAGATTTTCGTCGGAGGCAGCTTCGGCGGCAAAATCGATGTCGTCCAAGGGAGCGTCTGCAAAGTCCTCGATAATTTCCACTCCCTGCGCTTCCAAGGTGTCGTAAAATTTTTCAATCTGTTCCGGCTCAAAGTCCAGCTCGCCAAGAGCGTCGAGAATCTCTTTTGTAGAGAGCTGCCCTTTTGCCTTCCCCTGTTCAATCAATTCTCGAATG
>DWXF01000007.1 GCA_019119335.1 Candidatus Flavonifractor merdavium
CCGAGGCGCAGAACAAACTGATTTTAGATACAGGCTGCGACATGATCCAAGGTTACTATTATTATCGTCCGATGGAATTGTGTGATATCTATCGGATGGTGAGCCAACTGGGGGAAACGCCCCATGAAAAAGAGAGCGTTTAAATTTCACCAGCTTCATTAAGGCGGAATATTTCCCATAACCATCCGCTCATTGCCTTATCAGCCAACGGGGGTAGCAATAATATGCCGTATTGGAAAAAGAACCGACAAAACGGGTTTACAATCCATGAAATGCTGATTGTAATACTGATTTCTCTTGTCCTTCTCTCGCTTTCCATCGTCGGTCTCGTAAACTATATGCGGTATTTACAGCTAGCCCAGATGGATCATTCCGCCAAAGAAATTTTTCTGGCCGCTCAAAACCGTTCCATCCTTCTGCACAGCAGTCAGCAGTTGGATAACCTTGTCGTACAGGAAGGAAACAGGATAAAAAACGTGGATGTGATCCCTCACTCCACCAATACCACTCAGATTGATGTCTATTACATACGCTGTGACAACCCCTATATAGAAGAACTCCTGCCCAGCTACACCATCGATCCCACCTTATGGGAGGGGGATTTCTGGATTACCTATGAGCCGGAGAGCGGCAGTGTAATAGACGTGTTCTTCTGCGAGCAGAACCTGGAGGTGGGAGACAGCTTCCCCGACTTCTATACCGCGTGGCGGGCCGCGCCCAAAACCGACCGCATGAGCCGGAAGCCCATGGTGGGTTACTATGGGGGCGAGGCCGCAGAAAGCGGTACTACCATTTCCCTGCGCACCCCGGTCATCAACATCTATAACGAGGATACCCTGCGGGTGGAGGTCACCTACTGGGTGCCCAGAACCCTTGATACCATGGGCGAGGCAAGCAACGTCAAGCTGGATGTGACCCTGACCTATCAGGGGAATACCGTTACGCTGGAGAAGAGGGAGGCGGAAAATCATTTTGGCACAGATGGAACCTCCTATTTTGTCTATACCTACACCTGGATTCTGGATTCCTTGACCGAACCCGGGAAACAATTCAAAGATATTTCTTTCCCCGGCGCCCCCACGCTGACCTATGGCGGCGACTTCACGGTTTCCGCTGAGGTAAGCTATACGGGAGACGCCCTGAAGGTCAACGGCGCCCGGAAGAGCGCCAGTGACAACAGCCTGTTCGCCAAGGACAGCAATGGAGATACCGCCTACATCACCTGTCTGCGCCACCTGCAAAATCTGGATGTGGATTGGTCTGAGGTGGCCGGCGAGAAAACCAGGGCTGTGCAGACGAGGGATATCCAGGGCGTGGAGGACTACCTATTCCAGCCCATTGAAAACGAGAATCTGGACAGCTATGACGGCGGAGGATTTTTTATCCAGGATCTGAAGATCAGCGGAACCGGCCCGTCCGCCGGTATGTTTGGGGATTTTTCCGGCCAGGCCGGCAGGTACAAGACATTGGAGAACATCCGACTGATCAATACAGTTCTGACAGACAGCGTTGGCCCTGCCGGTGCGCTGGTTGGCAATGGCAGCTGCCTGACCATAGACAACTGCCAGGTTTATTGGGAAAACCGCTCCGAGGAGACCACCAACCTGCGGGACGTGCTGGGGGACAGCATCAATGGGATCCGGTATCAGATTACCGGCAGCAAACC
Source organism: Candidatus Flavonifractor merdavium (assembly GCA_019119335.1). Lineage (GTDB taxonomy): Bacteria > Bacillota > Clostridia > Oscillospirales > Oscillospiraceae > Flavonifractor > Flavonifractor merdavium. The sequence continues at coordinate 1,667 of DWXF01000007.1, forward strand.
GGCCGGCGGACTGGCGGGGATTCTGAGCGATACTGTCCTCACCGGCTGCTCCGCCTCCTCCCTGGTGCGGAGCACCGACGCGGCAGGCGGTCTGGTGGGTCAGGGCAGCGGGTTGACGGTGAAGGGCTCCTATGCCGCCTCCTATCTGGCCGGGCCTGCTGCTGCGGGCCTGGTGGGCAATCTGACGGGGAGCGCCGACATTTCCGGCAGCTACGCCGTGGGCTTTATCGACAGCAAGAATAACACCGCTGCCAAGGCCGCTGGGCTGTGCCTGGGCGCAGGCACAGCGACAGTAACAAGCTCTTACAGCGCCATGCTGTTTACGGCGGGGAGTGGGATCCGCAACTATCCCCTGTGTGAACACGGCGCCTATTCCGACACCCATTTCCTGGCCTCCAACCATTTCAACTTCCAGGGGGACACCAGCTTGGGGGTGCCTTACAGCGCGCTCATCGACCCCGCCCAGTGGAATGCGCTGTTCGGCAGCGGCGTGTTTACCAACAAGGGCATTGTACAGTCCCATCCCTACAACCTTCAGACCACCCTGTCCCTCACTACCTTTACCTATCCCGGCCTGAAAGGCCTGGAACACTGGGGAGATTGGGGCGCCCAGTTCCAAAACGGCAGTCTGGTGTACTATGAAGTCTACCAGGATGCACAGGGCGCGACCTCCTACGGCTTTAACATCAGCGGTCTGAGACACCTGTTTGACGACAAAACCGTGGTAAAGGACGGATATGCCGTAGCCTACAAGAGCACCGAGCAGATTTCCGGGATTGGAGCCACTTTGAAAGTGACTTATCAGACTGCGGATGGAAACGCCACCAGCACATTTTCCTATGGCGGTGAGGATGATAAAAACCCCATTTATGTGGTCTATAACGTCACCGACACTACGGGAGAAACCAACAACTATTATCTTCTCCCCCTGCCGGAGACCGTGGTCAACAGCGGCTACGCCGCCGGGGATTTTTACCAAAAGATTACCATTAAGGATACCCCCAACGAGGCAGTCACCGCCGCGGGGGAGAAAAGCTATTACTACAACCCCCATTTTGCCAACACAGTGCTCTCCACCAGTGAGGTCACGGAGGAGGATTTGCCTGCCAAGGCCAAGCGGCTGCAAGTGGAAGTGCGCACCCCCCGGCACCTGTATCATCTCAGCCAGTTTGAGACCTACTATGCCAGCAGCAACCAGTACCGGTTCCTCCAGCAGCTGGATCTGAACTATGACACCTACACAGGGTATAGTCTGTTTACCGACGGCTGGTCTCAGGCCCCCATTGGACTGGACGGAGGCAGCCCCTTCCGGTGCGTCTACTACGGCAACTGCCACAGCATTACCGGGGTGGTTCCCACCGTTCATGATGAGGACGGCAGCGCCTATCAATATGTGGGCCTGTTTGGGTATACCACCGGCGTGCTTCAGGACATCGTTTACCAGATGAAGGAGGGAGACACCCTTTTCGTCACCCAGTCGGGCAGCAGCTCCGAGACCCTGTATGCAGGCGCTCTGGCCGGATACAACGGAGGCACGGTACATAACTGCGCCGCCTTCGGGGTGCGGCTGCAGGCCAACGGCTACCAGTACAGCACCATCTACCTGGGGGGCCTGGTGGGCGAAAACCAGGGTACCGTACAATGCAGCGCCGTGGAGGGGGCGTCCATCACGGCCCAGGCCTCCATGTCCCACGCCTACGCGGGGGGATTTGTAGGGGAAAATACCGCTGGTGGCGTTATTGACCAGTGTTACGCCGTGGGCAAGGTATCGGTCTCCCAGGCCCGGTACGGCACGGTATATGCCTGCGGCTTTGCCGGGCGCAGCAGCGCCGCCCTCTCCCGCAGCTATGCCGCCGTCTATCTGCTGGCCGACGGCGAGGCCCAGCGCTACGGCTTCTGCCCCGACAGCTCCAGAAGCTGCGTCTATCTGAACAACGGTAACTTTACCTATCGGGAGGAAAACTATGCCGCCCTGTATACGGACCCCTATGCCATCCCTGTGAGCTGGGAAGCTCTCACCGGACAGTCTCAGAGCGATATCGTTGACGGACTGGGCATGGAGTGGGGAGCCCCCTCCAATTGGAAGGGGAGCTACCCCTACCCAGCTGTGGTAACCGAAAAAGAGGGCTCCTCCGCCCGCCATATCCACTATGGCCAGTGGCCGGAGCAGATGGATCTGGGCACCACAGGTGTGTACTACTGGGAGAAACTGACCATCGGCTCCACCGACTCCTACCACTTCAGCGCCATCTCCCGAACGGCGGATGGCCAGGTGACCAAAAGCGGCACCCTCTCCACCTCCCACGGGGACGGCGGCGTGGTTACCGAGTACGGGTACGGATATTTCTATGAAGCCGGCAGCAATGCCCCTTCGCTGCTCAGCACCGGCATCGGCTACAAAAAGGACGTAATATTTAACTTCCAGGACGAAGCGGAAAACATTGCGGCCAACACCGCCCTCTCCACGCTGATGGGGGGCCGGTACTCCTTCCACAGCTACAACACCTGGGGAACTGCAGCGGAAGGTGTGGGCCTGTATACCTCCGGGGCGGGAAACTACGGTCAGCCCCCCTACGGCACCTGGACGCTGGGCGGAAACTTTACCGTCCGGCTCAATCCCTTCTTTGCCGATTCCATGTCCTATGACGGCTGGACTGCGTCGGAGGAGGTTCCGACCTCTCTGCCGGGGACGGAAAAGAACCCCTACCAGGTGCGCTCCATCGACCAGCTGCAGTTCATCAACTGGAACATCAACCAGAAAAACACCACCCGCCGGATGGATACCTGGAACAAGGCCAATTACCCCTACCTGTCCTATGGCGAAAACGGCGTCCTGACTACGCGCTCCTTTTTCTGGGAGCAGACCCACGATTTGAAGGGGGCGGCGGGGGTCACCTATACGCCCATTGCCGAGGTCTATGATGACACAGGGGGACAGCAGGGCGTCCTGTTCGGCTGGTTTGGCGGAACCTACGATGGAAACGACTATCTGATCGCGGATGTAAATATCAAAGGGCAGAGCGAATCCTCCTGCATAGGCCTGTTTGGGGCGGTATTCAACGGTACTTTAAAAAACATCGTACTTTACTCCGAGGACGGTACCGCCACCGTAGAGGGCAGCAACAGCGGAAACAGCCGCTGGTATGCCATCGGCGGGCTGGCCGGTCTGGCGGGCTCCACCACAGGGAGCGCCGTGGTGAACTGTACGGTGGCAGGCTATACCATCAAGGACACCCACCAGTCCACCTCGGCGGGCGGCTGGGGCGGCACGGGACTGGGCGGGCTCATCGGCGTGTCCGACATGAGCCTCACCGGGTGCACCGCCGCAGCCAACATAGAGCTGAACTCCAAGGACAACGACAACGTCCGCGTGGGCGGCCTGGTGGGCAGCTGTCAGGGCAGCATCAGCAGCTGCTACGCCGGGGGACGCATTACCGTGGCGTCCACCTCCTCCACGCCCAACGACAGAGGGATCTACATTGGCGGCATAGTGGGGGGCATTTACATGAAGCCCCTGAAGGTCGGGGGCAGCAATGCCACGGTGGGCCAGTCGGGCCAGCAGCTGCAGAACACCCTGAATAATTGCTATACCTATGTGGAGCTTCCCTCCGCCGGCGACAACCGGTTTATCAAGGGTCTGTATGCCGTGGGCGGCAGCGGAGAGCTGAATGTATATGGAACCTCCGACAACAACGCCGACCACGGCTATACCAACTACCACAACAATTACTATCTGGTCTCCGTGGCGCTGAAAAACAACAACGGAACCCTTCCCACCAAGCACCCCGCCCAAGGCCACGCAATTAAAACGGATGATGGGCAGGTCATCGGCATGACCTACGCCGAAATGGCGGACACCGAAACGGGGAACGGTCTGCTGGCAAGGCTGAAGACCGCCGGATTTTCCACCGTGACCACCGTCTCTTCCGGCGGGGCTTCCCTCTCCGGGCGGTACAGCTTTGGCAGCGATCCCAGCCTCCTGGGCCGGGACTACCCCTTCCCCACCATCCTTACCCAGTCCAGCGATCTGGTGGCCGGCGGAAAAGCCAATGTCCACTATGGCAACTGGCCGCTGGCAGGCATCCGCCGGGAGGAGGGGGCGCTGCCGGTGAATCTGGATCTGTTCGCCGACTACAACAAGGACCTTGGGCAAGCGGTACATACCGAGACCATCTCCCTGGAGGGAGTATCCGGGGGCGGCAGCTGGACTGTGAACATCAAAGACGAGACCATCGCCACAGCAAAGTTTCTGGAAGGCAGCGGCGATACCAGAACCCTCTCCATCACCGCACGCAAAGCGGGCAGCACCGTGGCCGCCGTAACCTATACCCTGGGCGGCAGCGAGTACACCCTGGACATCGGTATCAATGTGACAGCGGAGCTGCGTCTGGCGGCCACGGCCGCCTCCCCTGTGCTGGTCTTTACCAGCGAGACGGTTCAGACCCCTCTGGAGCTGCGGGATCGCGACAATGAACCGTTGGCGGAAAAGCTGGCCATTGAGCTGAAAAACGTCTCGGTGGAAATCGACCCCGACTACTTCGCCTCGGCCTCCATCGATCAGGAGGACGGTCTGTCCCTTACTGCCGCCAGCGGCGCAAAGCCGGGCAACACCCAGATGACCGTGGGATATGACTTTACTTACCTGGACCACGACTACCACGCCACCAGCTCCATTGCCCTGCGCCTGGTCACCCCGGAGATCACCCTGAAGCCCCTGGTCTTTACTTTTGAGGCCGAAAACCAGGCGCGTTCCCAGTCGCTGGAATATACGGGAAACGGCACAGATGAGTTTACCGTCGCGGTAGACGGGCAGCCGCTGGAAATTTCCGGTTTGACCGTGATCGGCTTTGAGGACGTACTCCAGGAATACAGGAACATCCTTCTGGTGGAGTGGGCCAGGGACGACCAGGGGCAGGAGCTGCCCGGAACACTGTCCGTCACCGCTTATCCCCAAACGGTCTATCCGGCCTACGCCTCGGTGCGGGTTCAGTTCCAGTATGAGTATGCGGACAGCACCCACATTGTCTGGAAAGACCTGCCGGTGCAGGTCAAAAAGGCGGCTGAGGAAGGCACAGAGGAGGGTCAGCCATAATGCGCGCCATACCCCTTAAACTGCGCAGCCAGCGGGGCGCCTCCATGCTGCTGGCCCTGCTGTTTCTGCTGATCTGCTCCATGGTCACCGCCTCTATTCTCATGGCGGCGGCAGCCAACGCCGGCAAGCACCGCAGCAACCTGGAGGAGCACCAGACCTATCTGGCCCTCTCCAGCGCGGTGAGCCTGCTGTGCGATGAGCTCAACGGGGCGGAGTACCGGGGGCGGTATTACTATGAGGTAGAAGAGCAATACGAAGAGAACGATGATGGCGAGTTGGTGCTTGTTGACACGCTGTACTATCTGGATCAATCGCAGGGAACGTATGACGGCACGTTCAGCCCCCTCCTACTGGCCAGCTTTGACCGGCTTTTCGCCGATGCAATTGAGGCCTCTCCCGCAGTCTCCGGCTTCGACCGCATTACCTACCAGTCCCGCACCGCACCGCTGGCGTACAACCTGACGCTTACTCCGGACACCGGCACCAGCCTGGATGGACAGACGATCGCGGTTTCTCTGGAGATCAAGGAGAACTACGCCATGTACTTTACCGCCACGCTGGACAATTATACCATCCGGGCGGAGCTCACCCCTACGGAGAGCAAGCCAACGCTGCCCAATCCCCTGTCCGGGGAAGGGGAAAAAACCACATTGCCCATGAAGTGGAAAATCGGCTGGATCACCACCGGCGAAGAGGAGGACGAACCATGAGGCAGCTGCGCGCAAAGCTGAAGAGCAGCCGGGGAGAAACCCTGGTGGAAACTCTGGCCGCCATCCTCATCGCCTCCCTGTCGGTGGCCATGCTGCTGGGCGGGGTGACGGTCTCCGTCAGGCTGGGCCGTCATGCGGACGAGACGGACGCCTATTTTTATGAAACCCTGACGGCGGCGGAAACCCGGCAGACCCCTGCGCCGGATGCCGCCGGCTCCCCCGTGGTAAGAATTACGGCGGGGCGCACATCCATCGAACTTCCCGTCCAGGTATACGGGGGCGAGGGGCTGTATTCCTACGCTCTGGACACCGGGGGAGGTACCGGCCCATGAAGCGCCTGCGCCAAAAACTGAAAAACGGACGGGGCCTGACCCTTGTGGAGATGGTTGCGGCGGCGGCAGTGCTGGCTCTGCTGGGGCTGATGCTCCACACAGGCCTGTTTATGGCCCAGAACAGCTACAACAAAATCACAGGCGAGGCGGAGAGTCAGCTGCTCCTGTCCACTCTCACCGATCTGCTGTCCAACGAACTGCGCTACGCCCGGGACGTGGTGACCGGCGAAGGGGGGCGTCTCCAGCGTTACACCAGCGTCAATTACGGCCGCAACACCATCCTGGCCCTCAACGAGAACGGGCAGCTGGAGGCCAACGAACGTCAGATGCTCTCCGGCGGCGCCTACGGCAACGGGGCCTACCGGATCGAAGCCTGGAGCATCCTTTATGACGAAACCACCCAAGTGTTTACGGTTGAATTAAAGGTAACCGGAGCCTATTCCATCTCCAATGAAACCGAATTTTCCGTCCGCTGTCTCAACGGCGCCGCGGGCGGAGAGGGAGCGAGCACATGAAGTATACACGACTGGGCGACCTGCTGGTGGGCAACGGCACCATTACCCAAGAGCAGCTGCAAGAGGCCCTCAAACTGCAGAAAGAAAACGGCAAGCGCCTGGGCGATATCCTGCGTGACAACCACATCATTACGGAAAACCAGGTAATCGAGGCGCTGATGACCCAGCTGGGGCTGGAGTTCATCGACCTGAACGCCTGCACCATTTCCGCGGAAATGGCCCAGCTGGTCCCCAAAAGCATTGCAAAGAAGCACCGGGTGGTTCCCGTGCGGGCCACCCGAACCGAGCTGTATCTGGGCATGTCCGACCCGCTGAATTTTGCCGCCATGGAAGAGGTGGCGGCGGCCACCCGCCGCCAGGTCGTCCCCATGATCGCCACGGAATCCGCCGTGGAGCGGGCCGTGCAGAACCTGTACAGCAACCAGGGCACCATGAAGGCCATCGAGGACATGCGCCGGGACCTGGACTCCGGCCAGTATGGGGCCGCCATCCGTCTGGGCGAGGAGGCCCAGCTGGCCGCCGACGAGGGGGACGAGAACGCCGCCCCCACCATCCGCCTGGTCAACTCCATCATCCACCGGGCCTATACGGAAAACGCCAGCGACATCCATCTGGAGCCCACCGGGGAGAAATTGCAAATCCGTATGCGCATCGACGGCGTGCTACGCAATATCATTACCGTACCCCGGGAACTGCAGATGTCGGTCATCTCCCGCATCAAAATTATGGCCCAGATGGACATTGCCCAGAAAAACATCCCCCAGGACGGGCGCATCAACATGACGGTGCAGCAGGAGACCCTGGATCTGCGCGTGTCCACTCTGCCCACCATCCACGGGGAGAAAATCGTCATCCGCCTGCTGCGCAAAGACGCCCGGATGGTCACCATCGACGGCATCGGCCTGCAGGGTGAGAACCGGCGCAAGTTTCTGGAACTGCTCACCGGCACCACCGAAGGCGTGCTGCTGGTGGTGGGCCCCACCGGCTCCGGCAAGACCTCCACCCTCTACACCATGATTGACCAGAAAAAGAGCGAGGAAGTGAACCTCATCTCCCTGGAGGATCCGGTGGAGTACCACATGGAGGGGGTCTGCCAGGTGCAGATCAACGAGCGCACCGACCTGACCTTCGCCAACGCCCTGCGGGCGGTGCTGCGTCAGGACCCGGACATCATCGCCGTAGGCGAGATCCGGGACGGGGAAACGGCGGAGATCGCCATGCGGGCGGCCATGACCGGCCACCTGGTGCTCACCACCATCCACACCAACGACGCACTCTCCTCCATTGACCGCCTGCTGGACATCGGGGTGGAGCCCTACCTCATCGCCGGAGCGGTGCGGGGCATCATTTCCCAGCGGCTGGTGCGCAAGATCTGCCCCCGGTGCCGCCAGGCCTACACCCCCACTCAGGAGGAGGCCGCCCTGCTGGGGCTGCCCTGGAGCGAGGAGCTGAAATGCTACCGGGGCACGGGCTGCCCGGACTGCTTCCAGACCGGCTACCGGGGCCGGACGGCGGTATTCGAGATCCTGCCGGTCACCCCGGAAATCCGCCGGGCCATCCACCGGCAGGATGTCAAGGAGCTGCAGGAGGCGGTAAACCAGTCCACCTTCCAGCCCCTTCTGGCAAACTGCGCCCAGCTGGTAACCCAGGGGGACACCACCACGGAGGAAATCCTCAGGATTATAGGGAGACAAGTGGAATGAACATCAACGCATACATCGAAAAAGCCCGGGAGGACCGGGCCTCCGACCTGCATCTGGTCTGCGCTCTGCCCCCGAAATACCGGGTGGACGGGGAGATCCGGGATCTGGAGCCCACTCCCCTCACCGCCCAGCAATGCGGAGAAATGGCCCGGGAGCTGGCCGGGGACAGCTTCCAGCAGCTGGAGGCGGTGGGCGAGCTGGATCTGGCCCTCACCGTCGCCGGGGTGCGCTGCCGTGTGAACCTGTTCCGCCAGCAGGGGTTCTACTCCGCCGCCATCCGCCTGCTCAACGACCATATTCCCCAGCTGGAGGAGCTGGGCCTGCCCGAGGTGGTCAACGAGTTTGCCTCATACAGCCAGGGGCTGGTGCTCATCACAGGCGAAACCGGCTCGGGCAAATCCACCACCCTGGCCGCCCTGCTCAACCAGATCAACCACACCCAGCGGCTGCACATCCTCACCCTGGAGGACCCGGTGGAGTACATCTACACCCCCGACCAGTGCCTCATCAATCAGCGGGAGATCGGCCGGGACACCCTGAGCTTTGCCGCCGGCCTGCGGGCCGCCCTCCGGGAGGACCCTGACGTGATCCTGGTGGGCGAGATGCGGGATCTGGACACCATCCAGACCGCCCTCACCGCCGCTGAGACCGGCCACCTGGTGTTCGGCACCGTCCACACCAACTCGGCGGCCGACTCCATCGACCGCATCGTGGACGTCTTTCCCGCCGAACGCCAGCAGCAGATCCGCCTGCAGCTGTCCATGACCCTGAAGGCGGTGCTCTCCCAGCAGCTGCTGCCCCGGAACGGCAAACCGGGCCGGGTGCTGGCCTGCGAGGTGATGAAAACCGACGACGCCATCCGCAACCTGATCCGGGAGGGCAAGACCCCCCAGATCCAGAACTGCATCCAGACCACCGGCTCCATCGGCAACATTCTTATGGACCGCTCCCTGCAAAACCTGTACCGCAGCGGGGCCATCTCCCTGGAGACCATGGAGGGGGCCCTGCGGGGCGGTCCATCCCAGACGTCGGTCTCTCCCGCGGGCGGACCCATGGGCGCCCCCCTGGGCACCCGCCCCCGGGGCTTTGGCCGATAAAGGGGGGATAAACCATGCCCACCTATCGCTATGAAGCTGTAGGCGGAGACGGCCAGCGGGCCGAGGGAGTGCTGGAGGCCTCCGACAGTACCCAGGCAGTCTCTCTCATCCGTCAGAGCTACGATGTGGTGCTCAAGCTGGAGGAGATCGCCGCCCCCCGGACCGACCCGCTGGAGAAATTCCAGAAGCTCAATCTGAAGGTCTTTGCCCTGATGTGCAAGCAGTTTGCCATCATCCTCAAGGCGGGCCTGCCCCTGGTACAGACGGTGGATCTGGTGGCCTCCCAGATTTCCGACAACATGCTGAAAAAAATGCTGGAGGCGGTCTCCCTGGACATCGCCAACGGCTGGAGCCTGTCTTACAGCTTTTCCCAGCGAGGCAAGGGCCGTCTGCCCGTGACCTTTCTGGAGACCATCCGGGCGGGGGAGGAGTCGGGCGATCTGGTGCGCTCCTTTGACCGTATGAGCACCTACTACGACCGCATGACCAAGACCCGGGCCAAGGCCACCAGCGCCCTGATTTACCCCGCCTTTCTCTCGGTGGTGGCGGTGTTCGTCATTATCATCATCATGACCTACGCCGTGCCCACCTTCGCCGGCGTCTTCGAGTCCATGGGCACGGAGCTGCCCCTGCCCACCCGTATCGTCATCGGGATGTCCGACTTTTTCAGCCGGTATATCTGGGTGCTGCTGGGCACGGCGGCGGGGCTCATCTTCCTGCTCCGGCTGTACGCCGGGACCGCGGGGGGGCGCATCCGCATGGCTCAGTTCCGGCTGACCCTGCCCATTCTGGGAAAGCTGGCCGCCATGACCTCGGCCAGCCAGTTTGCCCACACCATGGCCGCCATGCTCTCGGCGGGCATGCCCATCCTGAAGGCGCTGGACACCGCCTCCCGCTCGGTGAGCAACGCCCACCTGTCCGCCCAGATCCAGAGCGTCATCCCCGGCGTGGAGGGAGGCCGCCCCCTGGGGGAGTGCCTGAACGCCTGCCGGGATCTGCCCCCCATGCTGGTGCAGATGACCGCCATGGGCGAGGCCACCGGCTCCCTGGAGGGCACCCTGGAAATCCAGGCCGAGTACTACGACAACGAGGTGGAAAACCTGTCCGCCCGGGCGCTGTCCCTGCTGGAGCCCATCATCATCTGCGTGATGGCTGTATTCGTGGTACTGGTACTGCTGTCCATCTACCTGCCCATGTTCAGTATGTACTCAGCCTTTTAACCGGTTTATTTTGCGCGCGGCCAACCTCCGCGCGGGGAAATAAAGTATTCTATTCTAGGTAAGTGAGGGGATTTTTATGAAATTACTTCAAAAGAAACTGAAAAACAAGAAAGGATTTACCCTGATCGAGATGCTGGTCGTCATCGCCATCATCGCCATTCTGGTGGCCATTTCCATTCCCATGGTCAGCGGCGCCCTGGAAAAGGCCAGAGAGGCGGCGGATGACGCAAACCTCCAGGCGGCCAAATCGGTGGCCCTGTTGGCAGAAATGGAAGGTACATTTGAGGCTTCCCAAACATATTACTACGATATTAGCGAGGGAGAATATGTAAAAGCCACTAGCTCCTCTGATCCTACTGATAAAGGCCAAAGTGGTACATTAAGTAATAGCTGTATTTTGGTAAAAACTGATTCTAGCAAACACATTCAAAGTGGCTACCCTAAATGGGAGGCAGTATCCTGAATAATTACGACCGCCGGAGAGGGTTGGCTCTCCGGCGGATACCCAAAGCGGAAAACCGCTTTGGGAGAGTTCCGGAGCTTCCGGGGCTCTCCCAAAGCTGTTTGCATGTCACGGCAAGGAGGAATCCCATGGAGCCCCAACAGCTTTTACAAATATATCTGGCCCTGTGGCTGGCCATTCTGGGAGCGGCGCTGGGCAGCTTTCTGTGCTGCGCCGCAGACCGGGGAACCCTGCCCACCGGCCGCTCCCGGTGCGACGGCTGCGGCCATACTCTGGGCGCGCGGGATCTGATCCCCATTTTCAGCTACATAGCCTCCCGGGGCCGCTGCCGCCACTGCGGCGGGGCCATCCCCACCCGCTGCCTGACGGCGGAAGTGGTGGGAGCGGCGGGTTTTGCCGCCCTGGGGCTGAAATTCGGACCCAGCCCGGAGCTGGTGATGCAGCTCATCCTGGCCGCCCTTCTCCTTCTGCTCAGTTTAGTTGACTGGACTGCCTATATCCTGCCCGACAAGCTGCTGCTGGCGGCGGCGGTCAACCGGCTGGTCTTTGTCCTCCTGCTCCGGGAACCTCTGGAAGAAGCTCTGCCCCAGATGGCCCTGGGGGCCTTCAGCGTATCCCTTCCCCTGCTGCTGCTGTCCCTGGTGATGGACGCGCTGCTGAAAAAGGACACGCTGGGGGGCGGCGACATCAAGCTCCTGTTTGTGCTGGGGCTGTACCTCAGCTGGCTGGAGATGCTGCTGCTGCTGGCTTTGGCCTGCGTGCTGGCCCTCCTGTGGGCCGCCGGGCCGGGACGGCGGCGGGCGGGGGGAGAAATCCCCCTGGGCCCCTTTCTGGCGGCGGCCTGGCTGGCGGTCACCCTGTTTGGAGCGCCATTGATCCAGTGGTATCTGAGTCTCCTGGCATGAGAGGATGAAACGAATGACAAAACAGATCAAGGTTGCCTTTGATTTGGGCAACAGCAGTTTAAAAATTGCCGCGATGAAAAAGGGTTCGCTGGAGCTGCACGAGCTGCCCCTGCCGGAGAACCTGATGGAGGAGGACAATCTCCTCATGCCCCACGCCTTTTCCGCCTTTTTGAAAAAGGCCAGAAAGGAGCTGCGTCTGCCCGGCGGACCGGCGGGGCTGCTGCTCCCCTCCAGCAAGGTTATCTGCCGGCTGGTGACCATGCCCCGCATGTCGGTGGAGCAGCTGATGCTCAACCTGCCCTATGAGTTCAGCGACTTCATCCATGGGGAGCCCCACCAGTACTACTGCGACTACGCCCTGTGCCAGGGCGAGCCCCAGGAGGTTTCCCCCCAGGAGGAGCAGGAGGAGGAGCCTTTGACCATGATGGCGGCGGTGGCCCAGCGCCAGCAGATTCAGGACTACATCCGCATTTTTTCCGCAGGAGGCTTCTCCCTCAAACGCATCCTGCCCCAGGAGATGGCCCTCATCCAGCTGGTGCAGAACTGCCGCCGGGAGCGGTCCGAAGGGCCCGGGGAGTTCTGTTTCATCGACCTGGGCTTTTTGTCCACCCGTATTTTTGTGGTTCATGACGACCGTATCCAGGCTGCCCGCCGGGTACATATCGGCTGCCGGGCCCTGGACGGGGTGGTGGCCGACCTGTTCAACATGGATCCATTCCTGGCCGACGCCTACAAGCGGGGCAACCACCAGGGAGTTCTGGAGCACCCCCGCTGCATGGAAGTCTACGAAAACATGGCGGTAGAGGTGCTGAAGGTTATCAATTTCTACCACTTCACCTACCGCCAGAAGCAGCTGGAAGGGGTATACCTGATCGGCGGCGGCGCGGAGATCCAGCCGCTGCGCCAAATCCTGGAGGATACCCTGGGACTGCCGGCTCTCCCGGTGGAGTCTCTCATCCCCGGCGGGAAAGGTCAGGAGCACAGCGCCTCCTTCGCGGGGGCCGCCGGACTGATGGTTGAGCCGGAAAAGGAGGGATAGGCCGTGAAACTGAATACTGACGTGCGGCAGCTGATGGCCAGAAAAAAGGTGGTTTATCCCACCAAGCGCTCCATGAACCTGTACTTCAAGGTGGATCGTACCACCGCTTCCGCCACAGCGGCTCTGTATATCCTGTTAGTCGTGGCGGTGCTGCTGGGCCTGGGAAAAGTAATGGTCTACGACCTCTTGGCCCAGGAGAAACAGCTGGAAAGCCAGGTTGCGGCGCTGGAGCAGCGCACCACCCAGCAGCTGCAGCAGCTGGAGCGCTATGACCAGATGCTGGAGGACTATATCCGCTCCGTCCCCACCCAGCGGGAGCAGGAGCAGGCCGACGTTATGGAGCTGCTGGGTCTCATTGATACCACCATTCGGCCCACCGCCCAGGTTTCTCAGGTGGCCATTGAGGACAATCAGGTGGTGATCTCCTTCTCCGGCGTCACCCTGGCCCAGGCCGCGGAGCTGGTGGTTCAGCTGGAACAGTCTCCCCTGGTGTCCAACACCCAGGTGGATACCGCCTCCTCCACCAAAGGCGCCGAACAGGTGGAGGTTCACATCTACTTTCAGATTGCACAGGAGGAATCCACCTCATGAGAAAGCTATCCATTCGTGAACGGGTGCTGCTCCTCCTGCTGGCCGTCCTGGCAGCCGTCAGCGGGTACGTCCTGCTCTTTTATCTGCCCACTACCCAGCGTTTGGAGGCCCTCAACACCCAGATCGCCCAGTCTCAGGAACTGGCCGCCCAGCTGGACGCCAGGCTGGCAGAACAGCAGCAGATGGAGCGGGAGCTGGAGCAGCTCGCCGCCCAGGGCAGCCCGGTACCCTACATGCCAGCTTATGACAACCTCCAGGCCGTCATGGTGGAGCTGCATACCATTTTAGCCGACTGCCAGGAGTACTCCCTCTCCTTTCAGGGGAAACAGGGGGAGGACAACGTGTTTTACCGGGAGGTATCCATCCCCTTTACCTGCGGCAGCTATGAGCAGGCCCGGGAGATCCTGCAAAAGCTGCACGACAGTACGTTGCGGGGACTTCTTGGGAATGTGCAGTTCTCACAGCAGGAAAACGGAACCATAAGCGTATTTGCCACCATCACCTTTTTGGAATATCAGGTCAATACAGTAAGCGAAACAGCCCCTGAAGGAGAATGATTCATATTTATATTCATGGGAATGGAACCGGTAAAACCTGCCCGCAGTGCGGCTATGATTGCTGGTCTGTACGGTATATCGAACAGCCGGGGGGAACCATCTGCCTGTGCACCTGCGCCGTGTGCCTGCACTATGCCAAGGCAGACGCGCGCGTCCCCCCTCAGCTCATCCTCGTTGAACGCCCGAGCAGAAGCACGGAGGTTCAATTATAACCTGGTCTCGGGTCAGGTTTGTCATGCCGGCCATTTTTTCATCGTGACCCAGGTTCAAATAAAGCAAGGCGCGTCTGATTCCCGCGCCTTGCATATCATCTGAGTATCTTGTATGGGCCAAAAGTTACTCCTGTTTTAATGCCCCGCTATGGTCCAGCCGCCCAACACAGCACCGCCCCCGGCCATTTTCCTTGGCCTGGTACAGCATTCGGTCTGTTTCGGCATACAGCTGCTGGTAGGAGCATGGAGGCCATGTGCAGATACACGCGCCCGCGCTGCACCGAATCCCTATGAGCCGGCCTTCCCACTGAATCTGTCCCAGTCCCGTCAGCAGTTCCTCTCCCAGGGCCATGGCCTGCGCCTCAGATATCGGCCTGTCATAGAGAATGGCAAATTCGTCTCCGCCAATCCGCCCCAGACCCGCCGCGTCTGGAAAAGCGCGGCGCATGACTTCCGCCGTCTCCACCAGCACATGGTCGCCGCAGGGATGCCCGTAGCGGTCGTTGATCCCTTTGAATTCATCCAGATCCACCAGAAACAGCGTCAGCCCGCCGGAGCTTCCCGCGTGCTCCAGACTGTGGAGCATCTGCTCCGCCCAGCATTCCACCGTCGTCTTGTTGAGCAGCCCTGTCAGAGGGTCCAGCTGTACCAGCATCCGCAATTTGGTGTTTATCTCCACAATCTGCTTCTGCTGCTTCAATGTAACCCCGGTGTGATGGGCGTGAGCCAGGGCGACGGCCAGGGCCACCACAAAGGTGATGGTCAGGTTGAGCCGGTCTCCCGTCTCCAGGCGCGGAGCCATAATGGCCCGGAACAGCAGATAGCCCACGGCAAACTGGGCCGCGCTGTACCAGGGCGGCGCCTGGATCAGCAGAGCCAATCCCAGCAGCGCCGTTGTCAGCACCGTAGTCCCCGCGGCCGGATCGCGGCAGAGGTCATAGGTGTTAAGGCCCATGTGCCAGAGAAAAATCAGACCGGTCATCACATACTGCGCGGCCCACTGGAGGCGTACCGGACCCCGCCGCAGCGGCCGCCGCAGCGCCAGCCACAAAACCGCAAGGAGAATCAGAATACAGTACATGGTGAAATAGATTCGATTGTTTCGCGTTCCCAGACCGGACTGAGACCAAAAGACCACCCGGGCAATGTTGAAAAGCTCTGCCGCAAAAATAATCCCGCAGATGATCCGTAAAGAAAAGTCATTTTTTCGTACCGACTCCTCCAGGAACTCCTGACGGATATAACCGGGAATTTGCAGGTGATCCAACCACCCATGCTTGAATAAGTGCAGAATTTTATGCATAACCGAAACATCCTTTTGAGACGATAATCCTACTGGAACGCTGCCTAACAGGGTGTTTTACTCAATCTGTATATCCGGCCAGCAGCAGATTCCCACCTCCAGCGCCACCGGACACTTCAGACGAAAATCCGCGTAGCGGCAAAACCAGCACTGGCCGCCATCTATGGGCAGATGCTCTTTTCTGGGGGTAAATGCCGGGCAGCTCTGCCGGGGCCACACGCTGCCGCCCGGTTTTGGGGCGGGCAGAGCCTCCCGCCGGTCACAATAGGCGTTACAGTCGTACTGCATCGCCAGTCCTCCTTTCAGCACCCCTCTTGACGTTTTTTTGCCTTTCATGCTATGTTCATTGTACAAATGATCGGGAAATTGAAAAGCGGTTGCTCAGATCTTGATGCTGCCTGCGTAAAATTTGCTCACTGTTACGGGAAGAAGGCTGACTGTACTGCGGATCGCCCCATGTGCCGCTGAGGAAAAGCACCTCAATCAGACGGCGGCGACAGAGTTTAAAAAGGTTTTGAGGCATCAGCCGACTGGGGGAACAAAACGTATGTTAGAGCTGTTTATCATGGAGTACCTGACCGCATTGGGCATGACCATGGTGCTGCTGTTCTTAGACAGTCGCTACTCCCGGCGGCGCACCGTTTTAACCACCTGCGGCGTCATCGTGCTGGTCATGGCGGCGGTGGCCGCCATATGTCTGACAATGGGTGTGGAAACCACCATCCGGATCTATTCCCTGATCGCCCATATCCCTTCGTTGCTCCTTCTTCTCTCGCTCAGCCGTTTCCGGGGGTGGCGGCTGGTGTTCCAGCTGCTCTCCGCCGTCCTGTTCTGTGCCCTGATCCACCACGGAGCGGGGCTGGCCTACTACCTGTCCGGCGGCCATGTCTTGGCTCTGATCTTGTCTTATGCCGCCCTCAGCGCCGGAGTTATCTGGTTCCTGCTCCGCTTTCTGCGGCCGCTGTTCCTCCAGACGCTGCTGGAACTGCGCCGGGGCTGGTGGCTTATGTGCCTGGTGATGGCGGCATATTACGCCATCATCATCTACCTGATCCCCGGCTATGTGGGGATTACGCGGAGCAGTACCATCCTCAAGCCTGCCATTTCTTTGCTGATGGTAGGATTTTATTCCATTTTGATGTTTCTTTTTTCCAGCATCCAAAAAGAATCGGAAACCCGGCACAGCGCGCAGCTGTCCGCGTTACAGCTGTCCGCTTTGCAAAGCCGCATGGAGGCGGTAAAAGCGGCCGAGGATGTCATCCGCACAGAACGCCACGACCTGCGTCACCGCCTTCAGGCCGTCGCGGAGCTGGTGTCACGTGGGGACAGCAAGACCGCGCTGGAGTTCCTGGATGCCGCCCAAATACGACTGGATGAGCGTAAGGAAATCCGCTGGTGCCGCCCGCCGGTACTGGACGCGGTGTTCTCCTCCTACTTTGACCAGGCCCAGCGGCAGGGCATCCGGGTAGAGGCAAAGATCGCCCTGCCAAACGAACTGCCGGCAAAAGACAGCGAGCTTGCCATTGTCCTGGCCAATGCTTTGGAAAACGCCATCCATGCCAATCTGGCGCTGCCCAGGGAGCAGCGGGAGATCCGCTGCAGGATGGTGGGCAGTCCCGGCATCATGCTGGAGATTTCCAATCCGTGTACCGGAAATATCTCCTTTGACAGCAGCGGCCTGCCGGTGGCACAAAAAGAAGGGCACGGCCTGGGCGTACAGTCCATCTCTGCTTTTTGCCGGAAACACGGAGCCGTCTGCCAGTTTGACCTGACGGATGGCTGGTTCCGATTGAGACTGGTGCTGTAAAATCATACAGCTTATAGCGGCGAGGTACGTCTATACGCGCGGTCTGACGAGCGGCGCCAGCGAGGTTGAAGGGGCAATGCCCGGCAGGAATAAAACCGAACCGCTGCCGCCTTCTCATAAGCATAATCCGCTGGAATCCTAAGATTCCAGCGGATTTTTCAGTCTCCTGATTCCCTTTTGCTTATTCCTCCAGATAGAGCATGACCTCCACGGAGAAGATCGTTCCTGCGCTGTCAATCCACAGTGCGCCGTGGTATTTGTCCACAGCGCGCCGGACAATGGAAAGCCCCAGGCCGTGACCCTCCTCCGTCTTGCGGGAGCGGTAGGCCGGGACCTCCGGGCCGGCTGCCCGCAGCAGCACACCGTCATAGCTGTTGACGATTTTCAGAAACAACACGCCCCGGTCGGCCGTCAGGGAGAGGGAGAGTTCCTTGGCTTCGCTCCTTTCCAGGCCCTCCACCGCGTTGTCCAGCAGATTGCCCAGAATCACGTTCAGGTCGAACATATCCGCCGTGAATCCCTCCGGAAGGCGTACATCCAGCTTCATCCTGGCCCCGGCCTGCTTCGCCCAGCCCAGCTTATAGTTCAAAATGCTGTCCAGTTCCAGGTTGCCCGTTTGCACAAGGTCGGGACAGGACAGCTGCTGATCCAGACGCTTCAGGTACTGTACCAGCTCCTCGGTCTGTCCCCGGGCGGCATATCCCTCCAGAACGGCCAGATGGTTTTTCATGTCGTGGCGCAGGGCACGCACCTGCGCCTCCGACTGGCGCATCCGGCCAAATTCCGCCTGATAGGCCCTGTTCTGCTGCCTCAGCTGCTCCCGCTCGTAGGTCAGCCGGACTATGTGCGAAGAAATGCCGAGCCATCGCCTGAGCTTTGTCAGCGTCCGGCTCAGGATACCCCCGGGACAGTTTATAGCCGGTTCAGATACCGCGCCGCCGTTTGCGACGATATACGGCGCCCAGGCCGGCCCGGCCAATACAGTCTCTATTTTTTTGGCTTCCATTTCCATCGTCTCGCTTCTATACAGGCTATCCGCGGCCCCTGTGCGCCGCCGGCCGGGAAGCCCCTCTCCATCACATACGGCTTCCTTCCTCGTGATCTCATTATGTATATGTTGAAAGACTCTGGTTGAGGGACACCATGCTTCAAAGATTTCACCCTGCACCTGCCGTTTTTTCAAAACGCCGTCCAAACAGATCATCGCTTGTCTTCCCGGTCCGGGCGTGGTAAAATGATACAATATCTTTGAGGAAAGAAGGCTCGGCAGCTTATGATGTGGAAAGACAGCTACCGGCTCGGTGTGGAGCAGATTGACGAACAGCATATGGAGTTGTTCCGCATGACCGAGGATCTGGTAAACGCGGTAAAAGACGGGGCTTCCGTTGAGGTCTGTCAAAAGGCCCTGGGCTTTTTGAAGGACTATGTGATTTATCACTTCCGGGATGAGGAGGCATATCAGCAGTCCATTCACTATTGCGACAGCGAGGCCCACAAGAAGGAACACCGGCAGTTTACCCAGACCGTGCTCAACTACGAACGGCGGCTGACGGAGCACGGCTTTGACACGAAAATCATGAAGGATCTGGCCGGTACGGTGACAGCCTGGCTGATCTACCATGTGGTGGACACCGACCAGAAGCTGGTGTCCGGCCAAAAGATCGACGCAGCGGGACATGATTCCGACCAGTACGCGGATCTGTTTTCCCACAGCACGCTGGACGTGCTGGAGGCTATGGCAGACCTGGACCGGACCCAGGTCCGGCTGCACACAACAGACCTTTACCAGCCCCAGGGGGATATTTTTATAAAAATTCAGATGGTAGGCGATTGGAAGGGCGCGGCTGTCTTCGGCTTTTCCAAACAGCTGGCTCTTCACCTGCTGGAGACCATGACAGGGATGGAGCTGTCTGAAGTGGATGAGCTGGTGCAGTCGGCGCTCTGCGAGCTGACCAACATCTCCTGCGGGAACACGGCCACCGCTCTGGTCAAGCGGGGGCTGCAGTGCGACATCAAGACCCCGGTGATCTCCACAGACCCCGTCAGCCAGGCCGGCGGAACCGGCGTCCGGCTGGACACGGACTCCGGCTGGATGGAAATTGGCATCTATTGCGAGGAACAGCCTGCATAAAGCAAGCGGGAGGGTACCAGCTGCCATGCTGGTACCCTCCCGCTGTTTTTCTGCCTATTTCACATCTGCCGACAGGTCCATGTTCCAGGGCAGACGATAGGGGCTGTCCGCCCTGCCCCGGAGCTCCCAATAGATATCCGCCCGCTGCTGTACCTCCGCCAGATTCTCGGCGGTGGCCCCATAGGACAGCCGCCAGGCGGAATAGCCGTCCAGGAACCCCTGGCACAGCTCCTCCCAGGACTGAAAGTGCCGCTGCATGGTGAGGCCCACCTCCCGGGAGCGGCGGAGCAGTTCCTTGCGACCGCACCATCCCACCAGATAAGCGCAGCCTAAAAGCTGCATGGACCGGCACAGCTCCCAGGCCCGTCCCCCCTGATCGGAACAGTTCCACAGGCCGGGCCCCTTGCTCATGTACTCCACCGTCTCCAGAATTCCCCCATAGTCCGTAATGTCCCAGGAGCCCTTCAGGGTCTGCTTCATCAGCTTGGCGGCGCCCAGCGCCCGGGGACATCCCCCGATGTGGATGGGATGGGTCTGCGCGTACTTCCGCCCCATGGCAAAATCGGTATAATACTGCCCCCAGATGGCGTAGGTTCCGGTCAGCCACAGCTCCAGGTCATTTTTCGGCCGGTTGCCCTCTGCCCAGATCTCCCTGAGCTTCAGAGCCAGCAGCCAGAGGACCGCCAGACACACCAGCAGGGCGGCGGACCCCAGCAGCCAGAACTGCCCAACGAAGCTGTCCCGGGTCAGCCTCGTCCATTTGGTGCCCACCATATCGGCGTAATAGGCCGTGGTGGTCAGCTCCGGAGCCTCCCGGGTCAGAATGGCCCGCTCCTGCTCGGTCAGCTCCCAGGGCCGCCACGTGCCCACGGGAGAATACCAAATATCCTGAGTGCTGTCATAAAAGTCGGTATCCATATCGGGATCATAGCGCAGCGCGACCACCTCCCCGCTGTCCAGGGTGATGAACCAATAGTAGCGATCCGTCAAATAGATCCCATCGTCATTGTGCTCCCCTTTTTGAAGCTGGCGCACCATAAAGCGCTTCATCTGTTCCATCTCCTGGATGGAGCTTGCCTGGAAGGTATCGTCCCCGGCCCGGCTGCCCACCGCCACGGTTTCATCCATTCCCATGGCGTTGGAGAGCACAGACCAGACCGGCCCCCCTGTGACCCATCCCCCGGCCAACAGGCTCACCAGAACACAGACCATGAGACCCACCCATTTTACCAGTTTATGCAGCTTTAACAGCATGATATCACGCTTCTCTCCCTTTATTCCCGCCAGATCGTCAGCTGGTAGGGGACGCCCTCCCAGGAGGTGTCAAAAAGATCCCCGCCCAGATCAATGATACTCATATCCGCATGATACGCCTCCGCCGGGATGCTATACAGCTCACGGGCGTCCAGGAAATATTTCCGGACTGTCTCCCCGGTGTCCGCCAGCACGCCGTCCACACAGAAGAGCGAATACGTTCTGTCGTGCAGCTCCGTTGTCCATACTGTTCCCCTCGGCTCCAGCCGGTAGGCGGCGTCTCCGAAATCCGCCGCCGCCAGGCCGCTTTTTTCCACCAGGTAGGCGCAGGCCGACGGCCCCGCCTCGTTCTGGTAGTACTCCAGCAGCCCCGGCCCGTCAAAGGGCTCCTCCGGCGTATACTGGTACCAGATCAGGCTGTCAAGGGAGGTGTAGACCAGATAGAGTTCATACTCCGGCGGTATGAGCTGATACCAGCGCTCCCCCTGCAGCCCGGACATGAGCTCCCCCAGCGCCGCCACGGCGTCGTCGCCGCCCCACATGGGAACCTCCAGCCGGTACGCCTCAGGGGAATCACCATAATGGTAGCTCCATGCACCGTCGTCGTCCTGATCCATGGGATACAGCTCACAGCCCCATTCCTCCTCAAGGTCCTCCAGGGCCTTGGTGAGCATCACATTGCTGTAATCCGTGGTATAGCCCAGCTGGCCCGCCGCCAGATCCCGCTCGCCGTCGGGCTCCGCTGTAAAAACTACGCCGGGTTCATCCCACAGCCGGTACATATTGGCATAGCTGGGGTTCATATTCTCCAGGGATTCCACCTTCCGCCCCAGGTCCTCCTCCAGATAGCGGCACATAGCGGCCCGGGCCTGCCTGCCCGGCATGGTCACCAGATAGGCGATGGCCCCCACCCCCAGCGGAACCAGGAGCAGGCACAGGAGAATACCCGCAACGATACGGAACGCGGGCTTTTTCCAGAAGGGCCTGGTTTGGGCAGGCTTTGCCGGGCCGGAGGTCTGGGGGGTACGGCCGGTGAGCAGCTCATAAATGCCGTGCCACACCTGGGGAACCTGCCCGGCATCCCTTCCGGAGAACACCCGGGCCATCTCCTGCTTCACCTGCTGGGGCAGCTGGGAGGCCTGGCGCAGAAATTCCTCAAATCCGGCCACAAAATCCGGGTCGCCCTTCACGATGAGAAACACCGAGCTGTGCAGGTAGTCCACCCACTCCTGGAAGGAGGCGTTGCTGTCATAGAGCACTTCCGCCATGGTCTGGGCCGCCTCGATGCGGCCCCAGTGCCGCTCCAGCTGCTGAACCCCCTCCGGCGTGGTGGCCGTATGCCGGTGAAAGAAGGTAGACCGGCGCGCCTGGGCCATCCGCTCCCGGGTCTCCGCCCGGCGGGAAGCCTCGCTCTCAAAGGCATCGTCCAGCTTTCTCCAAGCGGGCTGGTCCGCCTCCCCGGTCCCATAGACCGGCGCCTCCTCAGTCCGGCCTTCCTCCTCCGGCTCCGGTTCCTCCGGCTTTTCGGCAGGGCGCGGCGGAGACACGGGCCGGGATACCGGAGCCTGCGGGGCGGCTCTGCCGCCCTTCCGGGCAAGCTGCCGGGCCTGCTGATAGGCCTCGTTCAGGCGCTGAAATCCCTCCGGATCCTCCTCCGGGTGGGTGGTCTTCAGCCGCTCGGCATAGGCGTGGCGCACCGCCGCCAGGTCCGCCGGGCCGGACAGGCCCAATTCGCTCCAAGGCCAGCTCATTCCATCTCGTCCTCCTCGTTCTCCATATCGTCCAGAGAGGGGTCAAAGTCAAAGTCCGACAGCTCCCCGGCTCCCGTGACCGCCTCCACTTGGGCCAGGGCCTGCTCCATACGGGCGGAGGCCTTGGCGGCCAGCAGGGGGTCCTGGCGGTCCAGGACGGACTGGTACCAGTTCAGCACCTGAAACACATACTGCCGCGGGCCGCCGGTGGTGGCCGCGTACAGCCGCTCCGCCCGGGCGATCAGCGCCCGGGGCCGCTCCAGCTCCCTGGGGTGCAGCTTGAGCACTGACAGTTCCTTCAGCCGGGCCTGGGCTTCCGCCTCGGTCATGTCCCGGTTCTTGAGCACAAGGCTGGCCCGTTTTCCCGCCTCGTTCACCACTTCCACTTCCAGCAGCCCGTTGATGTCATAAGTAAAGCGTACCCGCACAGGCTTTCCGGTCTCTTCGCCGGCCTGATGCCCCAGAAAATTCCCCGCCTTCTGCTGCTTCACCTCCATATTGATGGAGCCCAGAAACACATTGTCCGCACAGTACATGTTCTCCCCCTGATAGACCTGAATGCAGACATCCTTCTGGTTTTTGTGGGCGGGATAGTAGATCTCCTCCTTGCTGGAGGGGAGGACACAGTTGCGCTCAATGATGGGGGACATCAGCAGCTGCTTGGGATTGACCCTGTTCACCACGGCGACCCCAAGCGTAAAGGGGCACACGTCGGTCAGCACGAACTCCTTCAGCTCGGCCGTTCTGGCCTTCATGCCCGCGCAGATCCCCGCGCCCAGGGCGATGGCGGTATCCGGGCGGCTGTTGGCGGCTGGTTCCCGCTTGAGCAGACGGGAGACATAGCTTTTCACCGACGGCATATGGCTGGAGCCCCCCACCATGACCAGCTCGTCCAGCTCGTCCATGGACATGCCCGCGTCGGAGAGCACCTGCCGGATGGGGGTCTTCATCCGCTGGAAAAGCGGGCCGCAGGCCTGGATCAGCCACTGATTGGTCAGCGGCAGGGACACCATGCCCCCCTCGTGCTCCACCGCCATGAACACCGGCTCCCGGGCGCTCAGCGCCATTTTGCAGGTCTCCGCCTGCTGGACCAGCAGCTCCTGCTTCTGCCTGGAGAGGGCGCCGAAGTCGATGCCGGTCTCCTGACAAAAGGCCTTGGCAATCATCAGGTCAAAGTCCGTTCCCCCCAGGTTGTTGTCGCCGCTTACGGCGGTGACGCTGACCACCGACTCAAAGCGCTCCACCAGGGACACGTCCAGGGTCCCGCCCCCAAAGTCAAACACCAGACAGACCTTGTCCTGCTCCCCCTCGGCAATGTGGGCGGACATGGCGGCGGCGGTGGGCTCGTTGACCAGCCGCTCCACCCGCAGCCCGGCCAGCTGGCCCGCCCGCTTTGTGGCCGAGCGCTGGGGCTCGGCAAAATAGGCGGGGACGCTGATCACCGCCTCGGTCACCGCCTCCCCCAGGTAGGCCTCCGCGTCCTCCTTCAGGCTGCGGAGGATCAGGGCGGAGAGCTCCTCCGGCGTAAAGCGGTGCTCCCCCAGCTGGAACACCCGGTCGGTCCCCATGTACCGCTTGAACCGGGCGGCGGTGCGCTCCGGATGGGAAATCAGCCGGTCCTTCGCCGCCCGCCCCACCAGAATGGAGCCGTCCTCATCCACGCTGACCGCGCTGGGGGTCAAAAACGCGCCGGAGGCGTTGGGAATCAGCTGGCACGCGCCGTCCTTCCACACCGCCGCCAGGCTGTTGGTGGTACCCAAATCAATCCCGATGATTGCCATATCAGACCTTCCTCATCCCAACCAAATTAGCCCTTGCACAGGGAAAACCGTTTTGACAGGCTTGCGGACATTATAGCATAACGGGGCAGGGCTTTCAATTTATGGATATTCCACATTCCAAATTCGTGTCCAAAGCGGCGCTTTCGCCCAAAGCCGCCTTTTTGACCATGGATTTTGTCCACTGGCTTGTCATTTTTTTCAATGTGACGTACAATAAATCTAATTCAGACTGATACCCTTCAACGAGGTGATACACTATGGAAAACGCCGTCCTTCGACCCCAGGCGGAGCAGCGCTACCGGGAAGAGCTGGAGGCGCTGCGGCTCTGGGACCAGGAAAACCGAAAGCCCCAGAACTGGCTGCTCTCCCCCAGGGCGGTGCGGCTGTTCATTCTGGGCTCCCGCACGCCGGTCCGCTGCGGCGGACAGACCGTCACCATCCGCAAAAAATATCTGGGCAACGATGCGCTGGTGGAGCGGTGCATCATCACCCTGGCGGGCAACCGGGGGCTGATGCTGGTGGGCGAGCCGGGCACCGCCAAGACCATGCTGTCCGAGCTGCTGTCCGCCGCCATCAGCGGCTGCAGCACCAACACCGTCCAGGGCACCGCCGGCACCACCGAGGACATGATCAAGTATTCCTGGAACTACGCCCTGCTGCTGGCCAACGGCCCCAGCCGTCAGGCCCTGGTTCCCGCTCCCCTCTACGTGGGCATGGAGAAGGGGATCCTCACCCGCTTCGAGGAGCTCACCCGCACCCCGGCGGAGGTGCAGGACAGCCTCATCAGCGTGCTCAGCGACAAGGTGCTGAACATCCCCGAGCTGGGGGACGACGGCCTGCTCTTTGCCCGGCCCGGCTTCAACGTCATCGGTACCGCCAACACCCGGGACAAGGGGGTCAACGAGATGTCCAGCGCCCTCAAGCGCCGGTTCAACTTTGAGACCGTCCAGCCCGTGCGGGACGTGGCTCTGGAGAAGCAGATCATCCTCAACGAGGTGGGGGCCCTGGCCGATGCCGCCGGGATCACCCAGCCCCTGGACCAGGAGGCCGCCGAGCTGCTGGCCACCACCTACCACGAGCTGCGGGAGGGGGTCTCCGCCGAGGGGCAGCGGCTGGAAAAGCCCGCCGCGGTCATGAGCACCGCCGAGGCCATCTCGGTCTACTACCAGACCATGATGACCGCCTGGTACTACGGCGACGGCCGCATGGACGAGGGGTGCCTGGTGGAAAACCTGGTGGGCGCGGTGGCCAAGGAGTCCCAGGAGGACATGGACAAGCTGGCCAGCTATTTTTCCACCGTGGTACGGGAGAAAGCACGACGGGAGGGCGGGGCATGGACGCGCTACTATCAGGCGAGAGGACAGCTGAAGTAATTCCCTTTTCCCTGGACGCGCCGGTGCTCTACTACCCGGTGCGCCACCACAGCCCCGCCTGCGCCCGGCACCTGGAGCAGGTGATCGCTCGGTACGATCCCCAGTGCATCCTGGTGGAGGGGCCGGAAAACGCCAACGACCTGCTCCCGGTGCTCACCAACCCGGACACCCGGGCCCCGGTGGCCCTCTACTACGCCTACCGGGACGAGGGGCGGCTGCTGTCCGAGGGCGACGGGGAGCCGGAGCAGTTCTGCTGCTACTACCCCTTCCTGGATCATTCCCCCGAGCTGGTGGCCCTGCGGGCGGCGGCGGAGCGTGGTATCCCCGGCCGGTTCATCGACCTGGGCTACGCCGAGATCCTGCTGGCCACCCAGTCCGCCCGGGGCCTGCGCACCGAGGCGGAAAAGCAGAACTACGCCAGCGACCGCTATCTGGCGGCCAACCGGTTCCAGCAGCGGCTGTGCGAGAAGGCGGGCCTGCGGAGCTTTGAGGAATTCTGGGAGAAGTACTTTGAGACGGCGGGCATGGGCCTCAGCGACGAGGCCTTTGTCCGGCAAATGAATACCTACTGCCTTCTGTCAAGACAGAACACCCCGGAGGTGGAGCTGCGGGAGGACGGCTGCCTGGCCCGGGAGGCCCACATGGCCCGTCGGGTGCAGGAGGCCGCCGGGCAGTACCGGCGGGTGCTGGTGGTGGCGGGCGGCTTTCACATCTGGGGCCTGCTCCACCCCGACCCCAGCCACCTTCCGCCCCGGACCCTGCCCGCCGGAGCCCAGCCGGTCTACCCCATGCGGTACACCATGCCGGCGGCCGACGCCCTCTCCGGCTACGCCAGCGGGATGCCCGCCCCCGGCTTTTACGCCCAGGTGTGGCAGGCCCTCCACGGCGAGCAGCCGGAGCGGGCCTGGAGCGACGTGGTGCTGGACTATCTGGTCCGGACCGGCCGCAGGCTGCGGCGGGACGGGGACACCATCTCCGCCTTTGATGAGACCTGCGCCTTCCAGCAGGCCCAAATGCTGGCCCATCTGCGGGAGAAACCGGAGCCCGGCCTCTACGAGCTGCGGGACGCGGTTCTGAGCAGCTTTGTCAAAGGGGAGGCCAGCCTATCCGGGATGGGGCCCCTGCGGGTGCTGGGGGAGCTGACCACCGGGCAGGCCGTGGGCCAGCTGTGCGACGGGGCGCTGATTCCCCCGCTGGCCACCGACTTTGACAAAAAATGCGCCTGCTTCCGGCTGCTGCGCAACGCCGCCTCCGCACAGGAGATTACCCTGTCCATTTTCTCCCAGAGCAAGCACCGGGCCGCCAGCCGGTTTTTCCACCAGACCGTCTTTCTGGAGTGCGGCTTTGCCCGGCGGACCAAGGGCCCAGACCTGCTGCACGGCCGGGACCGGAACCTGATCCGGGAGAGCTGGACCTACCGCTGGACGACCGCGGTGGACGTGGCCCTCATCGAGCACGCGGTATCGGGGGCCACCATGGAGGAGGCCTGCGCCACCGAGCTGCGGCAGAAGATGGCCGTGGCGGCCAAAGCCCAGCAGGGGGCCCAACTGTTGGTTCAGGGCTTTCTGATGGGCATAGGGGACGTGGCCGACGATCTGGCGGGGAGCATGGACCGGCTGCTGCTGGCCGACGGCGACTTCACCTCCCTGTGCCAGGCCTGCGACTGCCTCAGCACCCTGGAGGAGTGGCAGACCCAGTACGGCGAGCAGGGCAGCTACGACTACCCCGCCCTGCTGCGCCGCTGCTTTGCCCGGGTGCTGCAGCTGCTGCCCGGCATGAACACGGTGGATGACCATGGGGTGCTGGGGGTGCAGCAGGCCTGCATCCTGCTCTACCAGGTCACCGGCCGGGCGGCCTTTTCCGCCCTGCGGCGGCCGCTGACGGAGGCCTTCGGGCGTCTGGTGAGACGGGACCCCATCCACCCCGCTCTCCACGGGGCGGTGCTGGGGCTGCTCTACGGCAGCGACCCGGCGTGGAAAAAGTCCATTGACCGGGCCATACAGGGCTACCTGCGGGGCACCCGGAACATGATGCTCCGGTCGGCCGCCTTCCTGCAGGGGCTGTTCTGCACCGCCAGGGACCTGCTGCTGGTGGACCGGGATTTTCTGGGCCACATCGACGCTCTGCTGGTGTCCCTGGACGAGGCGGATTTTACCGCCCTGCTGCCCGAGCTGCGGCTGGCCTTCAGCTATTTTGTGCCCATGGAGACCGACCGCATCGCCCGGCTGGCGGCGGAGCTCCACGGAGCCAGAACCATCAACCTGTACCGGGCGGGTGTGGACGCCGCCGCATACGCCCGGGCGGAGCAGGTGGACGCCTGGGCTGCCGCCCGGCTGGACGCATTTGGTGAGGAAGGAGATGAGGGCTGATGCTGACCGATGGCGCCGCTTTAAACCGCTGGCGGCTGATCCTGGGCGAAAACGCCGGGCAGCAGCTCAGCCTGAATGACTCCCGGCTGATGCGCATGGACCGGGCACTGGAGTTCCTCTACGGACGGGAGGCAGGCCAGGACGTGCGGGAGCGGGACCCCCAGGGAGGGCACGAGGCCAGCCAGCTGACGGTGGCCCAGTGGCTCAATGAGGTGCGGGTACTCTTCCCCCAGGAGACGGCGGAGATCCTCCAGCGGCACGCCCTGGACCGCTACCAGCTCACCGAGCTGCTCACCGACCGGGAGATTCTGGAGAAGATGGAGCCCAACCAGGCCCTGCTGGAGACCGTTCTGAGCCTGAAGCACATGATGAAGGGCCCCGTCCTGGACGCCGCCCGCCGGGTGGTGGCCCGGGTGGTGGCCCAGCTGATGGAGAAGATGCAAAACGACGTGCGCCGCTCGGCCCTGGGCAAGCTGGACCGCACCAGCCGGAGCAGCGTGCGCTCCCTGCGCAACCTGGACATACAGCGCACCATCCGGAAAAATCTGGCCCACTACGACCGGGAGAGCCGCCGGCTGATGCTGGAGCAGGTATACTTCAACGGCCGGGTCAAGCGGTACAACCCCTGGCGGGTCATCCTGGCGGTGGACGAGAGCGGTTCCATGCTGTCCAGCGTGATCCACAGCGCGGTAATGGCGGGGATCTTTGCCAAGCTGCCCATGCTGGACACCCGCCTGGTAATCTTCGACACCGCCGTGGTGGACCTGAGCGGCTACGTGGACGACCCGGTGGAGGCCCTGATGAGCATTCAGCTGGGGGGCGGCACCGACATCGCCGGAGCCCTGCGCTACTGCGAGAGCCTGATCACCGCCCCCCACCGCACCATAGTGGTGCTGGTCAGCGACCTGTGCGAGGGCAACAGCCGGCACAACCTCTACGGCGTCTGCCACGACATTCTGGAGAGCGGGGCCAAGCTCATCGCCCTGACCGCCCTGGACGAGAACGCCGCCCCCGCCTACGACCGGGCCACCGCCCAGACCCTGGCCGGGCTGGGGGCCCACGTGGGGGCCATGACCCCGGCCAGACTGGCGGATTTCATGGCAAATGTGATGCGGGAGTGAAAGGGGGCGACGGTGCGTGCACCTGCCGGAGCCATTGGCCGCCGCGCTGGCCGCGGCCGATGAAAACTATCTGATCGGGCTGTGCAACAAGGGCACGGTAAACCGGGCGAAAAAAGACCTGGCTGCCCTGGACAGCCCGGAGGTCCAGGAAACAGAGGACGGCGTGGAGGTCCGGGTGGGGGACGCCCTCTGCCTCATCAAAGCCCCCCTGGGGGAGAGCCGCTGCTCCTGCCCCAGCAGCGGCATCTGCCGCCATCGGATCACCGCCATGCTGTGGCTGCAGGGACAGCTGGCCGACCCGGCGGAGGAATCTCCTCAGGAGGCTCCGCCGCCCCAGAATCCGGACTTTGCCCAGCTGCGGGACTACCCTACCGAAAAGCTGGCCAAACAGCTGGGGGCCAAGCGGCTGTCCGCTATCCTGTTCCGCCACAGGAGCGGGACCGGGCCTGTTCTGGAGGAGACCTCGGTGGTCACGGCGGAGATGCCCTGGCTGCCCGCCACGGTGCACCTTTTGGAGCCCCTGGAGCACAGCACCTGTACCTGCCACAGCAAGACTTTCTGCCTCCACAAGGCGGAGGCCCTGCTCTACTGGCAGCTGGCCCAGGGGCTGGCCGACCCGGCGGCCCTGGAGGCGACCGCCCCGCCGGAGGAGGCGCTGGATCTGGAGCGGCTGCGGGGGGTGTGCCGGGCGGTGCAGGAGACCCTGACCGCCCACATGGTCACCGGCCTGAGCCGCCTCTCCCCCTCCGTACAGGAGACCACGGAGCGGATGGCAGCCCTGTGCCACACGGCCCGGCTGCCTGAGCTGGAACGGGCCCTCCGGTCCCTCCACGGGGAGTACGTCGCCTATTTCGCCCGCTCGGCGGCCTACCGGGACGACGCCCTGCTGGCCCGGCTCTCCAGGGCCTTCCGGCTGGCCCAGGCCCTGGAGACCGCCGACGAAAAGACCGCCGCCCGGCTGGCAGGGGTCTTTCGGGAGGACTACCTGCCGGTGGGGCGGCTGGAGCTGTACCTGCTGGGCCTGCGGGCCTTTTCCGGGCGGAGCGGCTACGCGGGCACCATCTATTATTTCTGGGAGGGGTCGGCCCGCCGGTTTTACACCTTCTCCGACCTCCGCCCCACCTTTTACGAGGGGTCAGCCCGCCGGAGAGGGGACGCCGCCCCCTGGGGGCTGCCCTGCACCCTGCGGCAGGCCAAGGGCTGCGCCCTGGAGCTGACGGGAGCCAAGGCCACCCGCTCCGGCGGCCTGTCCTCCACCGAGCAGTGCAGCGGAGTGCTGCTGGGTCACCGGGAGCCGGGCCAGGCCTTTCCCTGGGAGGAGGTCTACACCGACTTCTCCCGTCTGCTGGCGGAGCGGAGCGCCCCCCACGCCCCGGAGCCGGAGCGACTGGCCGTTCTCCAGCCCAGCCGGTGTGAGGCGCAGGAATACGATCAGGTACGTCAGGTATTCTCCCTGCGGCTGCTGGACGGGGCGGGCCGGGACATCTGGCTGGAGGTGAGCTACAAGCAGGAGGCCGCCAAGCTGATGGAGCGGATGGAGGCGCTGGTCCAACAGCTCCAAAGCCGCCCCTTCCTCCGCCCGGTGTTTTTCGGTATCCTCTACCGGGAGGGCGACAGGCTCAAACTCTCCCCCATCGAAGCATTCACCCACTGGGAGGAGACGCCATGACGGAACTGATACAGGAGCTCCAGCTGGCCCTCACCGAGCTGCTGCAATCCGGGCTGGACACCGGCGGCCCGGCCGCCCTGCCACGGCTCCACGCCCTGGCCGCCCGGTGCGAGGAGCTGGGGCTCCACACCGGCTCCACCCTGCTGACCCAGGCGGAGGAGGCCCTGGCCGCCCGGGTCCACGCCATGGAAAAGGACGACCTGCCTCTGGCGGCGGTCCTCTGCCGCACCGCCCGCTATCTGGAGCTGTGCCGGGAGAAGCTTCAGGAGGAGTCCATCACCCTGCGCTGGCAGGCATTGGATTGGGAAACAGAGGGAGGCAGCCCATGAAAAAAGAGGACCTGAAAAACCAGATCATTCACGACCTGGTGCGGGACGCTTACACGGGAGCGGCCGAGCTGCAGGCCTATCTCACCGACACCGGAAGTCTCAAAGACAGCGCCGCCCAGCTGGCCCCCGTCACCGTGGACCGCTATGTCTACCCCATCTGTGCGGCGGAGCAGATGGCCACTTACCGCCAGCGCTTCGGCTGGGACACATTCCTCTGCCGCTGCGCCGCGGCTATGGCTCTGGGGTTCCGCGGCCGGTGGATGTACAAGCTGGTATACGAGGGCCTGGACTTTTCCGGCATTACGGAGGCCCTGCTGGGGACGGATCTCCCCTTACCCACCGTGCTGGACGTACTGGCGGGGCTGTACGACAGCTTTTACCCCCACCCCCACTGCCAGGGCGTCCAGGGCGCCGCCTGCAAGGCGGTGAACCGCCCCCGTTACCTGAAGGAGCTGTGTACCGCGGCTCTGGAGTCCCGGTCCTTTGGGCGGCAGATCGCCCTCTCCGTTCTGGACGGCTTCACCGCCCTGCCCGGCCAGGCGGGGGAGCAGGCCAAGGCGGGGATTCTGGCCTGTGCGGGCGATTCCTCCAAGCAGATCCATGATCTGCTGGTAACCCTTCTGGCGGGGCACCCCGACTGGACCGGCGACTACGCCGCCCTGCTCAAGGGCAAGAAAACCGCCCAGCGGCTGCTGGCAGCGGAGGTGGCGGCCAAACTGGGGGACGCCCTCCGCCCGGAGCTGGAGGCGGCCCTGGCGGTGGAAAAGAACGCCAAGGTGGCCGACGCCATCCAGACCGCCCTGAATCAGGGGGCCACGCCCACCGGTGAAGATGCCTCCGCCAACCTGGACGGGCTGGCCGACCGAATTCTGAAGGGTGGAAAAAGGCGGAACATGCAATGGCTGCTGGACAGCCCTCTGCCCACCCTCCACCTGACCGGGGGCGGCGAGGTCAGTGAGGACCGCCGGGACGCCCTGCTGATGTCCTACTGCGAGCTGGGCCGGATCGGCCGCAGCGAGACCGCCGCCCAACTGGCCCAGGGGATCGACCAAAAGGACCTGGCCGCCCTGGCCTATGAGGTATATGAGCGCTGGCTGGCTGCCGGGGCCCAGAACAAGACCAAGTGGGTGCTCCCCTTCGCGGCGGTATACGGCGGCCCGGCTATGATCCCCAAGCTGACCCACGCCATCAACGAGTGGCCACAGAACGCCCGGGGGGCCATTGCCTGCGACGCGGTGACCGCCCTGGCCCTTAGCGGCGATCCCACCGCCCTGCTGGCGGTGGACGGTATCGCCCGCAAGTTCAAGTTCCGCCAGGTGAAGGCCGCCGCTGGGGCCGCCCTGGAGAACGCCGCCCGGGAGCTGGGCATTACCCTCGAAGATCTTGCCGACCGGATGGTGCCCACCCTGGGCTTCTCCGCCGACGGCAAGCGGGTCTTTGACTATGGCCCCCGCACCTTTACCGTGCGGCTGACCCCCACCCTGGAGCTGGAGATCACCAGCGACAGCGGCAAGACCTTCAAAACCCTGCCCGTCCCCGGCAAGACCGACGACCCGGCCAAGGCCACCGCCACCCACAGCGACTTCAAGGCCATGAAGAAGCAGATCCGCACCACCGCCGCCACCCAGAAGGCCCGGCTGGAGGAAACCTTTTCCGTACTGCGCTGCTGGACCAGCGACAGCTGGCGGGCCCTGTTTGTCCACAACCCCATCATGCACCAGTTCGCCATGAGCCTGATCTGGGGCGTGTATCAGGAGGGCCGGCTCCAAACCACCTTCCGCTACATGGAGGACGGCTCCTTCAACACCGTGGATGAAGAGGAGTATCAGCTGCCCGACAACGCCCGCATCGGCCTGGCCCATCCGGTGGAGCTGGACCAGGAAACCCTGGAGGGCTGGAAACAGCAGCTGGAGGACTACGAGATCACCCAGAGCATCCGGCAGCTGGACCGCCCAATCTTTCGCCCGGAGCCCGGTACCGAGCAAAACCACAGCCTGGAGCGTTTTGGCGGAAAAAGGCTCAACAATCTGACCCTTTTGAGCAAATTGAAAAGCCTGGTCTGGTACCGGGGCAGCGTGGACGGCGGATACTACGACACCTTTTACCGGGAGGACCCCACCCTGGGTCTGGGGGTGGAACTGCATTTCTCCGGCGGCATGGTGGGGGATGAGCGCTACAACACCGTCACGGTATATGACGCTGTATTTTACCGGCAGGACGACTGCTGCGGCGATGACGAAAAGGAACACAGCTTCGCCCTGGGGGAGGTCCCCGCCCGCTATTACAGCGAGGTGGTCTGCCAGCTGGAGCAGGCCACCGTCTTCAGCTTCGAGACCGTCCCCGACTGGAAGGCAAACCGATAACAGAGGAGGCAACGTATGAGTTTTCCGCTATTTCCCAAAAGAAAAGAGGATTTGAAGCGCCGGATCATCGACGATCTGGTCCGGCACACCGCCACCGGAAAGAGAGAACTGGAGGCCTACCTTACCGATACAGGCAATCTGGCGGACAGCGTGGTCCAGCTGGCCCCCGCCTCCTCCAACCGCTATGTCTACCCCCACCAGGGAATCGGATGGCTGCGGGAATACCGGAACAGCGCGGGCTGGGACGAATTTACCTGCCGCTGTATCCTGGCTCTGGGGCTGGTGTTTCAGGGCAGCGGGATAACCCAGCTCTTTGGCGGGGTGTCGGACATGGCCGGGCTGGCAGAGGCGCTGCTGGAACTGGACCTGCCCTTCCTCACGCTGTTGGACGTATTTAGCACAATCCACGACTCCTACTACCAGGAACGGCACAAGGTCCAGGTCCGCAACGCCGTCTATGGGGTGGTAAACAAGCCGGCCTATCTGCCCAGGCTGTGCACCGCCGCCCAGGAAGCCTGCCTGTACGGCCGGTTTGTGGCCCTCTCCGCCCTGGACGACCTGACCGCCCTGCCCGGCGAGGAGGGGGCTCTGGCCAAGGCGGAGCTTCTGGCCTGCACCGGGGAGTCCTCCAAGCAGGTCCAGAGGCTGCTGCTGACCATTCTGGCCTCCCACCCGGACTGGGCCGGCGACTACGCCGACCTACTCAAGAGCAAAAAGGCCGCCCAGCGGCTGATGGCCGCGGAGGTGGCGGCCAAGCTGGGAGACGCCCTCCGGCCGCAGCTGGAGGAGGCTCTGGCGGTGGAAAAGAGCGCCAAGGTGGCCGACGCTATCCGGCTCGCCTTGGGTCAGAAGGCCGCGCCCGCCGGGGAAGATGCCCCCGCCGGCCCCGACGAGCTGGCCGCCCGGGTACTGAAGGGCGGAAAAAAGCGGAAAATCCAGTGGCTGCTGGACCATCCCCTGCCCACCCTCCACCTGACAGAGGGGGGCGAGGTCAGCCAGGATCGCCGGGACGCCTTGATGGTGGCCTGCTGCGAGCTGGGCCGGATCGGCCGCAGCGAGACCGCCGCCCAGCTGGCCCAGGGGATCGACCAAAAGGACCTGGCCGCCCTGGCCAATGAGGTATACGAGCTCTGGCTGGCCGCCGGAGCCCAGAGCAAGACCAAGTGGGTGCTCCCCTTCGCGGCGGTGTATGGCGGCCCGGCCATGACCCCCAAGCTGAACCACGCCATCAACGAGTGGCCCCAGAACGCCCGGGGGGCCATCGCCTGCGACGCGGTCACCGCCCTGGCTCTCAGCGACGACCCCGCCGCCCTGCTGATTGTGGACGCCATCTCCCGCAAGTTCAAGTTCCGCCAGGTGAAGGCGGCCGCCGGGGCCGCCCTGGAGAACGCCGCCCAGGAACTGGGCATCACCACCGAGGAGCTGGCCGACCGGATCGTGCCCACCCTGGGCTTCTCCGCCGACGGCAAGCGCACCTTTGACTACGGCCCCCGCAGCTTTACGGTGCGCCTGACCCCCACCCTGGAGCTGGAGATCACCAACGACAGCGGCAAGACGGTCAAAAATCTGCCCGCCCCCGGCAAGACCGACGACGAGGCCAAGGCCACCGCCGCCTACAACGACTTCAAGACCATGAAAAAGCAGATCCGCACCACCGTCACCTCCCAGAAAGCCCGGCTGGAGGCGGCTCTCTCGGCGCTGCGCTGCTGGACGGGCGACAGCTGGCAGGCCCTGTTTGTCCACAACCCCATTATGCACCAGTTTGCCATGAGCCTGATCTGGGGCATCTACGAGGACGGCCAACTCCAGACCACCTTCCGCTATATGGAGGACGGCTCCTTCAACACCGTGGACGAGGAGGAGTACCAGCTGCCCGACGGCGCCAGCATCGGCCTGGCCCATCCGGTGGAGCTGGATCAGGAAACCCTGGAGGCCTGGAAGCAGCAGCTGGAGGACTACGAGATCACCCAGAGCATCCAGCAGCTGGACCGGCCGGTCTTTCGCCTGGAGCCCGGCATGGAGTCCTGCCGCAGTCTGGAGCTGTTCGGTGGGAAAATGCTCAACGGCCTGTCCCTCTCCGGCAAGCTACAAGGGCTGGGCTGGTACCGGGGCAGCGTGCAGGACGCCGGCGGGTTTTACACCTTCTACCGGGAGGACCCCGCTCTCAGCCTGGGGGTGGAGCTGAACTTCTCCGGCGCCTACGTGGGGGACGAGAACTCCACCGTGACGGTATACGACGCGGTATTTTACCGGGCGGGTACCGTGCAGCGTGGCAGCTACTGCTATGACGAGCCCAAGGAGGAGCACATCTTTACCCTGGGAGACGTCCCCACCCGCTATTACAGCGAGGTGGTCTACCAGCTGGAGCGGGCCACCGCCTCCAGCACCGAAACCGACCCCGACTGGAAAAAGCAGACCCGGTAGCCCCCCGCCTTGACCCCGCCGCCGCCCTATACTATAATGAGGACAATCCTCGGGTCCGGCGGAGGCTCCGGGCCCATGTCTCAAACTTGCCCGCAGCGCGGCATGAAATGGAGTGATGCTTTGTGGTACCCACACAGGTATGGTCCGTCTATTGGAGCGCCACCGGAAATACCCGGCAGACGGCGGAGGTGATCGGCGGGACGCTGGCCCAGGCCCTGGGCTGCCCCTGGAAGGCTCTGGACTTCACCCTGCCCGCCGCCCGCACCGGGCCGCTGTCCTTCCAGCCGGGAGACGTGGTTGTGTTCGCCATGCCCACCTACGCCGGAAAGCTGCCCAACAAGCTGCTGCCCTATGTCCAGGAGCAAACCGCGGGCAACGGAGCTCTGGCGGTGCCGGTGGTAACCTTCGGCAACCGCAGCTTTGACAACTCCCTGGCGGAGCTGCGGGCCGTCCTCACCCAGAACGGCTTCCATCCCGTGGCCGCCGGAGCCTTCGTGGGGCGGCACGCCTTTACCGACGAGCTGGCCCCCGGCCGCCCCAGCCAGGCGGATCAGGAGGAGATGCGGGCCTTCGCCCGGCAGGTGGCCGACAAAGTGACCCAGGCCCAGCAGATCCCCCCCTCCCCCGCCGCCCCCGGCGACAGCAACGCCCCCTACTACATCCCCAAGGGGGTGGACGGGGCCCCGGCCAAATTCCTGAAGGCCAAGCCCCAGACCGATCCCGCCAAATGCACCAACTGCGGCGCCTGCGCCCAGTCCTGCCCCATGGGGGCCATCGACCCCGAAAACGTGGCGGAGACCCCCGGCACCTGCATCAAATGCCAGCGGTGCATCCGTCTCTGCCCCACCGGGGCCAAGTATTTTGACGACCCCGCCTTCCTCTCCCACGTGGAGATGCTGCGGCAGAATTTTACCCCACGGAAAGAAAACCAGACCTTCCTATAACGGCCAGCCGGGCGGCGGGAACAGCATCCCGCCGCCCGGCTTTTTTTGCCTTTGGTGAAACATTTGCCCCCGCTGCGGTGTTGGAATAAGTAGAAAGGAAGGTGAATGGGGATAGACACGCAAACGATGGAACAGACCTTCGCCCAATACGGCAGGACCATCTACCGCCTGGCCCTGCAATACACCCGCCAGCCCCCCGACGCGGAGGACGTGCTCCAGGAGGTACTGCTGGAACGCTGCCGCAGAACGGAGCCCTTCCAGTCGCCGGAACACGAGCGGCGGTGGCTGCTGCGGGTGGCGGTGAACAAGAGCCGCAATCTGCTGCGGGCGGGACGGCGGCGGCCCACGGTGCCTCTGGACGAGGCTCTGGCGGAGTACACCCCGGCGGAGCCCTCCTACCGGGCGCTGTATGAGGCGGTATTATCCCTCCCCCGGGATTACCGGCTGACGGTGGACCTCTACTACTATGAGGGGTACTCCACCCGGGGAGATCGCGGCCCTGCTGGGGGCCAGGGAGGCCACGGTACGCACCTGGCTGCGCCGGGCCAGGCTGAAATTAAAAGAGCTGTTAAAGGAGGAATGGGACGATGACCAACCGTGAACGCTATCAGGCGGCCTTTGCCGGGGTGTGCCCCCCGGCGGATACCATTCAGCGGGCTCTGGCCCGGCAGGAGACCGCCCCACAGCCCCGCCGCCGGCGGGTGGGCCGGACGCTGCTGGTGCTGGCGGCGGCAGTGGCCCTTCTTACTCTCACCGTCAGCGCGGAGGTGACCGCCGGAACGGTGAGCAATCTGCTGGCTCCCCTGTACGGCGGGGCCCAGACTGAGCTGGTGGACAGCATCGGCTATCCGGTGGACGCCTCGGTCACCGTCAACGGCTACACCCTGACCGCCGAGGCGGTGATCGGCGACCAGTACAATGTGGCGATGGTATACACCCTCACCCGGGAGGACGGGGAGCCCATCCCCCAGGGGGCCTATTTCGCAGACCGGGAAAACAGCCTCCACCGGGGAAGCGGCGGCGGTTATCTGGAACAAGTGCGGGAGGGCCTGCCGGAAAACCAGATGCAGCTGGCAGAGACCTGGACGGGGGACGGCGCCCTGCCCTTCCTGCGCAACGTCCAGGTAGTCTTTCGTGATCTGACCCTCTATCAGGAGGGGGAGGAACCCATCCTGCTGGCGGAGGGGGAGTGGGAACTGAAATTTACCGCCCGGTACCGGGACGCCACGGTATCCGTTCCGGTGGACAACCTCACCGTCACCGGCACCGAGGGGAAGTCCTACCAGCTCCGCAAAGTACAGCTCTCCCCTCTGGGGGTACACATGGACCTCATCGCCCCCAACGATCTCCCCAAGCTGGGGGATCCCCCGGAGCACGCCATGGGGCTGCTGAGCGACCTCACCGTCTCCCTCCAGCTCTCCGACGGCACCATCCTGCCCGTGGGCAACGCCAACCGGGGGGCGGCGGCAGCATGGACGACGAGACCATCAAGGCCCACTATGGGGCCCTCTTTGACCAGCCCATCCCCCTGGAGGACGTGTCCGCCCTGATCATCTGCGGCACCCAGGTGCCGGTGGACGCCGGTTAAACTTCCCATAGATACAAAAGCCCGGCGGGGAGCTATGCTCCCCGCCGGGCTTTGTCCGTTTTGCTCAGGGCTCCAGCTTGTCGATCCGCCGCTGGTGACGGCCACCCTCAAACTCGGTGTTGAGGAAGGCGTCCAGGATCTTGTCCGCCATATTGTTGCCGATGAGGCCGCCCCCCATGGCCAGCATATTGGCGTTGTTGTGCCGCCGGGTCATTTCGGCGGACAGGGGCTCGCTGCACAGGGCGCAGCGGATCCCCTTCACCTTGTTGGCGGCGATGGAAATGCCGATGCCGGTGGTGCAGACCACGATGCCCCGGTCACATTCCCCGGAGGCCACCGCCTCCGCCGCCGCCCGGCCGAAGTCGGGGTAGTCGCAGCTCTCGGACGTGTAGCAGCCGTAGTCCTTGTAGGCCAGGCCGTGGGCGTCCAGATACTTCATCACGTGCTGTTTGAGGGCCAGCCCTCCATGGTCGGAACCCAACGCGATCATAACAAAACTCCTCCTCTTATAGCTTGTGGAACACAGGCTTACGCTTGTCATAGGTGCAGACATACCGGAAAGAGCAGCCGGTAATCAGCTCCATGGCCTCCCGGATTCCCTTGCCCACGCCGCCGGGGATGTGGGCGTCGGAGCCCACGGTGAGAATCTCGCCGCCGCAGTCCCGGTAGAGCTCAAGGATGGGCTTCCACTCCGCTATGGTGCGGCCCCGGTAGGTATTGATCTCCATGCCCCGGCCGTTCTCCACAGCGGTACGCAGAATGGCCCGGATGCGGTCATAATACCCTTCCAAAGACACCGGCACCTTCATATACCGCAGGGGATAAATGATGTGGGCCAGCACGTCGTAGTAAGGGGTGTCCGCCAGGACCGCCATGGAGGCGAAGTAGTCGTCCAGGGCGGCATAGCAGGCGGCGGAATCGGGGTAGGGTACGTAGTAGAAGTCGCTCCCCCCCTTTTCCGGGCTCAGGTTGTGGACGGAGCCCAGCACAAAGTCCAGCTCCGGCTGGCTCACGATGGTCTGGGAGAGGGCTGGGTTCAGATGACCCATGCCCAGCTCCAGCCCCAGCTTCAGGGTGAGCCCGGAGGAAAATTGGGCGGCCGCCGCCTGGTACTGGGCCACGGCGGGAGGCCAATCGTAGCCCTCCACCGGTTCCCCCTGGAGGGTCAGCAGGTCGCAGTGGTCGGTGACGCACAACTCGTCCAGCCCGGCCTCCACCGCCGCCTGGGCCATCTGCTCCAGGGGGGCATCGCTGTCGGGAGAGAGCTGACTATGGGTGTGGTAGTCTGAACCGTACATAAACACCGCTCCTTTAGAAAGGCCAGGATGGGAACCACCGGAGCACACAGGTGCCGTACCAGGTGGGGTAGGTGATCCCCACCAACACCGGATAGAACAGGGCGTACAGCGCCACGGCGCCGCCGGTGACGGCGTACATGGCGGGCTTCCAGCGGACCAGCTCCTCCTTCCGGGCCAGAGTGTGGAACACATAGCACAGGGCCAGCACCAGGAAGAGCACCGAGGGGAAGTAGTGATAGGCAAAGGTGATCCGGCCGATGAAGAACCAGGGCACCAGCTGGGCCAGATAGCCGATGAAGATGAACAGAGCCCTGCCGCTGCGGCGAACGATGCCGTGGAACCCGCAGGCCACCACCGCCAGCAGGCCGCCCCAGCACACCACCGGATTGACGAAGGCGGCGAAGCGGGTGGTCTCCCCGGCCACCGAGTTGTCCATATAGTAGAGGATGGGCCGGATATCCAGCAGCCACTGATACCAGCGGGAGGAATAGGGGTGGGTGTCGGTGACCCCCTGGTGGTAGGAGAGCATATACGTCTGGTTCTCCCACACCTCATGGATGAGATTGCGCAGGGACACCTCCCCGGAGGCGGCGGCGTAGGGCAGATAGGACAGGATATAGATGGCCGCCGGAATGAGGGCAAACACCAGCACCGAGAAGGTCAGGATTTTCACCGTCCAGCCCACCCGCTCATGGCGGCTCTCCTCCGGCCACTGGCGCAGCTTCAGCACCAGACCCAGGAAATAGAGCACCACCAGGCCGGTGCAGCCGTAGATCACCGTCCACTTGGAGGCCGCCCCGATGCCCCAGAACAGCCCCGACAGGAACAGAGGCAGGGCGCAGGTCTTGAAGGAGCTTCCGGCAGGGAGGGCCAGCCACCGGTACATGAACCAGTACATCAGCAGGATGAAAAAGAAGGCGTAGGTGTCGATGGTGGCAAGCCTGGTCTGGGTCAGGTGCATGAAATCGGCGGCCAGCAGAATGGTACCGCAAACGGCGATGGAGGTGCGGCCGAACAGGTTTTTCAGGAACACGTACAGCAGCGGCAGCATGCCCACCCCGAACAGAGTGCCCATAAACCGCCAGCCAAAGGGGGTCATGCCGAACAGCCGGATGCCGATGCTCATGATCAGCTTGCCCAGGGGCGGATGGGTCACCTCATAGGGGTAGATCCCCCGGATGTGCTCGTAGGCAGTGCGGGGGTGGTAGATCTCGTCAAAGTAGGCGCTGTTCATATAGGTGATAGCTTCAGGCACCAGGCCCTGTTCGTCAAACAGGGGGTTGGTGGCGTCGCTGAGATCCACGAAGTTCCCTTCCATATCGAAGAAGGCCAGCTCGTCCAGCTCCAGCAGGCCCTTATTGGCCTGGCCGGTAATCCGTAAATAGCGGATGTACTGGGGGTTGTCGATCACCACTTCGTTCCACTTGAACAGCTGGTTGTAGTTCTGGGTCACGGCATAGCTGGCGCCGTACCCCTCCGGGTCCGCCCAGTAGTAGCCGGTGACCTTGTCGGCGTCCTCCGGGTCGTCCTTCCGCTGCCACAGGGAGAGCCACTCCACCCCGTCGGTGGAAATCTCAATCTGATATTTTCCGGTACCCAGACCGCAGAAATACCAGATCTTGGACACCTGTATCTCCTCCGACAGGACGAAGGTCTGGGCCTTCCCGTCCCCGAAGTCCCGGGGGTTCTGGGGGGCTTCCAGGTCGCCCAGGTGGGCAAAGGCGGTGACGGCGTAGACAACAGTAATCATCAGCGCCGCAATGGCGTCCCGCTTCACCATGGGATGGCAGGGAGCGGAAAAGGAGAGCCGCCGCTTCACCGGCGCCGGGTTCAGCCGCTGGGCCAGCGGGGTGCGCTGGGTCTGGACGTACCAGGCGAAAAAGTAAAACAGGGCCGCTGCGGTAAGGACGGGAAACAGATAGACGATATATCGGATGGGACCCACGGGGAACAACACCTCCAGGTCAAAGAAAAAAATAAGAGGATGAGTCTGCACTCATCCTCTTATTTTATTTCTTCTTCTTCTTTTTGTCAAAGAAAGATTTTACGCTGTCCACCGGGCCCGGTTGAATCTCGCCCATGGCTTCGCCATAGGCACGCAGCGCCTCCTTCTGCTCGTGGGTCAGGCTGGTGGGAACCTGTACGTTTACCGTCACGTACTGGTCGCCCCGGCCCCGGCCGTTGACGCTGGGAATACCCTTGCCCCGCAGCCGGAAAGTGGTGCCGGGCTGGGTGCCGGCGGGCAGGTTCCACTTCACCTTGCCGTCGATGGTGGGGATCTCCAGCTCCGCCCCCAGGGTGGCCTGGAGGAAGGTGACGGGGTGGTCCAGATACACCGATGTACCCTCCCGCTTGAAGAAGGCGTGGGGCCGGACGGTGACGCTGATGAGCAGGTCGCCGGCGGGTCCGCCGTTGCGGCCCGCGCCGCCCTGGCCCCGGAGGGACACCGCCTGGCCGTTGTCGATGCCGGCGGGGATGTTGACGGTGATCTTCCGCTGCTTCCGGGTGGTGCCGGTACCGCCGCAGGATTTACAGGGCTGGTGGATGATCTTCCCCTTGCCGTTGCACTTGGGGCAGGTGGTGGTGGTGGCGAAGGTAAAGGCCCCGCCGCCCCGCTGGATACGGATGGTGCCGCTGCCGTGGCAGTCGGGGCACACCTCGGCGGTGGTACCGGGGGCGCAGCCGGTGCCGTGGCAGTCCTCACAGGTCTCGGTGCGGTTGAGGACGATCTCCTTCTCACAGCCGAAGGCGGCCTCCTCAAAGGTAATGGTGACCGCGGCCCGGAGGGTCTCCCCCTTCATGGGGCCGGTACGCTGGCGGCTGGAGCCGCCGCCAAACCCGCCGCCGAAGAAGGAGCCGAAAATGTCGCCCAGGTCGATGTCGCCCATGTCAAAGCCGAATCCGCCGCCGTTGAATCCGCCGGCGCCGAAGTTGGGGTCCACCCCCGCGTGGCCGAACTGGTCGTACTTGGCCCGTTTCTCCTTGTCGGACAGCACCTCGTAGGCCTCGTTGACCTCCTTGAACTTGGCCTCGGCGGTCTTGTCGCCGGGGTTCAGGTCCGGGTGGTACTGCTTGGCCAGCTTGCGATAGGCCTTTTTCAGCTCGTCGTCAGAGGCCCCCTTGGATACCCCCAGGACCTCATAGTAATCTCGTTTCTGTTCAGGCATTGGTGTTCACCTCTTTACACACGGAAAGCAGCGGGGGCTTGCCCCCGCCGCTGCGATCCGTCATCCATTACTTCTGGTCGTCGTCCACAACCTGATAATCGGCGTCCACCACGTTGGGGTCGGTGTTGGTCCCGCCGGCCTGGCCGCCAAAGTCGGCGCCGCCCATGTCGGGGCCGGCCTGACCGGCCTGGCCGCTCTGCTGATACATCTTCTCGGCCACGGGGTAGAAGGCCTTGGTGGCCTCCTCGGTAGCGGACTTGATGGCCTCAATGTCG
Organism: Candidatus Flavonifractor merdavium; assembly: GCA_019119335.1. Classification (GTDB taxonomy): domain Bacteria; phylum Bacillota; class Clostridia; order Oscillospirales; family Oscillospiraceae; genus Flavonifractor; species Flavonifractor merdavium. Next base: position 45,050 of record DWXF01000007.1, read on the forward strand.
GTGCCCTTCAGGGCATCCTTCAGCTTGTTCAGGGCCGCCTCCACGTTAGCCTTGTCGCTGGCGTCAATCTTGTCCTTGGCGTCCTCCAGAGCCTTCTCGGTCTGGTAGACCACCTGGTCGGCCTGGTTGCGGACGTCCACTTCCTCCTTGCGCTTGGCGTCCTCGGCGGCAAACTGCTCGGCCTCCTTGACGGCCTTGTCGATGTCCTCCTTGGACATGTTGGTGGAGGAGGTGATGGTGATGTGCTGCTCCTTGCCGGTGCCCAGATCCTTGGCGGACACGTTCACGATGCCGTTGGCGTCGATGTCGAAGGTGACCTCGATCTGAGGCACGCCCCGACGGGCGGGGGCGATGCCGTCCAGGTTGAACCGGCCCAGGGTCTTGTTGTACTGGGCCATCTCACGCTCGCCCTGGAGCACGTGGACCTCCACGGAGGTCTGGTTGTCGGCGGCGGTGGTGAAGATCTGGCTCTTCTTGGCGGGAATGGTGGTGTTGCGCTCGATGAGCTTGGTCATCACGCCGCCCATGGTCTCAATGCCCAGGGACAGGGGGGTGACATCCAGCAGCAGCAGGCCCTTCACGTCGCCCACCAGCACGCCGCCCTGCAGGGCCGCGCCGATGGCCACGCACTCGTCGGGGTTGATGCCCTTGAAGCCCTCCTTGCCGGTGAGCTTCTTCACCATGTCCTGCACGGCGGGAATCCGGCTGGAGCCGCCCACCAGCAGCACCTTGGACAGATCGCCGGAGCCCAGGCCGGCGTCGCTCATGGCCTGACGAACGGGGCCGGCGGTGGCCTCCACCAGGGAGGCGGTCAGCTGGTCGAACTTGGCCCGGGTCAGAGTCAGGTCCAGGTGCTTGGGGCCGGTGGCGTCGGCGGTGATATAGGGCAGGTTGATGTTGGAGGAGGTGACACCGGACAGCTCGATCTTGGCCTTCTCGGCAGCCTCCTTCAGCCGCTGCATGGCCACCTTGTCGCCGGTCAGATCGATGCCGGTGTCCTTCTTGAACTCGGCGGCCATCCAGTCCATGACGGCCTTGTCGAAGTCGTCGCCGCCCAGGCGGTTGTTGCCGGCGGTGGCCAGCACCTCGATGACGCCGTCGCCCACTTCCAGCACGGACACGTCGAAGGTGCCGCCGCCCAGGTCATACACCATGATCTTCTGGTCGGTCTCCTTGTCCACGCCATAGGCCAGAGCCGCGGCGGTGGGCTCGTTGATGATGCGCTTCACGTCCAGGCCGGCGATCTTGCCGGCGTCCTTGGTGGCCTGACGCTGGGCGTCGGTGAAGTAAGCGGGCACAGTGATGACCGCCTCGGTGACAGGCTGGCCCAGATAGGCCTCGGCGTCCGCCTTCAGCTTCTGCAGAATCATGGCGGAGATCTCCTGGGGGGTATAGGCCTTGCCGTCGATGTTCACCTTGTAGTTGGAGCCCATCTCACGCTTGATGGAGGCGATGGTGCGGTCGGGGTTGGTGATGGCCTGGCGCTTGGCCACCTGGCCCACCATACGCTCGCCGTCCTTGGAGAAGGCCACCACCGACGGGGTGGTGCGGTTGCCCTCCGCGTTGGCGATGACAACAGCCTCGCCGCCCTCCATGACGGCAACGCAAGAGTTAGTCGTACCGAGGTCGATACCGATAATCTTAGACATAATCTATTCCTCCAATAAAAAGAATTGGTTTTTCACAATATGAAATCAGTTGGCGACTTTGACCATGGAGAACCGGATGACCTTGTCTCCGTTGCGGAAGCCCGCCTGGAACACTTCCACGATGGTGTTCTCCCCGGCGTTCTCGTCCTCCACGTGCATCACGGCGTTGTGGAGGTTGGGGTCGAAGGTCTCGCCCAGGGCGGGAATCTCCTCGATGCCCAGCTTGGTCAGGACCTCCTTCAGCCCGGTCATGGTCATTTCCACGCCCTTTTTATAGGCCTCATCGGCGGTCTCCTGCTTCAGGGCCCGCTCCAGGTTGTCATACACCGGCAGGAAAGCGGCGGCGGTCTCCGCCTTGGAATCGGCCCAGGCGGACTCCTTCTCCTTCTGGCTGCGGCGGCGGTAGTTGTCGTACTCCGCAGCCAGCCGGAGGAATTTGTCCTCCTGCTCGCTGATGGTCTTTTTCATGGCCTCCAGCTCCTCCACCAGGGGATCGGGCGTCTCCTCCGCAGCGGCGGCCTCGGGGGCCTGCTCCTCAGGCTGCTGAGAGGCGGTCTGCTCCAGCTCCTCCGCCGGGTTCTGTTCTTTCTTGCTGCTCATTGAGTACACTCATCTCCTATTTATGATCGTCCCTGCCCTCCGGCAGCTCGCCCTGGCCGAACAGACGGCTCAGGCCCTCGGCCAGATAGGACAGACGGGCGGTTATCTTGGCGTAATCCATACGGGTGGGTCCCACCACCCCGATGACGCCCCGCATCCCCTCGCCGATGTCGTAGCTGGCCACCACTACGCTGGTGTCCTTCAGGGCGTCGGCCACATTTTCCGGGCCAATGAGGATCTTCATGGGGTCGTCCTTGGGCACGGGGAACCGGGCGGGGTCGGCGTCCTCCGACAGGTAGCTCAGCAGAGGCTGGGCCCGCTCCAGGCTCCGGTACTCCGGCAGCTCCAGCAGATGGGCCAGACCGGAGGTGTGGACGGTGCGCTGCTCCAGGCTCTCCAGCACCTCAATGGCAAAGGACACCACCAGGGAAATCAGCCCGTAGGCCTCTCCGGCGGCGTGCTGGGCCACCCGCATCAGCTCGGGGGTGATCTCTTCCAGCGTCAGGCCGGTAAAGGTGGTGTTCAACAGGGTGTTGAGCATCTGCAGCTGGGCCTCCGTCAGATCGGAGGGCAGGCGGATGAGCCGGTTGCGCACAATGTTGCTGTCGGTCATCACCACGATGATAAAGGCGTTGCGCTCCACCATCAGCAGGTCGAACCGGCGGATGGTCACCCGGCTCATGCCGGAGGACAGGGCGAAGGCGGGGTAATTGGTGAGTTGGGACACCACCCGGCCCGCCTGATCCAGCACCCGGTCCAGCTCCTGCATCTTCATGCGCAGGGCCTGGTTGATCCGCTGGGTCTCCTGCAGAGAGAGCTTGTGCTCCTCCATCAGCTCGTTGACATACAGCCGGTAGCCCTTGGGAGAGGGAATCCGTCCGGCGGAGGTGTGGGGCTTCTCCAGCAGGCCCATGGTCTCCAGATCCGCCATCTCGTTGCGGATGGTGGCGGAGGAGACCTCCATGCCGATGGCCTGGGCGATGGCCTTGGAGCCCACCGGCTCCGCCGAGAGAATGTAGCTTTCAATGATGGCCCGGAGAATCCGTTTTTTTCGCTCTGTTAAATCCATTCCGGCCACCCTTTCACGTTTTTAGCACTCACACTCCCTGAGTGCTAACCATAATGTAGCACCGTCCGCCGGAAAAGTCAAGGGGTCCGGTTGTAAATTAAATGTGAACGCAAAAAAGATAGCAGAGAAACGGCCCGATTGCGAATGACCCACGGTTGACGGGGAAACCCTTCAATGGTATGATGAACACAAAGAGGGGGTATGCGTGTTGGAGGGCTTACCGGTGGAGATCATCGACTATGAGGACCGCTACAAGCAGGCACTGGAGGACATCTCCCTGCCCTGGCTGCTGGAATACGACCTGCTGGAGCCGGTGGACCTGGAAATGCTGGCCGACCCCCACCGGTTTGTGGCCGGAGGCGGGCGGGTGCTGCTGGCCCGGCTGAAGGACGAGATCGTGGGCATGGTGATGCTGGAGCTCCAGGGGAACGGCGTCTGCGAGGCCCTGAAGTTCGGCGTGAAGGAGGAGTACCGGGAGCGGGGCGTGGGTACCGCGCTGATGGAGGCCGTCCTCCAGGCCGCCCGAGAGGCGGGTCAGACCACCATGGTGGTTACCTCCAACCACAAGCTGAAAGCCGCCCTGCGGCTGTATGAGCGGTTTGGTTTTGAATACGTAACGTATTCCGATAAATGGTTTCAACTCTCCGATATCAGGATGGAGCGAGCTTTGTAAAAAACAAGAGGACGCGCCCGGCGCGTCCTCTTACTTTTTTCGTCCGCTCAGGCGGTCTCACTGGGAGGCCTGCCGCTCTTTGACGTGGGAAAACTGGGTGACGTCGTTGATCCACGCCCGGGAGCGGAACCGGGGCACTCCCAGGAAAAATTTGGTGGTACTCTCCATCATAATTCCCACGTACACCCAGAAGATCCCCCATTTCAGCCCCAGGCCGAAGATCGCCGCCAGCGGGAGGGCCACCAGCCACAGGGGGAGCAGGTCGATGACGGTGGCGGCACGCACGTCTCCCCCGCCCCGGAGCACTCCCACGGTGTTCACCGTGTTGAAGGCCCGCAGGGGGAGAAACACGCCGGTAAAGGTGAGCATCATGGTGGTGATCCCCCCGGAAACCGACGACAGGTGGAAGAAGGGATAGACCAGGCCGGGGAAAATCCACCAGGCCCCCCCAATCAGCACCAGACCGATGACCAGGCCGCAGCCCATGGCCATGGTGTTCAGGGCCGCCCCCATCTCATACACCCGCTCCCGCCGGCCGGCGCCGATCTCCCGGCCGATGATGATGGCAGTGGTACCGGAAATGGCAAAAATGGCCACGGTACACAGGTCCTCCATATTGCCCGCCAGGGCCCGGGCGGCCAAGATCTCGGTGGACCCCTCCATGTGGCCCATGACCACCTTATAGAGGGAATTGCCCAGGCCCCACAGAGTCTCGTTGAGGACCACAGGGCCGGAGTAGCGGACAAACTTCTGGAGCAGCGCGCTCCCCGGCCGGAGCAGCAGGGCAGGCTTCAGCCGGAACCGGGTATTGATTAGGGCGTAGGTCACCATGATGACAAACTCCACCGCCCGGGAGAGCAGCGTGGCCAGAGCCGCGCCCTCCACCCCCAGGGCGGGCGCGCCCAGGTTACCGAAGATAAACACCCAGTTCAAAAAGGTGTTGGTCAGCATGGAAATGGCGAAGATCACCATGCCCAGCTTGGGGTTCTCCATGGACCGGTGGGCCCCCACGTAGACGCCGGTGATGCTGTTCAGGATGTAGGAAAAGCCCACGATCCGGGCGTAGCTGGCCGCCAGGGGCACCAGCTCCTGGTTGTCGGTGAGCATACCCATCAAAGGCACCGGCAGGAAAAACATCACCCCGGCAAAAGCCAGGGAGATGGCACCCGCCACATAGCACCCCAGACCCACCACCCGGTTGATGGAGTCGGTGTCCCCCTTGCCCCAGAACTGGCTGATGAGCACCGACGAGCCGCTCTGCAGTCCGAAGATCACCAGCTGGATGACAAACACCGGTGTGTTGGCCACCAGCACCGCCGCCAGCGGGGCCTCCCCCAGGGCGCCCACCATAAAGGTGTCCATCAGCCCCAGCAGGGTGGTACACAGATTTTGCAGCAGGATGGGCAGCGCCAGCAGCGCCGCGTCCCGGTAAAAGGCTCTACCCCGGTTCAGGTAGGAGAACAAGACCTCACCTCATTGCAATCCGATTTTTGGTAATCTCCGTCAGGCACTCCGCCAGGGCGTCCCCGTCCTCCTCCCTGTTTTCCGGAGAGAAGGACACCCGCAGCACCCCCATCAGGGTGCGCTTGGGCAGGCCCAGAGCGGCAAAGACATGGCTGGGCTTGCCCTTGTGGCAGGCCGACCCGGAGGAGACGCAGATCCCCCGGTCGGACAGGTCCCGCACCAGCATCTCGCTGGGGTAGCCCGGCAGGGCGACGGCGCAGATATGGGGGGCGTCCCCGGGGCTGACCACCTCCAGCCCCGGCACCCGGCGCAGCCGATCCAGAGTGTAGGCCTTGGTGCGCTCCAGCTTCTCCCGGTCCTCCGCCCGCCAGGCGGCACAGGCGGCGGCCAGGGCGGCGATCTGGGCGGTGGGCTCGGTGCCCGAGCGCAGGCCCCGCTCCTGCCCGCCCCCCAGCAGCAGGGGCTTGAGCTCCAGCCCCTTGCGGATATACTGGGCGCCGATGCCCTTGGGGGCCCGCACCTTGTGGCCGCTGATGGTGAGCAGATCCACCCCCAGCTCCCCGGGAGTAAAGGGCACCTTCAGAAGGCCCTGGACCGCGTCGCAGTGGAGCAGAGCGGGGGCGCCGCTGTCCCGGATGGCCTGGGCGGCCTGGGCCACCGGCAGGATGGTGCCCAGCTCGTTGTTCACCAGCATCATGGACACCAGCACCGTGTCCGGCCGGAGGGCGGCGGTCAAATCGTCCAGGCTGATGCGGCCCTTCCGGTCCGGCTTGAGATAGGTGACCTCATACCCCTGCCGCTCCAGGTCCTTTATAGGCTCCAGCACGGCGGCGTGCTCAATGGCGGTGGTGATGATGTGCTTTCCCTTCCGCTTTCCATATTCCACGGCGGCCCGGATGGCCCAGTTGTCCCCCTCGGTACCGCAGGATAAAAAGGTCAGCTCCTCCGGCAGGCAGCCCAGGCTGTCCGCCACCGTCTCCCGGCAGGCCTTCATCCGGGCGGCGGCCTGCTGGCCCATGGCGTAGCCGGAGGAGGGGTTGCCAAAGCCCTCGGTCATGGCCTCACAGGCCGCCTGGGCCGCCTCCCGGCACACCCGGGTGGTGGCGGCGCTGTCCAGATAAATGGGCATACAGATTCACCTCAAAAGCTGTGTTTTTTCGCCCTCCCATTGTATCCTCCGGCCTGGGGAAAGTCAAGGCGGCCCCAGTCGGAGAAAACAGACCAACCAGTTTTTGCAAATGCCCTTGACAAGGTGGGGCTGGAATAATATACTGTGTCCTGCTAGGAAATAAAATGTGTGAAAAGAAAGGAAGGAATCGCCATGAGCGCGATCAAACTGAAAGAAAATCTCTGGTCGGTGGGTGTGCTCAACCCCTCCCTGCGGGTATTTGACATCGTGATGGAGTCCAAATATGGCACTTCCTATAACGCCTACCTGCTCACCGGAGAAAAGAATGTGCTGATTGAAGCGGTACATACCGATTATTTTGAGGAGTATCTGGACAACATCCGCCAGGTCATCCCGGTGGAGGACGTGGACTACCTCATTATGAACCACAACGAGCCCGACCACTCGGGCAGCGTGGCCAAGCTGCTGGCCGTATGCCCCAAGCTGCAGGTGCTGGCCACCAAGGCGGGCAAGAAGCACCTGGAGGACATCACCAACCTGAGCCTGCCCTGCCGGGTGGTGGGTGCCGGGGACACCCTGGACCTGGGCGACCGGGTGCTGGAGTTCATCCCCGCCCCCATGCTCCACTGGGCCGACTCCATGTTTACCTGGGATCCCAAGGACAAGACCCTGTTCACCTGCGACTTTTTGGGCTGCCACTTCTGCGAGCCCACCATGCTGGACAAGCACATCCACGCCAAGAAGGCCTATGAGGGCGAGTTTGCCTATTACTATAACGGCATTTTCGGGCCCTTCAAGCCCCACGTGCTCTCCGGTCTGGACAAGATGCCCGCTGAGGCCGATCTGGTGTGCCCCAGCCACGGTCCCTGCCTGACCGAGACCATCGGCAAGGCCAAGGAGCTCTACCGCGCCTGGAGCACCCCCGCCCCCAAGGCCCGCCGTACCGCCTTTGTGGTGTACGCCTCGGCCTACGGCTGCACCCGCACTCTGGCGGAGACCGCCGCCAAGACGCTGGAGGAGGAGGGCTACGACGTCACCCTGGCCGACGTTACCGTGGAATCCTACGAAACCTGCATCAAGCTGGCCCACGAGGCTGACGTGCTGCTGGTCGGCTCCCCCACCATCAATCGGGCCGCCCCCAAGGCGGTGTGGGACGTGCTCACCTCCATTGACCCCATCAATCTGAAGGGCAAGGCTGCCGGCGCCTTTGGCGCCTATGGCTGGAGCGGCGAGGCCGCCCCCATGCTCCACACCTTCCTGAAGGGCCTGCGCTACGCCGCCCCCGAGGCACCCTTCCGGATGCTGTTCACCCCCGCCCAGACCGACCTGGCCGCCATGGCCGACTACGCCCGCAGCGTGGCCGCCCTGTGCACCGTGCCGGTGGACGCCCCCCAGGAGAAGCCCGCCGGCGGCAAGTTTGTCTGCGCCCTGTGCGGCTACATCTATGACCCCGCCGAAGGGGATCCCGCCCACGGCGTGGCTCCCGGCACCCCCTTCGACGCTATCCCCTCCTCCTGGTCCTGCCCCCTGTGCGGCGTGGACAAGGAAATGTTCAAGCCCGTGGAATAAGAGAAAAAGAGCCGGCAGGGTGTACCCTGCCGGCTCTTTTTTGTCTTACTATCAGATCTCGTCCTCAATCAGGCCGTAGTCTCCGTCGTTGCGCTTATACACCACGCAGAACCGGCCGTCATGGTCCACATCCTTGAACGCGAAGAAGGTGTGGCCCACCAGCTCCATCTGGAGCACCGCCTCGTCCACCGTCATGGGCTTGATAGGGAACTTCTTGGTCCGGACGATGCGGTATTCCTCCTCATCGCTCTCGGGAACGAAGGAGGACAGCTCCTCCACATCCACCGTCCGGGAGAAGGCGTCCTGGCGCAGGCGTTTCTCCAGCCGGCTCTTGTTCTTGCGCAGGCGGCGCTCTACGGAGGATACGGCCGCATCAATGGTGGCGAACATGTCGGAGGTACTCTCCGCCACCCGGATGATGGTGCCGCCGGAGCGGATGGTCAGCTCCACATTGTTGCGGCCCTTTTCCACGCTGAAGACGATGGCGGCCTCCGCGTCCGCCTTAAAATAACGATCTAACTTGCCCACCTTTTTCTCCGCGTAGGCGTGGACCTTGTTAGGCAGATTGATCTTTTTGTCGGTAAACACGAACTTCATAGTTTTCAGCTCCTTCCGCCCTCTGGGGAGGGCCTTGCTGGACCCGGATCTGGCCGGTTCCCTGCTTTGATTATACCACGAAGTTCGCTAATTGCCACAACTAATTTGAAAATTTTCTGCGCAATTTTACCAATAGGCCTTCAGCCGCAGCTGTGGCCGTGTCCGCCGCAGTCGTGCCCTGCCCCGTGGTCGTGGTGGTGGGCGCACACGGTGTCCGGGTCGTAGCGCAGGCTGTCATGCAGCAGCGCCTCCACCTGGGCGTCGGCGTCCCCCGCCGCGCCGGGATACAGGCGGATCCCCGCCTGGGCCAGCGCATTCCGGGCACCGCCGCCGATGCCGCCGCAGATCAGGGCCTCCACGCCCCGCTCCTTCAGAAAGCCGGCCAGAGCTCCGTGGCCGCTGCCGTTGGTATCCACCACCTGAGAGGCGCGTACCTGTCCGTCCTCCACCTCATAGAGCTTAAATTGCTCCGTATGTCCGAAATGCTGAAACACCTGTCCGTTTTCATAAGTAACCGCAATTTTCATCAAAAATCCCTCCTTAATCTGTTTCCCGTCCGGCACAGCCGCCGCAGCCGCACCGCCTGTGGGTACACTGACGCCGGGTGCAGTCCCGCCCGGCACAGCCTTCCGCCTGGGCGCATAGCATGTAGTCCCCGCCGGAAATTACCAGCTGCCGCCCCTCCACCAGGGCTGTGGCCAGTTTCCGCCTGGCCCGGTCATAGACCTGCTGCACCGTGGAGCGGGCCACCCCCATCTGTCCGGCGCACTCCTCCTGGGTGCAGCCCAGCAGGTCAATGAGACGAACGGCCTCATACTCCTCCACCGCCATCTCCACCAGCTCGGCCGCACCCCCCTCCAGCGGACCAAAGGTATTCCACCGGGGCAGCGCGCAGATCCTCCGGCATTTTCTGGGCCGCGGCATCGCCATCCCTCCGTTTCTGACTTATGCCATTTATTTTAGCACGTTTTCGGCATATGTCAATAATAAAGCATTTTTACAAATTTTTTGTTTAACAAATTTCTTATACTGTATTTTTGACCACATTTTCTTCTGTTTTCAATTTTAACTAATCAGTTTAATCTTTAAGCCATCCCTTATTTCATCATCTTGACATTTCTTCCCCGGTTTTACACCCTCAGATTTCGTTTAGTCTGCCCATTGTATCTGCAAGGCATCTGTACTATACTCTCACACGATCAAACGCAAGGAGGCATGACTTATGGTTTTTGATCTGAAACTTCAATCTATTTCCGAGCTGGCCGATCTTCAGCAGCTTGCTGCTCATGCGGATAAGCCCGTATATATTGCCAATGAGGACGACCGGATCCGGGTGGACGCCCGCTCCTTCCTGGGGCTGTTCGCGCTGGACTACTCCAGGCCGCTGAAGGTGATCACCGATTCCCTCTACGTGGTGCGGATGCTGGAGATCCGGCAGCGGGCCCTGGAGGAGTCCATGGCCCGGGCCTGAACATGAAAAAGCCGCCCCCGGCGCATATGCGTCGGGGGCGGCGCTTTGTTCACTGCTCCATCAGCGCGCCCAGCAGAGGCTCAAACTGAACTCCCTCCAGAATGGGCGTACCCTGAGCCAGCGTATGGGCCACGCAGCGCTGGACGAAGTCCGCGCCCCGCTGTGCCGCCTGCTCCAGACCTTCGCCCCGCAGCAGAGCGCCCAGCACCACGCTGGCAAACAGGTCGCCAGTGCCGGGGAACTGGGTCGGCTCCTGCCGGGCCATGGCAAAACCGGTCCGGCCGGTGCGGCGGTCAAAAAAGCCGGCGCCGATCTCCCCGGCGCTCAGGCTTACGCCTGTCAGTATCACAGAGCGTTTTCCCGCCAGGCTCAGACGCTCCAGCCAGCGGCGGAGCCCCGCCTCGTCTCCGGGTACTGCCTGATAGCGCTCTTCCAGCAGAAGGGCCGCTTCGGTCAGGTTGGGCGTGATCACATCGGCCTGCGCTGCCAACTGCCCCATCCGGCGGCACATATCCGGCGTATAGGTACGATAGGGACGGCCATGGTCCCCCATCACCGGGTCCACCAGCACCAGGGTATTTCCGCCCCGAAACTGGCGGTAAAAATCCTCGATCAGCGCGATCTGCCCCTCGCTCCCTACAAAGCCGCTGTATACCGCATCAAACGCCACTCCCAGCTCCGCCCAATGGCTGGCCGTTCCCGCCATCTGGCCCGTCATGTCCAGAAAGGTCGCCTTATCGCTGGCAGGAAATGCGGTGTGGGCGGACAGGTAGGCGGTGGGCAGAGGGCAGCACTGGCTGCCCATGGCGGCCAGCACCGGCAGCACCACCGTCATCGAACAGCGTCCGAAGCCTGAAATATCCTGAATCGCCGCGACTCTCGGCGCACGCGCCATATCGCTCCCTCCTTCTTACGTCAACAGGTTTTATTATACCTGCATCGCCCCGGAAGTGCAATTGACTTTTTTCCTCTCTGATGTTAAACTGAATCGGACAGCTGCGGAGCTGTAAGGAAAGCGAGCTCTTTCAAGAGAAAACCGGTTCCTTCTCTCCTCCATTAGTTGTCTCTTCAACAATGAAATATGCGCCTGTGATGGAATTGGTAGACATGCGAGATTTAGGTGGCGTCACCACAGTGAAGGATTTTTCGTCAATCAGGTAAAGGCAGGACTGACCTGTTTTTATAGACGCGGGTCAAGTGTAACGCTCCGCCTCGGGTATCCCATCGCCGAGTAAAAATAGAGGGAAACTGAATATGCGGGTATGACGGAATTGGCAGACGTGCAGGATTTAGGTTCCTGTGCCGAAAGGCGTGTGGGTTCGACCCCCACTACCCGTACCAACTAAGGTTGCTGAAAAAGATGCAACCCCTGAAACCCTTGCTGCGGCAAGGGTTTCAGCCGTTTCAGAGGGCAAAATCGAGCACCAGCCGAGATGGAGATGCAAAAGGCCATTTTTGTGATGTGGTGTGATTCGAACCTCTGAGCAAACAGAAAACAGCGAGAGAAGCCCCCGCTGGTAGTTCAAATCGAACTGCCAGCGGGGGCTTCTCTCTTTTTATTACGCAGCTGTTTCAGTTGGTGGTATTGCTTGCTTTGTCCC
>DWXF01000032.1 GCA_019119335.1 Candidatus Flavonifractor merdavium
GGGCATGATCGACCCGCCCCGCCCCGAAGCCAAGGATGCGGTGCAGGTGTTCAAGGATGCCTCGATCCGCACCATTATGATCACCGGCGACCACAAGGATACCGCCTTTGCCATTGCCAAGGAGCTGGGCATTGCCGAGCGCGAGGACCAGTGCATCACCGGCTCTGACCTGAGCAACATGACCCAGGAAGAGCTCAACCGCATTGTGGAAAACCTGCGCGTCTTCGCCCGTGTTTCCCCTGAGCACAAGGTCATGATCGTCAAGGCCTTCAAATCCCACGGCTACATCGTCTCCATGACCGGCGACGGCGTCAACGACGCCCCCGCCCTGAAGAAGGCGGACATCGGTGTGGCCATGGGCATCACCGGCACCGAGGTGTCCAAGGACGCCGCATCCATGATCCTGGCCGACGATAACTTCGCCACCATCGTCAAGGCGGTGGTCAACGGCCGCAGCGTGTACGCCAATATCAAAAACGCCATCCAGTTCCTGCTCAGCGGCAACACCGCCGGCATTTTCTGCGTGCTCTACGCCTCTCTGCTGGCCCTGCCGGTGCCCTTCCAGCCGGTCCATCTGCTGTTTATCAACCTGCTCACCGACTCCCTGCCCGCCATCGCCATCGGCATGGAGCCCGCCCGCCGGGGCCTGCTGGACCAGAAGCCCCGTGACCCCAAGGAGCCCATCCTCAGCCGGGACCTGCTGACCCGCATCGGCGGCCAGGGCCTGCTCATCGCCATCGTCACCATGATCGCCTTCTACCTGGGCTACCAGGGGGGCGACGCTGTCCTGGCCTCCACCATGGCCTTTGCCACCCTTACCCTGGCCCGGCTGTTCCACGGCTTTAACTGCCGGGGCGACGCGTCCATCTTCCGCCTGAAGTTTTCCACCAATAAATACTCCGTTATGGCCTTCTTTGCCGGCGTGGTGCTGCTGCTGGCGGTGCTCTTTGTCCCCGGCTTAAAGGGCCTGTTTATGGTGGCTCCCGCTTTTGGGGTCGCCAACCTGGGAGAGATCGTTCTGCTGGCCTTCCTGCCCACCCTGGTCATCCAGATCATCAAGGTGATCGGGGATGTGCGCCGGGGCAAGGAGAACTGAAGCTGAAAAATCCCTGTCCGCTGATACGGACAGGGATTTTTTCATGCAATGGGCAGCAGAGCGCTGGCAATGTTGAAGTAGACCACCAGGGAGATGGCGTCCACGATGGTGGTGATGAGGGGGGCGGCCATAATGGCCGGGTCGGCCTTGAAGAACTTGGCCGCCATGGGGAGCACGCCCCCCACCGTCTTGGCCAGCAGCACCGTGACAAACAGGGCGGCGGCCACCGTCAGGGCGGTGGCGGTCTGGCCCGGATAGGTGAGGATGAGCCGGACGTAGTTTACTCCGCTGAGGGCGGCCCCCACCAGCATACTCACCCGCAGCTCCTTCCAAAAGACCCTGGCAAAGTCCCGCAGGCGGATCTCACCCACCGCCATGCCCCGGATCACCAGGGTGCTGGACTGGCTGCCGGCGTTTCCGCCGGTGTCGGTGAGCATGGGAATGAAGGTGACCAGCAAGGGCATAGCGGAAAAGGCCGCCTCATACCGGCCCAGGATGCCGCCGGTGATCATGCCGGAGATCATCAGCACCAGCAGCCATACAATGCGGTGCCGGGCCAGGGTGAACACCCCGGTTTTCAGGTAGGGCTTTTCCGAGGGAGCCATGGCCGCCATCTTCTCAAAGTCCTCGGTGGCCTCCTCCTCCAGCACGTCCATGCCGTCGTCCACCGTGACGATGCCCACCAGCCGGCCCTCCCTGTCCACCACCGGCAGGGAGAGGAAATCGTACTTCATCAGCCGGGCCACCGCAGCCTCCCGGTCCTCGCCGGTCCCGGCGGTGATCACGTCCCGCTCCATCAAATCGGCCACCAGGGTCTGGTCTCCGGCCAGCAGCAGCTCCCGGATGGTGACCACGCCCTCCAGCCGCCGGGCGGCGTCGGTGACATAGCAGGTGTAGATGCTCTCCGAGTCCGCCCCCGTCCTGCGGATGTGGGCGATGGCCTGAGCTACCGTCATGTCCCGCTTCAGGTCGGTGAATTCGGCGGTCATGATGCTGCCCACCGAGTTCTCCGGGTAGTGGAGGAACTGGTTGATGAGCTGCCGGGTGTCCGGCCGGGCGGCCTGGAGCACCCACTTCACCACGCCGGCGGGCAGCTCCTCCAGCAGGTCCACCGCGTCGTCCACCCACAGCTCCTCCACAATGGCGGACAGCTCCTGGTCGGTGGCCGCCTGGACCAGGGCCTGCTGATCCTCCGGCGGCAGGTCGGAAAACACCTCCGCCGCCAGCTCCTTGGGCAGGGCCCGGAAGACCGCCAGCATTTCCGGTCGGTCCAGTTCATCCAGCAGCTCCGCCAGGTCGGCGGGGTGGGTCTGGGTCAGCGCGTCCCGCAGGGCGCACATATCCCGGCGCTCCAGCAGCTGCCGCAGCGCCTCCAGGGTCAGATTCTGTTTCATGGGTCTCTCCTCCTGTCGTTGTAATACAGCGAGGAAGTGACCAAAACAGGCGCGCCGCGGCAAAGCGTCCGGGCTTGATACCCGGCCGCTCCCCGCGGCGGAACCTTCCGTATTTGGGAACAGACAGCCGGACCCCGTCCGGCCTGCCCTGCTTACAGGGAAAACCAGGCGGCGCCAGCCCGATCCCCTGAGGGAAGCTCACAGCCCGCGTTGGTACTTCGTCCGCATAGGTCCACCTGATTTTCCTCCTTTTTCCTATTATTTTGCTAGCCTTTGGCTGCCGTTTGAGGATACCACACTTTCCCTCAAAAGGCAACCCCCAAAAAACAGAAGGGCCCGCCCCCTGTGGGACGAGACCCTTCTGGATCTGCCGCTGTGAAGTTTTACTCCGCCTTGCGCTGGCGGATCTCCTGGATCATCAGGGGGAGGACCTTGGCCACATCCCCCACGATGCCCACGTCGGCCACGTCGAAGATGGGGGCGTCCTCATCCTTGTTGATGGCTACCACGTAGCCTGAGCCGCTCATGCCGGACACGTGCTGGGTGGCGCCCGACACGCCGCAGGCGATGTACAGGGCGGGAGCGACGATCTTGCCCGACTGGCCCACCTGATGGGCCCGGGAGACCCAGCCGTCCTCAATGGCGGGACGGGTGGCGCCCACCACGCCGCCCAGCAGGGCGGCCAGCTCCTCCACCAGGGCGAACTGCTCCTTGGAACCCATGCCCCGGCCGCCGGTGACGATGACCTTGGCCTCCTCCAGGTTGACCGCCTCGGAGAGCTCCTTCACCGCCTGGGCCACCCTGACCTTCACCGCGTCAGCGGGCACCTGGAGGTCCACTTGGGTGACGGGGCCGGCCTGGCCGGCCTCCGGCCGGGCAAAGGCGCCAGAGCGGGTGGTAGCCACCACAGGCAGGGTGTCCACCACCACGTCGTTGAGCACGGTGCCGCCGTACAGAGGCACGGTCCACACCGGGGTGTCCCCGTCCCAGGTCAGGGCGGTGGCGTCCTGGACGCTGCCCAGCCCCAGCCGGGCGCACAGCCGGGCGGTCATCTCCCGGCCCAGGGGGGTGTTGCCCGCCAGCACCGCCGCGGGCTCATACTGGGCAGCCAGCTGCTCCAGCGCCCAGGTGAAGGCGTCCGCCGCCCCGTCGGAATAATCTCCGCCGGTGACGGCCAGCACGCCGTCGGCCAGGGGGGCCACCTTCTCCGCCGCCCCGGCGTTGTCCGTGCCCATCAGCACGGCCAGAACCTGCCCGCCGGTGTGCTGGGCCAGAGCCCGGGCGGGGGTGAGGCACTCCAGCGCCCCGTTCAGGGCCTTTCCGTCCTTTTGCTCCAGAAAGACCAGAATATCCTTGCGATTTCCCCAATCCATACCGCTCTCTCCTTTACAGCACCTTGGCGTCCGCCATCATGGTGATGGCCTTGGCCACGGTCTCCTCGCAGGTCTCCTCTTTGAGCTTCACGCCCGCCTGCCGCTTGGCCGGCTCGTACACCTTCACCACATGGCTGCCGGCGGCGCCGGGGGCCACGCCGCCCAGTCCGGCGGCGTCCAGAGCGGGAATGGGCATCTTGCGGGCGGCCAGCTTGCTCTTGATGGTGGGATAGCGGGGATCATAGGGGGGCTTGTTGACGGTGACCACGCAGGGCAGGGGGGCGTCCACCAGGCGGTAGCCCTCCTCTGTTTCCTGCTTGGCCTGCACACCGGTGCCGGTCTGCTGGATGTCCACCAGATCGGTGACCACCCCCACGCCCAGGGCCTCGGCCAGCTGGGGACCCACCTGGCCGGAGGCCTTGTCGGTAGCCTCCCGGCCGCAGAAGATCAGGTCGAAGGGTTTGCCCGCGTCGGCCTCCAGCTTGCGGATGGCGGCGGCCAGAATCTTGCTCTTGCCCAGGGTATCCGACCCCTCAAAGGAGGGGTCGGTGATGAGGAAGCCCTGATTGGCCCCCACCGCCAGGCAGGTCTTGACCGCATCCTTGGCCCCCTCGGGGCCGATGGTAATTGCGGTGATGCTGCCGCCTACCGCCTCCTTCAGGCGGGTGGCCATCTCCAGGGCGTAGGTGTCAAAGGCGTTGACCACGGGGGTGACCCCCTCCAGGTTCACCTCCTGGGTGCCGGGCTTCAGGTGGAGCTCCACCGAGTCGTCGGGCACCTGCTTGAGACATACCAGAATTTCCATGTCGTTACGCTCCCCGCCTTAGAATTTGCCGATGGTGTTGTTGGCCACCACAATGCGCTGCACCTCGTTGGTGCCCTCAAAGATCTGGAAGATCTTGGCGTCCCGCAGCAGCTTCTCCACCGGGTACTCCCGGCTGTATCCGTAGCCGCCGAACATCTGGATGGCCTCGGAGGCCACCTCCATGGCGATGTCGGAGGCGTAGCACTTGGCGATGGCGGACTCCTTGGAGTAGGGCAGGCCCTGGTCCATCAGGGTCAGGGAGTGGGCCACCATCTGGCGGGCGGTCTCGATCTTGATGGCCATGTCGGCCACCTTGAACTGAAGGGCCTGGTTCTTCAGCACGGGCTTGCCGAACTGGATGCGCTCCTTGCCGTAGGCGATAGCCTCCTCCATGGCCCGCTGGGCGATGCCGGTGGCCACGCAGCCCATCCAGGTCCGGGCCTGGTCCAGGGTCTGCATGGCGATGGAGAAGCCCTTGCCCTCGGCGCCGATCAGGTTGGAGGCGGGGATACGGCAGTCCTCAAACACCACGTCGCAGGTGTTGGAGGTGCGGATGCCCATTTTGTCCTCCTCATGACCGGTGGACAGGCCGGGAGTGCCGGCCTCCACGAAGAACATGGACATGCCCTTCACACCGGCGGACTTGTCGGTCATGGCGGTGACGCAGTAGAAGGAGGCGATGCCGCCGTTGGTGATGAAGCACTTGCGGCCGTTGAGGATGTAGCTGTCGCCGTCCTTCACGGCGGTGGTCTTGCCGGCGCCGGCGTCGGAGCCGGCGCCAGGCTCGGTGAGGCAGAAGGCGCCGAAGCCGCCGTCCACAATCAGCTGGCAGGCCCGCTTCTTCAGCTCCTCGCTGCCGGCGATCAGCACCGGCTTGGTGCCCAGGCCGCTGGCGGAGATGGTGGTGGCAAAGCCGGCGTCGGCCTTGGCCATTTCCTCAAACAGGGCGGCCACGTCCACCCGGCTCAGGCCCATGCCGCCGTACTCCTCGGGTACCTCCAGCATGTGCAGCTGCATCTCGATGGCCTTGTCGTAAATCTCCTTGGGCCACTCGCCGGAGCGGTCGTACTCCTTGCACTGCTCCTTGACTTCCTTCTCGCAGAACTCCTTGACGGCGCCCAGCAGCTCCTGAGCCTCTTCCGAAATCAGATATGCCATAACGGGTTCCTCCTTCTATATAAGTCGTCTTTCTATTACAGCTTGTAGCAGACCTTGCCGGGATTGAGCACCATATTGGGGTCAAAGACCTCCTTGATGCCGCGCATCAGGCGCATGTTCACCGGCCCCACCATCTGGGCCAGGTAGTCCAGCTTGCCGTGGCCGATGCCGTGCTCGCCGGAGATCAGGCCGCCCAGCTCGGTGGCCTTGGCGTAGGCCTTCTCCATGAAGTCGGCCACCTGCGTTTCAAACTCGGCCAGCTCCATGTCGTTGGAGCAGGTGTAGATGTGCAGGTTGCCGTCGCCGGCGTGGCCGAAGCTCTTGACCTCAAAGTTGTAACCTTCAGAGATCTCCTTGATGTAGGTGACATAGTGGGCGATCTGGTTCACCGGCACCACCACGTCGCACTCGTCCAGCAGCTTGGTGTTGGCCTCAATGGCCTCCAGGAAGGTGGACCGGGCGGCCCAGGCGTCCTTCTTCAGCTGGGGGGTGTCGGCCACCAGCACGTCCAGCGCGCCCGCCTCCAGCACCACCTCGGAGGCCTGCTCGATGATCTCGGTAAGCTGGTCCTCGTTTTCGCCGTCAAAGGTGACCAGCAGATAGGCGTTGACGTCGGTGCCCTCGAAGGTCTGGGGGAAGGTGCTCTTGCCCAGGTAGCGCTCGGACAGACGGACGATCTCCCGCTCCATAAACTCCAGGGCCTGGGGGTGGAGGTTGGCCATCATCAGCTTGGGCACGGTGGAGATGCAGTCCTCCAGGTTCTCGTAGAGCACCACCAGGCTGATGACCTCCTTGGGGGCGGGGATAAGCTTGAGGGTGAGCTCGGTGATGATGCCCAGGGTGCCCTCGGAGCCGACCATCAGGTTGAGCAGGGAGTAGCCCGAGCTGGTCTTGGACACGCTGGCCCCCAGGTGGACGATCTCGCCGGTGGGGAGCACCACCGTCATGGCCCGTACATAGTCCCGGGTGGCGCCGTATTTGACGGCCCGCATGCCGCCGGCATTGGTGGCCACGTTGCCGCCCAGAGTGGCGAACTTCTCGCCGGGATCGGGGGGATAGAGGAAGCCCTGCTTGGCGGCGTCCTCCGCCAGGTCGTTGAGCAGCACGCCCGCCTGGACCCGGACCACCATGTTCTCGGTGTCGTAGGAGAGGATCTTGTTCATCTTGGCGGTGGACAGCACCACGCCGCCGTGGATGGCCACCGCGCCGCCGGTGAGGCCGGTACCGGCGCCCCGGGGGGTGACGGGCACCCGGTTGTCATTGCACAGCTTCATGACGGCGGCCACCTCCTCGGTGGTCAGGCACTCCGCCACCACCTCGGGCATGGCCTTGCCGTAGATGGGCATTTCGTCGTGGGAAAAGTCCTCGTTGATGTCCCCGTTTACGCTGATCCGGCCGGGCACGGCGGCCTTCAGGGCCTCGATCAGCTCGGGGGTGACCTTGTTGTACTGGCTCATAAAAACGCTCCCCTTTTTGATAACATCACATCGGATTTGAGTTTACTTGCGTACAATGACCGAAACGCCGTCGGGAATGACGGTGATGGGGCTGTCCGCCCTGCCCAGCAGCTGGTCGGCCAGGGCGATGGCGGCGGGCAGGTCGGCCGCCCAGTGGAGGTGCATGGCCTCCACCATTTCCCGGGGGGCCTGGGTCACCAGGATGACAGGGTGCTGGAGAAGCACCCGGCACAGGATCTGGGCCTCCCACTGGTCGGGGATGGTGCGGTCGCTGGGGGTGGCCAGAAACTGGTCCATGATCTTCCGGTTGTCCGGCTCGCCCGCGAAGGTGTCGTAGAAGGACTGGCCGCCGTGGCCGTCGCTGCAGGCGGAGACCATGATGATGACCCCGCCGGGGGCGCAGGTGGCCTCTGCCGCCGTCATACCCTTCACCGACTGGTACAGGTTCTGGTCCAGGGGGTAGCCCCCGTTGGTGGTGATGACGATGGGAGCGGGAACCGCATCCACGCCGGAGAGCTGGTCTACAAAGGCGCACCCTGCCCGGTGGGCCTGGTCGAAGTGTCCGGCGAAGGCGGCGATCACCCGCTTGTCAGCGTCGATGACCACGTTGCAGATAAAAGCCAGCTTGGCCTGCTGGGCGGCATACAGCATATCCCGGTGGATGGGGTTGCCGTCCAGGATGCCGGTGCGGGCATTGGGACTGTCAATAAAGGCGGAGCAGTGGTTGGCCAGCACGGTCTCCCGGCTGGACACCCCGGGCAGCACGCTCTTGCGGCCGCCGGAGAACCCGGCGAAGAAGTGGGGCTCGATGAAGCCCTCTCCCACCAGCAGGTCGGCCTCTGCTGCCAGCTTGTTGATGAGCAGTTCCCCGCCGGAAGGCAGGGTGCCCAGGTGGACCATGTCCTCCTGTTTGCCGCTCTCATGGATGACGAAGCGCAGCCCGGAGTGGCGGTAAAGCGTCTCGCCGTACTTGTCCAGCAGCTCGGCCTCGGTGGTGGGCCGGTGGAAGCCGGTGGCCACCAGTACGGTGATCTCCGCGTCGGGGTTCCCCGCCCGGAGCTCTTCCACCAGCTGGGGCAGAATCACCTTGCTGGGCACCGGGCGGGTGTGGTCGCTGCTGAGGATGACCACCTTGTCCTTGCCCGCCGCCAGCTCCCGCAGGCGGGGGGAGCCGATGGGGTGTTCCAGAGCCTGACGCACCAGCTCCGGCTGGCCGGCCTTGGCCTGATAGCTGTGGGCTCTGGACTGGAGTACCCCGGCCAGACGGCCGTCGGGGATGTCCGCCATGACGTACCCCCGGCCGAAGGGCAGTTTGAGTTGCGCCATATGCCGTTCCTCCTTCCGGTGCGCCGGTCACAGGACCAGGGCCGCCAGCGGGTGGGCCAGCAGCGCGATGAGACCGAACACCACTACAAATAGGATATAATATCCGATGGATTTCCGCAAGATAATGCTCTCCTGTCCCACTGTATCGGTGGCGGCGGTGGCGATGGAGATGCTCTGGGGGGAAATAATCTTGCCCGCCGTGGCGCCGATGGTGTTGGCGGCCACCAGCCAGACGGCGTCCATCCCCAGGGCGGAGGCGGTCTCCGCCTGCAGGCCGCTGAACAGTACCGAGGCGGAGGTGGCGCTGCCGGTGACGAAGGTGCCGATGGAGCCGATGAGGGGAGCCACAATGGGGTAGGCCGACCCGGTGACCGCCACCAGGAAGGCGGCGATGTCGCTGGTCATGCCGCAGTAGCCCATGATCTTGGCCGCCGCCAGGATGGATACCAGGGTGATGATGGTCTTGGACATCTGCTTCAGAGTGGCCCACAGCACCTGGCCCATGACCGACACACTGGCTTTCTGCAAAGCTCCGCCCACAAAGGCGGCGATAAAGATAAGTACGCCGGGGGTGTTGACCCAGGAGAAGGTGTAGGGGCTGGCCCCCTGGCCGGAATAGATCACCACGTCGCTTTTGACGGCCGCCAGCAGGTTATGGATGGGGGGGACCAGGCTGGAGGTGGCCAGCAGCAGCACGAAGATCAGGATGAAGGGGGACCAGGCCAGCGCCCCGTCCTTGACGGTGAGGCCGCTCTGCTCCTGGGCCCTGGGCAGGGCGTATTGGGCGGGGGGCTCGCCCTTGAGCAGCTTGGAGAGCAGGATGGTCACCACCATGCACACCACCGAGCCGGTGACTGCCGGCAGCTCCGCTCCCACATACTTGGCGGTGAGAAACTCCGGGATCACGAAGGCCACTCCGGAACCCAGGGCCACCGGCCACACCCCCTTCAGGGCCCTGACCCCGCCGCCGGTCATCATCACCATCAGCAGGGGGGTGAGCACCACCATCAGGGCCAGCTGGAGCACCACCACCACCGCGGTGGGCCCCGCCTCCAGTCCCGCCACCGAGGCGGCGGTGATGGTGGGGATGCCGATGGAGCCGAAGGCGGTGGGGGTGGCGTTGGCCACCAGACACACCAGGGCGGAGAAGATGGGGTCAAAGCCCAGGCCGCACAGGATGCCGGCGGGGATGGCCACCGCGGTGCCGAAGCCCGCCATGCCCTCCATAAAGCCCCCAAAGCCCCAGGCGATGAGGAGCACCAGCACCCGTTTGTCCCGGGTCACCGCGGTGAGCATTCCCTTGATGCGCTCCATGGCCCCGGTGCGCACCGTCAGGTTATAGGTGAACACCGCCGCCACGATCACCAGCGAGATGGGCCACAGAGCCATGACGGCCCCCTCCAGGCCGCCGGTCAAAACCTCCGCTCCCGGACTCTTCCAGTAAAACAGCGCCAGCAGCACCGTAAGCGCCAGCGCCAGGGGGCAGACCTGATAGGCGGGGCGTTTCCAGACGCTGAGGGCCACAGCCAGCCAGAGGATGGGAAGCAGAGCAAGCACAAACCGCACAAACACAGCCAGACACTCCCTTACACCGTCACGCTTATGGTAGAACCAAAAGAAAATCTATACGCACCCGTTTGCTTTTTTCAAAAGCAATATTAGGCGCACAATGGCAAAATGTCAAGGGAATATCCGGCTAAAATTGGCGTTCAAGCTAAATTTGTATGGGTGCATAAGTTTGCTGGTGCCATTTTTGTGCAATTTTGGACCTACCAGTTTTACAAATTGGCACTACCTTTACAACTTGTTGACTGATGTGGTATAATGGTTACAATCTGACAAGTCCACGGATATCGTTTGGAAAGGGAGGCTGAGCATATGGCGGAACAGCAGAAATCCTACGAGCACGTGCTGACCTATTTGGAGGACGCCCTCCGGGATGGACAGCTCACCCTGGGCCAGTCCCTGCCCCCCGAGCGGGAGCTGGCCGAGCAGCTGGGCATCAGCCGCAATTCCGTGCGGGAGGCCGTCCGCCTGCTGGAGCACATGGGCTTTCTGGTGAGCAGCCAGGGGGCGGGCAATTTCATCAGCTGCAACATCCAGCGCAATTTGCAGGATTCCTTTGACATGCTCATTCTGCTCCAGCAGATCGACTACCACCAGCTGGCCGAGCTGCGGTCGGGGCTGGAGATGCAGGCGGCGCTGCTGGCGGCCGACCGGATCACCGACAGCCAGGTGGACCGGCTGGACAGCCTGGTGCGGCAGATGACGGCCTGCCCGCCGGAGATGGGAGCCCAGCTGGACAAGCAGCTCCACGACGAGATTGCCGCCATTTCGGGCAACCAGCTTATCATCCAGATCCTCCGGGCTCTGTCCTCCACCATCGACCGGTTCATCAGCGACATGCGCCGCCGGATCCTCCAGAATCCCCGCACCGGCAATCAGCTCCAGTACGCCCATGAGCAGATGGTGGACGCCCTGCGCCGGCGGGACAAGACCCACCTGATGCTGGCGGTGAACCACCACTTCAATGTGGTCAACGGTAACATGACGGCGGAAGAATAAACGGCACGAAAAAAACACCATCGCCTGGGCAATGGTGTTTTTTGTTACAGGACCCGGTTGGGCAGAGGACGGCCGCTGACGTAGCATTTCAGAGCCAGCAGGGCGATGCGGGCGATGGCGCGGGCGGTGTCGGGCAGGTGGTCCCCGCCGGCGGCGTGGGGGGTGATGAGGGCCCTGGGCTGCCGCCACAGGGGGTGCTCCGGGGGGAGGGGCTCCGGGTCGGTGACGTCCAGACCGGCTCCCCACAGATGGCCCTCCGCCAGTACCTCCGCCAGGGCCTGGCAGTCCAGCACGCTGCCCCGGCCGCCGTTGAGCAGGATGGCGTCCGGCTTCATCCGCAGCAGCCGCTCCCGGTCAAAGAGTCCGACGGTCTGGGGACTCTGAGGCAGGGTGAGGCACACCACGTCGGCGGCGGGCAGCAGCCGGTCCAGCGCCTCCATGGGGTAGAGGGCGGAGATGCCGGTCACAGGCTGGGCGGTGTCCCGGCGGATGCCCATGGTATCCGCCCCCAGGGCGGTACACAGGCGGGCGAAGGAGCCCCCTAGATCCCCGGCCCCCACTACCAGTACCTGGCTCCCCTCCAGGGTACGGGCCTGACCCAGGTCGCGCCACTGCCCCTGATTCTGCTGGTCCCGGTATTCCGGCAGGTGCTTCATCAAAGCCAGCAGCATGGCCAGCAGATGCTCGGATACCGAGTGGCCATAAGCCCCGGTGGAGCAGCTGAGCATGGCCCCCGCAGGCAGCACGCCGGGGACGGTGTAGGTGTCCACTCCGGCGCTGCGGGTGTGGAGCCAGCGCAGGGCGCACCCCTCCCCCAGCAGGGCGGCGGGGGGATTGCCCAGGATCACGGCGGCCCGGGCGTAGTCCTCCGCCGTCAGCTCCGGCTGGCCGGGCAGGGGCCGGCCCCCCGGCGCGAAGCGCTGGGACAGACCGGGAGCGGCATCCTGAAAGCGCCTCTGCTCCTCCGGCGTGAGGACAAGCAGATTCAAAATCTCTTCCATGGCGGTTCTCCTTTAAAATGAAAGCTCCCCCTCATCATACCCCGGAGAGGGGAGAAAAGGCAAATTAGAAAAAGTGGTTGTTTTACACATAAAACTTATCCTGCCCCAGGGGAGATAGCGGAGGTGGGTAAAGTAAAATTAGAAAAACTAATCTTGCGATAAGTTTATTAAGTTTGATTTCTTGTATCCGCCGTGATACAATGCGGTCGAAATGAGGAGCGCCGTCCCTTTTCAAACGGAGAAATCTGGTCTGCTCACTACCGACACGAGGAAACCGGACTTTGTCTGAATAAAAAAGGAGTGCATTTCAATGGGCAATACCCCCAAGGTAGCCGCCATGGAAGTTTTCCCTGTGGCCGGCAAGGACTGCATGGAGCTCAACCTCTCCGGCGCCCACGCCCCCTACTTCACCCGCAATGTGGTGGTGCTCACCGACGACCGGGGCAACACCGGCGTGGGCGAGGTGCCCGGCGGTCAGAAGATCACCAAGGCCCTGGAGGATGTGAAGCATCTGGTGGAGGGCACCGCCCTGGGCGATTACAAGAACACCCTGAAAAAGGTCAACGACTGGCTGGCGGCCCACATCAAGGACGACGTCCGGGGCCAGCAGACCTTTGATCTGCGTACCGGCGTCCACGTGGTCACCGCCATCGAGGCCCCGCTGCTGGATCTGCTGGGCCAGTATCTGGAGGTCCCCGCCGCCGCGCTGCTGGGCGACGGCATCCAGCGCAACAAGGTGCGCTTTTTGAGCTATCTGTTCTATGTGGGCGACCGGAAGAAAACCGATCTGCCCTACTACTCCGAGCCTGACGCCGACTGCGACTGGTACCGCCTGCGCCATGAGGAGGCCCTGACCCCCGACGCCATTGTGGCCCTGGCCAAAGCTACCTATGAGAAGTACGGCTTTGAGGACTTCAAGCTCAAGGGCGGCGTGCTGGAGGGCAAGGAGGAGCTGAAGGCCGTCCAGGCCCTGAAGGAGGCTTTCCCCGAGGCCCGCATCACTCTGGACCCCAACGGCGGCTGGCTGCTGAAGGACGCCCTGGCCCTGGCCCCCGAGCTGAAAAAGGTGCTGGCCTACTGCGAGGACCCCTGCGGCGCCGAGGGACGCTTCTCCGGTCGTGAGATCATGGCCGAATTCAAGCAGGAGAGCGGCATGCCCACCGCCACCAACATGATCGACACCGACTGGCGGGAGATGCGCCACTGCATCGCCCTGCGCAGCGTGGATATCCCCCTGGCCGATCCCCACTTCTGGACCATGGCCGGCTCCGTCCGGGTGGGCCAGATGTGCAACGACTTCGGCCTGATGTGGGGCTGCCACTCCAACAACCACTTTGACATCTCCCTGGCCATGATGACCCAGTGCGCTGCCGCCGTACCCGGCAAGCTCAACGGCATCGACACCCACTGGATCTGGCAGGAGGGCCTCGAGCGGCTGACCAAGCAGCCTCTGCAGATCAAGGGCGGCTGCATCGACCTGCCCCAGCGGCCCGGCCTGGGCATCGAGCTGGACCGGGAGCAGCTGATGAAGGCCCACAAGCTGTATCTGGACAACTGCCTGGGCGGCCGGGACGACGCCGTGGGGATGCAGTACCTGATCCCCGGCTGGAAGTTTGATCCCAAGCGGCCCTGCCTGGTGCGCTGAGACAGAAGGTATCTTCTTTCCATACTTCTTTTCCAACCTTTCCTTGAGACTGCGGCGCGGCCGGAGCGGAGTGATCTGCCCCGGCCGCGCCGCGTCTGCATACCGGCGCTTTACAAGGGTGGGGCAATCCGCTATCATAGAACAGGCAAAAAAGGAGGGGGCGCTATGGCAAAATTCGCGTTGATTCTGCCCCGCGAGGAGCTGGTGGAGCCGGCGGGACGCATTGCCCGGGAGCTGGGCATGGAGGTGGTGCTGAACAAGTCGGTGAGCACCGAGCACGTGCTGGAGCAGGCGGAGGTCTGCCGGGCTCTGGGGGCGGACATTCTGGTGGCCCGGGGGCGGCAGGCCTCCATCCTCAAGGAGCACACCGACCTGCCGGTGGTGGAGATCCGCCTCACCGGCCTGGAGATCGCCCTGCTGCTCCACCGGGCCAGGGCCATGGTGCCCCGGGTGGAAAAGCCCAAGGTGGGGGTGGTCACCATCCCCAACATGGTGGGGGAGATCCAGGGCTTCGAGGATGTGGTGGGCATCGAGCTGCACACCTATTTCGTGGCGGGAGTGGACGAGACCGAGCGGGGCGTGGAGCAGGCAGTGGCCGACGGGATGGACGTGATTCTGGGGGGCGATTTTGCCAACGCCTGCTGCCGCAGGCTGGGCAAGCGCACCCTGTTTATGGAGAGCACCGAGGACTCCCTCCGCTCCAGTCTGCGCAACGCCCGCAGCGTGGGCTACGCCTCCGACGCCGAGCGGCGGAACACCGCCCACCTCCAGGTGCTGCTGGACTACTCCTTCAACGGCATTATCGAGCTGGACGCCAGGGGCGTGGTGGCCCGCAGCAACGACATGGCCTGCAAAATTCTGGGCCGGGATCGGGAGCGGCTGGTGGGTCAGCCCCTGTCCGCCCTGATGCCGCCGGAGGACCAGGAGCTGTGGACCGACGCGCTGGCCCGCCATCAGGAGCTGTATTTTTCCGTGCTCAATGTGGCGGGGGTCCACGTGGTGGCCAACGCCGCCCCGGTGACCGGCTGGGACGCGGAGGAGGGGATGATCTTCTCCTTCTACGAGATGCACAAGATGGAGAGCCAGGGGGAGCGGGCCCTGCGGGAGCGCTACCGCCTCCAGCGCTATCTGGCCTACGGCCGCTTTGAGGACGTGAGCCACACCAGCCGGGAGATGGCCCGGGTGGTACGCCTGGCCCGCACCTTTGCCGGCACCGTCCAGCCCATCTTCCTGCGGGGGGAGGTGGGCAGCGGCAAATCCCTCTTTGCCCAGAGCATCCACAACGCCAGCCCCTGCTCCAAGGGTCCCTTTGTCACCTTTGACTGCGGGGCTAAGTGGAAGGATCAGCAGGAGTCCCTGGTGCGCGCGGCCAAGGACGCGGACAACGGCACCCTCTATCTGGACCACCTGGAATATCTGGAGCAGGGGGGACAGCATGCCCTGTGCCGCCTGCTCCGGGAGAATGTGATCCATCTGGTGGGGGAGCGGACTCCCGAGCCGGTGTCGGTGCGGGTCATCGTCTCCACCGCCGACCGGGAGGTGCCCCGGCTGAAGGACCGCAGCTTCCTGCCGGAACTGGCCTACCTTCTGGCCCCCAACCAGCTGGACCTGCCTCCGCTGCGCAGCAGGCCGGACGATCTGGAGCAGGCCATTACCATGTGCCTGGACGACTGCGTGACCAAGCTCAACCGCTATGTGGTGCTCACCAAGGAGGCCAGGAAGGTGCTGATGAGCTATCCCTGGCCGGGTAACTACATCCAGCTGCACACCTTCCTGGAGCGGATGGCCCTCACTGCTCCCTCCCGCACCGTCAAGGACGGCTATGTGCGGGACCTGCTGGAGCAGCTTTACCCCAACGACCTGCCGCTGCCCCGGTCGGAGGAGCAGCCTCCCTCGGAGGAGGCCGCCCGGATCATCGCCGCCCTCTCCCGGTGCAGCGGCAGCCGGGCGGAGGCCGCCGCCCAGCTGGGCCTGAGCAAGACCACCCTCTGGCGCCGGATGAAGCAGTACGGCATCCGGGACCGGTACGAGCCATAAAAAGGACCTGGAGCAGACCGCCTGTGGGTCTGCTCCAGGTCCTTTTTGGAGGGGAGCTTACAACGCGTCGGACAGCTTGAGGATGCCGCCCAGCTCGGGGAAGAAGTCGGTCTCCACCACGGCGGGGCCGGGGGATACCCGGCTGCTCACCTTCTGCCCCAGGATCCGGTTGGTCACGTAGACATGGAGCCTGCTGCCCTGGACGCAGAGGGCCAGGGGGAGCTGGGTGCTGCCGGCCAGGCGGCGCACCGCGCTGAGGAAAGGCTGGTCCGGCAGCCGGGGGGTCTCCCGGGGCCGGAGCACCAGCCAGCCCTCCGCCTCCATCCAGTCGGGCAGGCCGCTTACCACCTGCTGCAGGTCCCGCTCTCCGCCGAAATAGGGGTCCCGGGACTGCTTCATCATCACCTTGGGGTGGATCAGCCGGCAGTCCAGCCCGGTGTCGTGGTCCAGCTCCACCGTCACCCAGGCGCCGATGACAAACTCGTGGTGCCGCTTGCCCGCCATGTCAAAGGTGTGGGTGAAGCCGGCGTCGCTGAGCCGGACCGGACGGCCCCGGTAGGAGCCCGTGCCCCCCTCCTGGGTGAGCACCGAGCCCTTGGCCGGGTTGGCGGCCACCAGCCGCACCTGGCGCAGCTCCTCCGGGTCCAGAGGGGACTGGGGGGTGTGCCTGGCGTCCTGGAGGGTGCGCTCCAGGGTGCTCTGGAGGCAGGCGTGGACAAACGCCCCGGCGTAGGCTCTGGACCGGCCCCGCACCACCGTCAGGTGAAAGATCAGGCTGGCGGCCAGCAGCGCCAGCGTGATGCGCTTATCCACAAAAAAGAAGACCAGCGCCAGAACCGCCGCGGCCAGATAGACCAGATAGAGTCTGCGCAGCCCCTTGTACTGGGCGGTGAGGCGTTCCAGCAGGTCCTGCTGCCTCTCGTTCATTTGGACCGACTCCCTTTCTGTTATTCCAAATTCCTTTGGGTCAGGTTCAGTGTATCAAATTCCCGGTCCGTGTACAAGTGGCTGGACATGCTTCCCGAAAAGGTGCGATATTGTGCAATATCTACGATTTTAGCCGGCATATTTTTTAAAAAGTGGCGAAAAGATCTGTAAAATTAAAGATACAGAAAATTGACATGAAAAATACATTTCAGAAATGAAACGAATTCTGGGAGCATATGAAACGAAATGTGCAGACATTTGAAACGAGAACAGAAATTCTAATTTTTAGGGCGGGATTCAAGGCTATTTGCGAATAGAAAGGGGGACAGGGTTTTGCTATCATAGGGGCACGGTAGTGAAGCAGAACCCTTTCCCCCGGGCGGACGCCCAAATGTAGTGTGAATGTGAATGAAAGGAAGGAATTGCACAATGAAACTGAGAAAATTGGCCGCATTGCTTCTCTCTGCATCCATGGTCGCGGGCCTGCTGGCCGGCTGCGGCAACACCGCCAGCAATGACCAGGGCGCCGGCAATACCGGCGACGCCAACAGCGAACAGACCGGCGAGGTGAATAACGCCTCCGGCGAGAGCAGCCTGAAAGGCAAGCGGGTCCGTGTGGTGATCGGCTCCACCTCCACCGGCGGCGACTCCTACATGATCGCCGACATGGTCACCCGTTATCTGGGCGAGGAGATGGGCTTCAACGGCAAGGTTGACGCCGTGGGCAACGCCCAGGCTCTGGACGCCGTCAGCAAGGCCGACGGCGACGGCACCACCATCATGATGTTCCACGACATGGCCTACCTGAGCGTGCTGTTCGGCGCCGTGGGCGAGGAGTACTCCCTGGAGAACCTGACCGTGGGTCCCCGTATCGGCGTGAACCCCGGCGGCTGCTTTGTGGCCCATGCCGACGCCCCCTACAACAACCTGAGCGAGGCCGCCCAGTGGCTGAAGGACAATCCGGACCAGACCCTGCGGGTGAACATTGAGTCCGGCTCCGCCTCTCACCTGGACTTCGTGGTGTGGTACATGTGGGTCAAGGAGCAGTACGGCGACGACGTGGCCAGCCGGATCAAGGCTCTGGTGGGCGGCACCACCGACGAGAAGAAGCAGCGCCTGTGGGACGGCAACGCCGACATCATCTACGCCGACTACTCCTCCTGCGTGGAGTTCACCAAGGAGGGCGTGGACGCCCAGCTGGCCATGAAGCTGTTCGACACCTGCGGCAACCTGGAGGGCAGCGGCGTCATCAGCATGGCTGACGACGGCATCACCTTCAACGGCGAGCCCTTCGATTTCAACAAGGACTTCTTCATGCTCTTCCCCAAGGACATGGATGAGGGAATCCTGAACGAGATCACC
This sequence comes from Candidatus Flavonifractor merdavium, assembly GCA_019119335.1. Taxonomy (GTDB): domain Bacteria; phylum Bacillota; class Clostridia; order Oscillospirales; family Oscillospiraceae; genus Flavonifractor; species Flavonifractor merdavium. The sequence goes on from DWXF01000032.1 coordinate 18,147, forward strand.
GCCGCCATGCAGAAGGTGTGCGAGAACCCCGACTTCCAGGCCGAGATGGCCAACCTGATGTACAGCAACGTCACCGCTGAGGACGCCGATCTGGAGGCTTCCCGCCAGTTCATCACGGACAAGAGCGCCATTGCCCAGCAGATCATCGACGTGGCCCCCAGCCTGGACGAGCTGACCTAATCGAACATGATACCGCGCCCCGCTGAAACCCGACCGGTGGTTGGCGTTTCGGCGGGGCGCCTGCGTGACCATCGTGAAAGAGAGGTAACAAGATGCACATCAATGTGGTCTATTCCACCCAGCATTGGATCTTTCCCACCATCACCATCGGCATCCTGGTGATCCTGGGCGTGCTCCTCATCGTTCTGGAGGGCCGGGCCCGCGTCAAGGCGGGCAAGGGCTTTTTTGCCAAGCCCGGCCGCTTCTTTGAGGAGAACTATGACAAGGTAAAGTTCTGGGGCTGTCTGGCGCTGATGTTTGTCTATTTCTTTTTCCTGGACAAGATCGGCTTTACCATCTGGTCCATCGTCTGCCTGTTCCTGTTCAACACCCTGTTCGCCAACAAGCAGCAGATGAAAAATCCCAGGTATCACATCACCAGCCTGATCATCTCCGTGGTGGCCTGCGTGGTTATCAGCCTGGTGTTCGGTACCCTGTTTGCCATCACCCTGCCCTCCGGCCTCTGCACCATCGAGATCCCGGCCCTGGGCTTTATCCTCTACTAAGAAAGGCTGGTGTGATTCATGGGATTTGAGCTTCCGTTTGTCATCGGCCCGGAATACATCGCCGTGGCCCTGTTCGGCGTGGTCATCGGCATCATCTTCGGCGCCATCCCCGGTATGACCGCCACCATGGCGGTGGCCGTGTTCCTCCCCCTAACCTACGCCTACTCCATGGAGATGGCCCTCTATCTGCTGCTGGGCCTGTACGTGGGCGGCATCTCCGGCGGCCTGGTGCCCGCCATCCTCATCAATATCCCCGGCACGCCTTCGTCGGTGTGTACCACCTTCGACGGCAACCCCATGGCGGCCCGGGGCGAAAGTGAACGGGCCCTGAAAATCGGCGTCACCTCCTCCTTCTTCGGCGGCATGATCTCCCTGGTGGTGCTGGCCCTGTTCACCCCCATCCTGGCCGGCTGGGCCATCAAGTTCTCCGCCGTGGAGAAGTTCCTCATCATCCTCTTCGCCCTCACCGTCATCGCCGCCCTCTCCCGGGGCCAGATGCTCCGGGGCCTGTGGATCGGCATGCTGGGCGTGCTGGTGGCCATGATGAACCAGTTCTCCGTCAACAACGAGTACCGCATGGTGCCCGAGTTCCTCAAGAGCGAGATGCAGAGCGGCTTCCAGCTCTTCCCCGTGCTCATCGGCCTGTTCGCCATCTCCGAGATGCTCCAGCAGTGTGAGACGGGCATGCACGCCTCCTATTCCAAGGAGGATACCAAGGGTATCAGCAACGTGGTGAAATTCAAGTTCACCCGTGACTTCAAGGGCCAGATCGTCAACGTGTTCCGCTCCGCCCTGCTGGGCACCTTCATGGGCATCCTCCCCGGTGTGGGCGGCTCCGCCGCTTCCCTCATCGCCTATTCCCAGGCCAAGAGCTGGTCCAAGCACCCCGAGCTGCTGGGCACCGGCGTGCCTGAGGGCCTGATCGCCTCCGAGACCTCCAACAACGGCCTCACCGGCGGCGCCCTGGTGCCCCTGCTGAGCCTGGGCATCCCCGGCGACTCCACCACCGCCGTGCTCATTGGCGCCTTCATGCTCCAGGGCATTCAGGTGGGCCCCCTGTTCATCACCAACAACCCCGACATCTGGAACACCATCCTGGTGGCCCTGCTGTGCTGCAACATCCTGATGTATGTGGTCATGTTCTTCCCCATCAAGCTGCTGGCCAAGATCATCCTCATTCCCCAGGAGCGGCTGTACCCCGTGGTGCTCATGATGTGTACCGTGGGCGCATACGCCACCCTGAACGGCCGGATGTTCGACGTGTGGTGCCTGCTGCTCTTCGGCATTATCGGCCTGCTCATTAAAAAGTTCCACTTCCCCGTGTCCTGCTTCCTCATCGGCTTCATCCTGGGCGGTGACCTGGAGGACTACTTCATTCAGGTGCTCACCGCTTACGACGGCTACCTCACCGGCCTGTTTATCCGCCCCATGGCCTGGGTCATCTGGGTGCTGATCGTTCTGTCCGTGATCTATGCCGTGCTGGATAACCGCAAGGCCAAGCGGCAGGAGAAGGAAATGGCCGACAAGAAGTAATCCAAAGGGAGTATGGAAACTATGAGCGCACCGCTGTATATCAAGGTAAAAGACGCGGACAATGTGGCCATCGCGGTGGAGGATATCGCCAAAGGCACCCAGGTGATGCCGGGCGTGGTTACCCGGGAAGAGATTCCCCAGGCCCACAAGATTGCGTTGACCGACATCCCCAAGGGGGGAGAGGTGGTCCGCTACGGTGTGGTGCTCGGCTACGCCAAGGACCCAATCCCTGTGGGCGCGTGGATCAACGAGCACATGCTGGACCTGCCCCAGTCCCCCTCCCTGGAGGATATGCCCTTCGGCACCAACCTGGTGGATAAGCAGGACCTGCCCGATCCCACCCGCACCACCTGGATGGGCTACCGCAACCAGACCGGCCCCGCCGGCACCCGCAATCTGCTGGGCATCGTCACCACCGTACAGTGTGCCGCCGGCGTGGTCAACGTGGCGGTGGAGCGCATCAGGAAGGAGCTGCTTCCCAAGTACCCCAATGTGGACGATGTGGTGGCCATCAACCACCCCTACGGCTGCGGCGTGGCCATCAAGGCCCGGGAGGCCCACATCCCCATCCGGGCGGTGACCAACCTCATCCGCCACCCCAACTTCGGCGGGGAGCTGATGGTGGTGGGTCTGGGCTGTGAAAAGCTCACCTACGACATGGTGCTTCCCCCCGAGGATATCACCCCGGAGAACACCCTCACCCTCCAGGACTACAAGGGCCACGACGCCATGATGAACGCCCTGATGGAGATGGCCGAGCAGAAGCTGAAAAAGCTCAACCAGCGCCGCCGGGAGGAGCTGCCTCTCAGCGAGCTGCTCATCGGCATGCAGTGCGGCGGATCGGACGCCTTCTCCGGCCTCACCGCCAACCCCAGCGCCGGCTATGCCGCCGATATGCTGGTAAAGGGCGGGGCCACCGTAATGTTCAGCGAGGTCACCGAGGTGCGGGACGGCGTGCATCTGCTGGCCGCCCGCTGCCGGGACGGGGCCACCCGGGACAAGCTGGCCGCCGAGATGAAGTGGTACGACGACTACCTGGAGGCCGGCGGCGTGGACCGGGACGCCAACCCCACCCCCGGCAACAAGAAGGGCGGTCTGGCCAACATTGTGGAAAAGGCCATGGGCTCCATCGCCAAGTCGGGCGCCGCTCCTATTGAGCAGGTCCTCTCCCCGGCGGAGAAGCCCACCAGGCACGGCCTCATTTACGCCGCCACCCCCGCCAGCGACATCGTCTGCGGACCCTGCCAGCTGGCCAGCGGCATCGGCCTGCAGGTCTTTATGACCGGCCGGGGCACCCCCTACGGCCTGGCCGCCGCCCCGGTGATCAAGGTCTGTTCCCGCAACGAGATGAAGGAACACTGGTTTGACCTCATTGACGTCAACGCCGGTCCCATCGCCACCGGGGAAAAGACCATTGCCGATGTGGGCACCGAGCTCTTCGAGCTCATTCTGGACGTGGCCAGCGGCGTGAAGAAGCCCTACTCCGACCAGTACGGCTTCCACAACGACGTGTGCATCTTCAATCCCGCGCCCATTACCTAAATAGGTTTGCACCAGGCTCCCGCCGGGAAGGCTCCGGCGGGGGCCGCAGGCGCACCTGACGATTGAGGAGGCGAAAACCAATGCAAATCAAACAGGGCGGCGTGGTCTCCCAGCTGCTGGCGGGCGTACCCATTCCCCCCATGTTCCGGGCCCGGCAGCTTTTTCCCCAAGAGCACATTGAGCCGGCGGATATCCCCGCGGCGGTGATGGAGCAGCTGAACCGGGAGCCCTTCCGCTCCAAAGTGCAGCCCGGCATGGAGATCGCCATTACCGCCGGCAGCCGGGGCATTGCCAACGTGGATATCATCACCCGCGCCGTGGTGGACTTTGTCAAGTCCCGGGGGGGCACCCCCTTCATCGTCCCCGCCATGGGCAGCCACGGCGGCGCCACGGCGGAGGGCCAGCTGGAGATCCTGGCGGGCTATGGCATCACCCCGGACACCATGGGCTGCCAGATCCGCAGCAGCATGGAGGTGGTGGAGCTGGGCGTCTCCGACACCGGCATGCCGGTATATATGGACAAAAACGCCTACCAGGCCGACGGCATCATTCTCTCCTGCCGCCTGAAACCCCACAACGCCTTCCGGGGCCCCTACGAGAGCGGACCCTGCAAGATGATGACGGTGGGCCTGGGCAAGCAGAAGGGGGCCGAGCGGGTCCATGCCGAGGGCATGGGCAAGATCGGCCAGAACATCCCCTCCATGGCCCGGGTAGCCCTGGAGAAGGCTCCCATTCTCTTTGCCATCCCCTGCCTGGAGAACGCCTACGACCAGACCTGGAAGCTGGAGGCCATCGACAGGGACGACATTCTGACCCGGGAGCCGGAGCTTCTGAAAGAGGCCTTCGCCCACATGCCCTCTTTGCTGGTAGGGGAGTGCGATGTGCTCATTGTGGATGAAACCGGCAAGAATTACTCGGGCACCGGGGTGGACCCCAACATCACCGGCACCTTTTCCACCGAATACGCCCACGGCGGAGTCAAAGTCCAGCGCACCTGCTTTCTGGACCTGAGCCAGGCCAGCCACGGCAACGCCCTGGGGGTGGGGCTGGCCAACGTGATCACCAGGCGGTTCTTTGACAAGATCGACCCGGAGATGATGTATCCCAACTGCATTACCTCCACCGTCCTCACCTCCGCCCGCATCCCCTGTGTGGTGGCCACCGACAAGGAGGCCATCCAGATGTGCATTCGCACCTGCAACGGCATCGAGCAAAATAATCCCCGTGTCATCCGTATCCCTAACAGCCTGCACATTGGCCAGATCATGCTGAGCCGGGCTTACTACGAGGACGTGAAGGCGGGGAAGTGGTCCGGCCTGGAGGCGGTCTCCGAGCCGGAAGAGCTGCGCTTTGACCCGGAGGGAGCTCTGCTCACCCCGATCCGGGGGTAAGATGGAAAGCTTCTTCAAAATGGTAGACGTGCAGTCGGTGCTCTTTATCTACATGGTGGTGGGCTTTTACTGCCGCAAGTCGGGCATCTTCAACGACGTGGCCCGGGATAAGCTCACCGACCTGGTGATCAAGATTACTTTGCCCTGCATGATCTTTGAATCCTTCAATATGCCCTTCAGCCTGGACACCCTGAAGCAGGGGGGACTGGCCATTCTCATCGCCGTGGTTATGGCGATGGCGGCCCTGCTGCTGGGCAAGGTCCTTTACAACCGCTTCAAGCCGGAGGAGAAATGCATCCTCCAGTACGGCACCCTGGTGAGTAACTCCGGCTTTGCCGGACTGCCAGTGGTCAGCGGGGCCTACGGGGACGAGGGGCTGTTCCTGGGCTCCCTGTTCATCATCCCCACCCGCATTCTCATGTGGAGCGCCGGCATCTCTCTGTTTACCCGGGCGGACGCCAAGGACGCCTTCAAAAAGGTGATGCTCAACCCGGCCATCATCGCTGTGGAAGTGGGCATCCTCCGCATGGTCCTGCAAGTTCCCCTGCCCCACTTTGTGGACAGCGCGGTGGACAATCTGGGAGCCTGCACCTCTCCCATGGCCATGGCCCTGGTGGGGGCTATCCTGGCCGACGTGCCCTTAAAGTCGGTCTTTGACCCAAAGAGCTTCTATCTGGTGGCGGTGCGGCAGCTGTTTCTGCCCTTCCTCTGCCTGGCGGCCCTCAAGCTGCTGGCGGTGGATCCCCTGACCATCGGCGTCAGCGTGGCCCTCACCGGTATGCCCATCGGCTCAACCACCGCCATTCTGGCGCAAAAGTATGGGGCGGACGCCCAGTTCGCCTCCAAGTGTGTGTTTATTTCCACCCTGACCAGTCTGGTCACCGTTCCTATTCTGACGCTGTTCCTTTAAACAGAAAGGAAGATCGCTATGCAGCAGTCCTATGACGTCGTGATCATCGGCGGCGGCGTGGTGGGCAGCGCCATCGCCCGGGAGCTCTCCCGGTATAAGCTGCGCATCGCCGTGCTGGAGCAGGAGAGCGACGTCTGCACCCAGACCAGCGGCCGGAACACCGGTATGCTCCACGCCGGCTTCCTCTACAAGACCGGCACCCTCAAGGCCATCTGCGCCGTGGAGGGCAATCAGGAGTTTGACCGGGTGGCCGCTGAGCTGGACGTACCCTTCAAGCGCACCGGCAAGCTCATCGTGGGCTTTACCGACGAGGACCGGCAGCGCCTGGAAAACTTCAAGGCCCGGGGCGAGGCCAACGGCGTGAAGGGCCTGGAGATCATCGACCGGGCCCGGATGGATGAGCTGGACCCCAGCGCCGGCGGCAATTTCGCCATGTGGTGCCCGGCCAGCGGCATCCTGGACCCCTTCCTCTACACCATCGCCCTGGCGGAAAACGCCGTCCACAACGGCGTGGAGTACCACCTGAACTGCGCCTTTACCGGCGAGACCCGGCAGGCCGACGGCAGCCACCTGCTCCACACTACCAAAGGAGATTTCCTCACCCGGTGGGTGGTGAACAGCGCGGGGCTCAACTCCGCCGTGGTCAGTGAACAGCTGGGTATCCCCGGCTACGTCATTAAGCCGGTGAAAGGGGAGTACTTCGTGCTGGATAAGCTGGCGGGGCAGTACGCCAAGATCCCCGTCTATCCCGCCCCCAATCCGGACAACACCTTCGACACCCACGCCACCCCCACGGTGGACGGCAACGTGCTGGTGGGGCCCGACAGCCAGCTGGCCCGGGATTTCCAGGACTACGAGTCCACCCAGACCGCCATGGACGGCCTCATTGAGAGCGGCTCCCGCATGTTCAAGCACATGGACCGGGGCTACTTCATCCGCAACTTTGCCGGCATCCGGCCCAAGCGCATCGACCCGGAGACGGGGGCGGTGCAGGACTTCGTGCTGGAGTGCCGGGACGAGGCGCCGGGGGTGGTCAACCTGGTGGGCATCGAGTCCCCCGGCCTGACCTCCGCCCTCCCCCTGGCCCGCCGGGCGGTGGCCCTGATCGCCGCCCGGGAGGAGCTGGTCCCCAACCCCGATTTCGACCCCATCCGCCGCGGCATCCGCCGGTTTGCCGACATGACCGACGAGGAGCGCTCGGCCGCCATCGCGGAGAACCCCGACTACGGCGAGATCTACTGCCGCTGTGAGAAGGTCACGAAAGCGGAGATCCTCCAGGCCATCCACAACCCCCTGGGGGTCCATACCGTCAACGGCGTGAAGGTACGCACCCGGGCCACCATGGGCCGCTGTCAGGGGGGCTACTGCGAGACCCGCATCACCGAGGCCCTCCACCAGGAGCTGGGGGAGGATTTTAAGGAGATCCACCTGGGGCCCGCGGGCTCCTGGATGTTTACCGGCGCGGTGAAAGGAGGGGACCGGGCATGAATGTGGAACGCCATCAGGCGGTGATTATCGGCGGCGGTCCCGCCGGCCTGGCCGCCGCCATCCAGCTCAAACAGAAGGGCATTGACGACGTGGTGGTGCTGGAGCGGGAACACCGCACCGGCGGCATCCTGCGCCAGTGTATCCACGACGGCTTCGGCCTCACCCGGTTCGGGGAGACCCTCTCCGGCCCGGAGTACGCCCAGCGGTTTGTGGACCGGGCGGAGGAGCTGGGGGTCACCTGCCTCACTGACACCACGGCGCTCTCCCTGGACGCCAACCGCACCATTACCGCTTCCGGCCCCGCCGGGCTGAAGAAGCTCCAGGGCGACGCGGTGATCCTCACCATGGGCTGCCGGGAGCGGACCCGGGGAGCCCTGGCCATCCCCGGCAGCCGCCCCGCCGGTATCTACACCGCCGGCGTGGCCCAGGAGTACATCAACCTGCGCAACCTGATGGTGGGCCGGGAGGTGGTGATTCTGGGCAGCGGCGACATCGGCCTCATCATGGCCCGGCGCATGACCCTGGAAGGGGCCCATGTGAAGGGGGTCTACGAGGTCCAGCCCTATCCCAGCGGCCTGCCCCGCAACATCGAGCAGTGTCTCAACGACTACAACATCCCCCTCCACCTCAGCCACACCGTCACCGATATCCACGGCCGGGAGCGGCTGGAGGGGGTCACCATCTCCCAGGTGGACGAACAGTTCCGCCCCATCCCCGGCACGGAGGAGCGGGTGGACTGCGATACCCTCATCCTCTCGGTGGGCCTGATCCCCGCCGGGGACATTGCCAACGGCTCCGGCCTGGCGGTGGACGGGCGCACCAAGGGCGCCTTTGTGGATGAGCACTATCAGACCAGCATACCCGGCGTATTCTCCGCCGGCAACGTGCTCCACGTCCACGACCTGGTGGACTTCGTCTCCCTGGAGGCGGAGGCCCTGGCGGCGTCGGCGGACGAGTATCTGCGGGAGGGCTCCCTGCCAGACTGTTCCCTGGAGGTAAGGACGGGAGCCAACGTGGGCCACGTGATTCCACAGGCCGTCAGCGGCAAGCGGAGTTTCACCCTGTCTCTGCGGGTGCGCAGGCCAATGAAGGGGGTCACTCTCACCATCACCCAGAACGGCCGGGAGGTGCTGCGGCGGAAACTGCCCAAGGCCCTGCCCGCCGAGATGCTCCAGCTCACCGTTCCGGCGGAGAAGCTGGAGACCACGGGAGACCTGGAGGTGAGCGTACAATGACACGGACCTTTACCTGCATCATCTGCCCCAACGGCTGTGAGATCACCGCCGAGTACGAGGGGAGAGAGATCCGCTCCATGGAAGGCGCCACCTGCCCCAAGGGGCAGGACTACGTCCGTCAGGAGCTCACCGATCCCCGGCGCAACATCGCCACCAGCATTCCCGTGGAGGGGGGCGAGCTGCCTCTGGTCAGCGTCCGGCTGGACCGGCCCATCCCTAAAAAGGACATCTTTGCGGTCATGGAGGCCATCAACAGGCTCCATGTGAAAGCGCCCACTACCATCGGAACGGTGGTCCTGGCCGACGTGTGCGGCCTGGGCGCCAACGTCATCATCACCAAACACGTGGCCGCTCGGTGAGCGACCCCTTTGGAATAAACCATTTCATAACTTTTAGGAGGAATTTAACATGAAAGTCGGACTGATTGGTCTCGGTATTATGGGTAAGCCTATGGCGAAGAATCTGCTGAAGGCGGGCTATGACCTGACGGTCAGCGACCTGAACAAGGCCGCTGTGGAGGAGATCGTGGCCGCCGGCGCCAAGTCCGCCACCAACGCCGAGATCGGCGAGAGCTGCGACGTGGTGCTGACCATGGTGCCCAACAGCCCCCAGGTGAAGGCCGTGATGCTGGGTGAGGACGGCGTGGCCGCCCACATGAAGCCGGGCAGCGTGTTCATCGACATGAGCTCCATCAACCCCGTGGCCTCCAAGGAGATCGCCGCTGAGCTGGCCAAGAAGAACATCGAGATGCTGGACGCCCCCGTGTCCGGCGGCGAGCCCAAGGCCATCGACGGCACCCTGTCCTTCATGGTGGGCGGCAAGCAGGAGGTCTTTGACAAGTACAAGGATCTGCTGGGCGCCATGGGCGCTTCCGTGGTCCGCTGCGGCGAGGTGGGCGCCGGCAACACCACCAAGCTGGCCAACCAGATCATCGTGGCCTGCAACATCCAGGCCCTGTCCGAGGCCCTGACCCTGGCCAAGATGGCCGGCGTGGAGCCCCAGCTGGTGTTTGAGGCCATCCGCGGCGGCCTGGCCGGTTCCACCGTCATGAATGCCAAGGCCCCCATGATGATCGAGGGCAACGACAAGCCCGGCTTCAAGATCGACCTGCACATCAAGGACCTGAACAACGCCCTGGACTGCGCCCACACCGTGGGTTCCCCCCTGCCCATGACCGCCGCCGTGCAGGAGATCTTCCAGTGGCTGCACAACAACGGCTGCGGCCAGGACGACCACAGCTCCATCATCAAGTACTACAAGAAGCTCACCGGCATCGAGTCCCTGTAACGGGACCCGGTCCGGGAGAAGGGGAGAGAACCTGTCATGAATACGGACTTTATCAAGGGCGTGGTAGTGCCCATTCTGACCCCCATTGACGAAAACGAGCGTATCGACGAGGCCAAGCTGCGCGCCCAGGTGGACTACGTTATCGACGGCGGCGTGTCCGGCATCCTGGCCTTCGGCAGCAACGGCGAGTTCTACATGGTGGAAGAGGATGAGATGGAGCGGGGCCTGAAGATCATGGTGGACCAGGCCAAGGGCCGCGTCCCCGTGTACTTCGGCATCGGCGCCATCAGCACCAAGAAGTGCTGCCGCCTGGCCAGGATGGCGGTGGCCAACGGGGCCGCCGGCGTCAGCGTGCTCCAGCCCATGTTCCTCAAGCCCACCTATGCCGAGCTGTTCCGGCACTTCAAGACCATCGCCGAGAGCGTGCCCGACACCCCCATGCTGCTCTACAACAACCCCGGCCGGGTGGGCTACACCCTCACCGCCGACCTGATTGACGAGCTGGCCCACAAGGTGCCCAACATCGTGGGCATGAAGGACACCAGCGGCGACATCACCCTCACCAGCGAGTTCATCCGCCGCACCCGGGACGTGGACTTCAAGGTGTTCGGCGGCAAGGATACCCTGCTGTACGCCAGCCTGTGCCACGGCGCCGTGGGCGGCGTGTGTACCGCCGCAAATTTTATGCCCGAACTGATCACAATGGTGTATAATAAGTACGTAGCCGGCGATCTGAAGGGCAGCCTGGAGGCCCAGTTCAAGCTCAACCCTGTCCGCCTGGCCATGGACCCGGCCAGCTTCCCCGTGGCGGCCAAGGACATGGCCACCCTCCGGGGGCGGGACGTGGGGGCGCCCTATCTGCCCAACCTGCCCACTCCGGAAGGCGCGGCCAAAGAGGGTTTCCGCCGTACCATGCGCGAGGCGGGCCTGATCTGAGCCTCCGCCGAGGCTCCCATGGAGGTACGTATGAAACTGAGAAACGACTGCGACCAGATCGTCCGCCAGGCCATCGCCGCGGTGCAGCCAGACGCGGCAGTGCGCCGGGCCCTGAAGGACATTCCGCTCCCCCAGGGGCGGCTGGTGCTGGTATCGGTGGGCAAGGCGGCCTGGTCCATGGCCCGCGCCGCCTATGACTGCGTGGGGGACAAACTGAGCGGCGGCATCGTGATCACCAAGCACGGCCACGCCCAGGGTCCCATCGGCCAACTGCTCATCCGGGAGGCGGGCCATCCCGTCCCCGACCAGGACACCTTCTCGGCCACTGAGGAGGCCCTGGCCCTGACTCAGGACCTGACGGCGGAGGACACCGTGCTGTTTCTGCTCTCCGGCGGCGGCTCCGCCCTCTTTGAGGCACCCCTGGTCCCCCAGGACGAGCTGCAGCGGATCACCCAGAGCCTGCTGTCCTGCGGGGCGGACATTGTGGAGATGAACACCATCCGCAAGCGGCTGTCCGCCGTGAAGGGGGGACGCTTTGCCCAGCACTGTGCCCCCGCCCGGGTGTGCTCCATTGTCCTGTCCGACATCATCGGCGACCCCCTGGACATGATCGCCTCCGGTCCGGCCTATCCCGACTCCTCCACCTGCGCCGACGCCCGGCGCATCGCGGACAAGTACGCCCTGCCCCTCTCCGCGGAGGCGGCGGGCTGCCTGGACAAGGAGACCCCCAAGGAGCTGAACAACGTCCATACCGTCATCACCGGCAGCGTCCGGGAGCTGTGCTCCGCCGCCGCCGCCGCCTGCCGGGAGCTGGGCTATGAGCCCATGACCCTGACCGACAGCCTGGACTGCGAGGCCCGGGAGGCGGGGGCCTTCCTGGCCGCCGTGGCCCGTTCCCACCAGAGTACCGGCCGTTCCCTGGCCTTCCTGGCGGGCGGGGAGACGGTGGTCCACCTGACGGGCAAGGGCAAGGGCGGCCGCAACCAGGAGCTGGCCCTGTCTGCCGCCGAGGGCATCGCGGGCCTTGCCGGTACCGCCGTCTTTTCCGTGGGCAGCGACGGCACCGACGGCCCCACCGACGCCGCCGGCGGCTATGTGGACGGCGGCACCCGGGACACTTTGGCCCGGCAGGGCGTGCGCATCTACGACGTGCTGCGCCAGAACGACGCCTACACCGCCCTGAAGGCCTGCGACGGGCTGATCGTCACCGGGGCCACCGGCACCAATGTAAACGACGTAGCTGTGCTCCTGATCCGCCGCTGAGGACCGGGAGCTCACCGCCCCCAAGCGCCCCTGGCGGGGCCGGGGGCGGCTTTTTCCTCCAGAAGCGCAAGGAGGTGAGGGCTCTGGATGTCAAGCAGATGACCTATATTCTGACCATCGCCCAGGAGGGGGGGATCAGCAAGGCTGCCGCCAAGCTGTTTATCACCCAGTCCGCCCTGGACCAGCAGCTGCTCAAGCTGGAAAAGGAGCTGGGCACCCAGCTGTTCTACCGCTCCCGCACCAGCTTTGCCCTGACTGCCGCGGGCAAGGTGTATGTGGACTACGCCAAACAGATGGTGGCCCTGAAGGATGAGGCCTACCGCATCATCCACGACCTGGCCGACCGGCAGCGGGGGACCCTCTCCCTGGCCTTTGCCCCCGAGCGGGGCATGGAGATGTTTATGGCAGTCTACCCCCTGTTTTACCAGAGCTACCCCAAGATCAACGTCATCCCCCGGGAGATCAGCGTCCGGCGGCAGCTGGAGATGCTCCAGAACGACGAGCTGGACCTGGGCTTTATCTCCATGAAGGGGCTGGATGTGCCCGGCCTGACCAGCACCACCCTGCTGGAGGAGGAATTTGTCCTCATCACCCCCAGGGACCACCCCCTGGCGGCGCTGGCCGCTCCGCCGGGGGAGCCCCTCACCGTGCTGGAGCCGGAGCGGCTGCGGGAGCTGACCTTCTGCCTGATCTACCGGCAGTCCACCCAGCGGGAGATCATTGACCCCATCTTCGAGGGGGCGGGTATCAAGCCGGACATCTTTCTGGAGACCGCCAGCAACCGGGCCAATGTGACCATGGTGGAAAACGGACTGAGCTGTTCCATCCTGCCCTACTACTACGCCAAGGACCAGCGGAACGTGGCCTGCTTCCGCCTGGCGGGCCGCCCGGCCTGGAGGGTGGCGGCATGCTGCCGGCGCAACCGCTACCTCTCCAAGGCGGCCCGGCATTTTATCGACCTGGCGGCGGACTATTTCCGCCGGGAGAAGGCAGGTCCCATCTGACATGAGAAAAGGAAGGATTCCCATGCCTGTTATCTATGAAATCTTCGGTTCCGACGCCCACGAGATGACCCGGGCCCTGATGGAGAAGGCCGACGTGGCCCGGCAGATCCCCGCCGGAGCCAGCGTGGCCCTCAAGCCCAACCTGGTGGTGGCCGCCTCCCCCGAGGACGGCGCCACCACCCACGCCGGCGTGCTGTCCGGCGCCATCGAGTACCTGAAGGACCACGGCGTAAGCGACATCAGTATCATTGAGGGCTCCTGGGTGGGGGACGACACCGGCCGGGCCTTCCGGGTCGCTGGCTATGACGGGGTGAGCAAGCGGTACAACGTTCCCCTCTATGACCTCAAGCACGACAAAACCCGGCGGGTGAACACCCCCCTGCGGCCCATGGAGATCTGCTGCCGGGCGCTGGACGCAGGCTATCTCATTAACCTGCCGGTGCTCAAGGGCCATTGCCAGACTGTGATGACCTGCGCCCTGAAGAACTGCAAGGGCTGCCTGCCCGACAAGGAGAAGCGGAAGTTTCACGCCGAGGGGCTGATGAAGCCCATCGCCGCCCTGGCCGCCACCCTGAAGCCAGACCTGACCATTGTGGACAGCATCTGCGGCGATTTGAACTTTGAGGAGGGGGGCAACCCCGTCCCCACCGGCCGGATGCTGCTGGGCGCCGACCCGGTGCAGCTGGACGCCTACGGCTGCCGTCTGATGGGGCTGGACCTGGACCAGGTGCCCTATATCGGCCTGGCGGAGGGCTGGGGGGCCGGTACTACCAAAGTATCCCCGGAGGATGTGATGCAGCTCAACCAGCCCACCGCTGCCTCGGCCTACCCCGCTCCTTCTGGCAAGGTGGCCGCCCTCACCCGCAATGTCCGGGCCAAAAGCGCCTGCTCGGCCTGCTATGCCAGTCTGGTGCGGGCTCTGTACAACAGCCGGCCCACCGGCGGGCCCATCGCCATCGGCCAGGGCTGGCGGGGGGTGCCCTTTGAGGGCTTGGGCGTGGGGGCCTGCTGCAACTGTGCCTCCCGCCAGGTGCCCGGCTGTCCCCCCACCGCCGAGGAGATCCTGAACTACCTGAACCAGGGCTGACAGCCAGACCGAAGGCCCCCGGAGCGCCGCCGTGCTCCGGGGGCCTTTTTGCGCCCTTCTGTCCGGCCGGTCGGCGGCATAGAATGACACAAAGGAGGGTTTTCTATGGGAAAAATCTTGCTGCTTCGGAAAAAGAGGCTGACGGCCCTGGCCTGTGCCCTGGCGGCGGCGCTGATCTTCTATGTGGTGAATTACCCCTATGCCGCCACCGCCGCGGCCACCAACCGCCAGCTGCCCATCTACTGCGTCCAGCGGGACCAGAAAATGGTGGCAATATCCTTCGATGCCGCCTGGGGCAATGAGGATACCCAGGAGCTCATCGACATCATGGACCGCTACGACATTACCGCCACCTTTTTCGTAGTGGGCTCCTGGGTGGACAAATACCCCGAGTCGGTGAAGGCCCTGTCCGACGCGGGCCATGAGGTGATGAACCACTCCGACTCCCACGCCCACATGTCCCAGCTGAGCACCCAGGAGATCGTGGCCGATCTCAACGCCTGCAACGACAAGATTGAGGCGGTTACCGGCGTGCGGCCCACCCTGGTCCGCCCGCCCTACGGGGAGTATGACGACCATGTGATCAACGCCGTGCGCTCCATGGGCATGGAGCCCATCCAGTGGGACGTGGACAGCCTGGACTGGAAGGATCTGTCCGCCTCGGAGATCACCCAGCGGGTGGTGAACAAGGTGCAGCCCGGCTCCATCGTTCTGTTCCACAACGCCGCCCTCCACACCCCGGAAGCCCTGCCCGGCATTATCGAGACCCTGCTCCAGGAGGGCTATACCTTCGTGCCCATCTCCCAGATTATTCTGCCCGGCGAGTGCGGTACGGACTACACCATCGACCACACCGGCCGTCAGTGCCCCTGCTGAATATGCAAAAAGGAGCCCTTGGCCCCAGCGCCTATGTGCTGGGGCCGAGGGCTCTTTACAGCAGGCGTATAAATATATATTCATATTAGGATGTATTTTATGTATTTTTATACTTGACGCTTTTTACCATTGGTGGTATTTTTAAATCAATCATATTCGTGATATACGAATATGATTCACTCCAGACCGGAAGGAAAGAGAATGGTGATACGCATGAGGAAACACAAGTCCGTTGGGAAGGCGCTGTCTCTGGTGACGGCATGCGCCCTCCTTCTGTCCCTGTGTATTTTCCCGGCTGCCGCCGCGGAAGATACCGCCCCCGCCGCCCAGTTCGCCAACACCACAGGCGACGGCGGACAGAATATGGTCTCCCTTACAAACGAGCGGACCTTCAAGGCCAGCATCCCGGTGGAGCTGACCCAGGAAGAGGCCCAGGCCGCCGCGGAGCAGGTCGTCTGGTCCCTGGACCGTGACCCCGGCCAGGAATATCTGGACGACACTCTGTTCCCCAACCAGTCCCAGGGCGGAGCGCTGGACAGCTGGGTGTGTGCGGATGGGGAGACCCCCTTCTTCCAGAACATTGTTTCCGGGGCCGAGACGGTGGACGGCCAGGTCTATCTGACCGTTACCTTTGAAAACTGCGGCTACTTCGGGGAGGATCTCAGCGCCCCCCACACCAACGGCGGTTATTATCTGGACGTGTGCGGCTACTTCGACCTGTCCGCCAGCCTGGAGGGGGAGGAGCTGGGCTCCGTCACCCTGAAGGTGGCTCCCTATGACAGCTTCCACACCATGGCCGAGCTCTATGCCCAGATGGACGAGCTTGTGTCCTATGCCCAGGAGAACACCGACCTCTATGTGGAGCAGTTCTCCATGGGTCAGAGCCAGGGGGACAACGGCATGGAGAGCCTGGACATGCCCTACCTGATCGTGGCCAAGGACAAGGCCGCGGTGGACAAGTGGCAGCAGCTCAAGGCCCAGGCCGAGAGCGACCCCACCGCCCTGATCCAGAAGATCGAAAACGGCACCCTGGGAGATTACCAGGTGCCCGTGCTCTACTCCAACGTGCACGCCAACGAGGTGGCCGCCGCCGACGGCGTGCTGACCTTTGCCTGGATGCTGGTGGAGGCCGCCGCCTCCGAGACCGGCGCCATTGACTACAACAAGCTTACCGGCTTTACCGCCGAGGGCGAGGCCGAGCTGGCCCGCCAGATGGGCCCTGTGGGCCAGGAGGGCTCCGTGGCCGTCCCCGACCTGGTGGCCGACAGCGCTACCTACCTGGGCTACATCAAGGGTGAGAATGCCGACGGCACCACCTCTACCAAGTCTGTCCCCGTGGACCTGGAGAAGTACTACACCATGGAGACCGAGACGGTGGTTGTGGACGAGCTGCTGAGCGATGTGTTCTTCATCCTCGTCCCCGAGGAGAACGTGGAGGGCCGCACCTACATGACCCGTACCTCCTCCGGCGGCTTCGACCTGAACCGGGACAACTCCTTCCAGACCCAGGCCGAGACTCAGAACATGACTCAGCTCATTGCCCAGTGGAATCCCGTCAGCTTTACCGAGTTCCACGGCCGGGTGTCCGCCTTCCAGTGCGAGCCCTGCGATCCCCCCCACGAGCCCAATTTTGAGTACGACCTGCTGGCCGAGCACCTGATGACCGGCGGCGAGGCCCTGGGCATTGCCGCCGTGGCCAACAACGACGGCCACAACAGCTACGTCATTCCTCAGCGGGACTATCTGACCTACACCGGCGAGACCACCGCCGACGGGGAGGAGCAGACCCAGTGGCTGGACCCCTGGGACGACATGTCCACCAGCTACACCCCCCAGTACGCCATGCTCCACGGCACCCTGGCCTACACCGTTGAGGTGCCTGCCTACGACCAGTTCATGGTGGAGGCCCTGGCCTACGGCCAGCTGGGCCAGAGCGCCTACATCGCCGCCAACAAGGACAGCTACCTGCTTAACCAGACCAAGATTTTCGAGCGGGGCGTGACCAACGCCAACTCCGACGCCTATGAGCTGGTGGGCCAGTGGTTCTGCGACCAGTACGACGTGGAGGGCGCCGAGGCCGACCTGTTCCGGCCCGAGTACGACGGCGAGGGGGAGAACGGCAACTTCTACCCCGAGTGCTACATCATCCCCATGGATGGGACCAACCAGTCCAACCTGCAGGACGCCGCCGAGATGGTGGTGTACCTGACCCGCAACGGCGTCAAGGTCAATGTGACCCAGCAGCCCTTCACCTATGACGGGGTGGAGTACCCCGCCGGCACCCTGATCGTGTCCATGTACCAGGCCAAGCGGAGCGTGGCCAACGGCGTGCTGTACGACGGCACCGTCATTACCGAGTGGCCCGTGCTCTACTCCGAGGGCATCACCGCCTTCGACAAGACCCGGGGCTTCGACATGGCGGTGTGCGCCCAGCCCGCCGCCTATGAGACCATCGCCGCCGTCTGCGGCCAGGCTATGGACTATGCCGCCGCTCAGACCTACGTGTCCGGCCTGACCTCCTCCTTTACCGGGGTGGAGAACGCCCAGGTCATCCTGATGAACGCCTCCGAGGACTCCACCGCTGCCGTCAACGCCCTGCTGAAGGCGGGTAAGGCGGTCTCCCTCATCACTGAGGGCCAGTATCAGGGCAGTTTCCTGTGCGCCTACGCCGACTGGCAGAGCGTGGCCGGCGACTACCTGCTCACCGGCATCGGCGTGACGGACGCCCCCGCCGCCACCGCCCTCTCCAAGGCCCCTGTGGTCTACATCTCCGGCAAGCCCGCCGACAATGACCAGGGCTTTGTCAAGACCTCCCTGGTCAGCGGCGCCTACGAATACAACTATGACCGCCAGGCTATGGAGCTGCTGGACTTCACCGTCACCGGCGACGCCTCCAAGGCCGACGTGATCATCGGCGCCGCCGCCCTGGACGAGCAGGCCCTGGCCGCCGTTAAGAGCGGCACCCCCTACATCGGTTACGGCTATGACGCCATGAGCTCTGCCGTTGACCTCTTTGCCGAGGGCCAGCTGGTGTATGAGACCGCCGGCAGCAACGCCATGGATGCCCTGGCTTATGTCACTTATCCCACCGAGAGCCTGGTCACCGCCAGCTACGTGGCCGAGGGGGACGACCTCCTCTACGGCTACGGCGCGGGCTACTTCGCCGCCATTCCCCAGGGCGCCCAGGTGCTGGTGCAGCTGGACAGCTCCAGGGAGCTGCTGGAGGGCTTCCTGCCCAGCACCGGCGAGCACTACAACGACTTCTTGAACGACTCCATCCAGGCCATCTCCTATGAGGGCCAGGGGGTGGGCGGCGCCCAGCTGGACGTGGTGCTCTTTGCCAACACCCTGACCAACAAGGTCCACCAGAGAGATGAGTTCAACTTCATTTCCAACTTTGCCTTTGCCAGCGTGATGGGCCAGGAGACCGCCGAGACCACCGGCTATGCCGACGTGGCCGCCGGCGCCTGGTACGCCGACTCTGTGGCCGCCGTCACCGAGCAGGGCCTGATGACCGGCGTTACCGGCACCACCTTCGCCCCCGACGTGGCCACCACCCGGGGCATGATGGTCACCATCCTGCACCGTATGGCCGGTGAGCCCGCCGCCGCTGCCGACGCCCAGTTTACCGACGTGGCCGATATCTCCTACTGTGCCGCCGCCGTGGATTGGGCCAGCGAGGCGGGGGTGGCCTCCGGCGTGGGCAACCGCACCTTCGCCCCCGACAACACCCTCACCCGGGAGCAGGCGGTAACCATGCTGTACCGCTACGCCCAGCTCCAGGGTGTGGACGTGACCGCCGCCGGGGACCTGTCCGCCTACACCGACGGCAGCTCCGTCTCCCCCTTCGCCCAGGACGCCGTGAGCTGGGCCGTGTCCAACGGCCTGCTCAAGGGCAACGCCGGGGTCCTGAATCCCCAGGGCTCCGCCTCCCGGGCCGAGCTGGCCGCCCTCATGGTGCGGGCCAGCGCCCTCCTCACCGCTGACGCGGAATAAGATCCCCTGACAGAAAAGCCGGGGCAGCCTGTGGCTGCCCCGGCTTTGTTGCCGGTTGCAAGGGGATCAGAGGGCCTCCAGCGTGCCTGCCAGCAGCAGCACGTAGTCGGGAAGGGTGTCCAGCGGGGCCCGCTCATCCACCGAGTGGGCGTCCAGAATGTCCGGCCCGGTGCTGGCCATCACCAGAGCGGGGCATTTGTCCTGGAATACCGAGGGCTCCAGCCCCACATGGACGGCGCCGATGTCCAGCCCACGGCCGGTCTGCTCCCGCCATACCCGGTCCAGCACCGCCGCAAGGGGGTTGTTTCGCTCACCCGGCCAGCCGGGATAGCCGGTGACCGTGCCGGTAAAACCGTGGGCCGCCGCCAGAGATTCATGCCGGTGGGCCAGCTCCCGCTCCTCCTCCCGCCGGGCGGAGCGGAGGAAGGAACACACCTGAAAAGCGCCCTCTGCCGCCCCGGCTTTGCCCAGGTTGGCGGAGGCCCCCACCACACCGGGGAAGGCGGGGTCCATGGTGTACACCCCGTGATACAGCCCGTTGAGAAAGGCCAGCGCGTGGGCCTGGAAGGAGGCCGTCCACACTTCCTCCGGCCTCTCCGCCGGGGCGCAGGTCACTTTCAGGCCGGGGTCGGCCTGCCGGTACAGCGCCAGGGCGTTTTGCAGCAGGGTCAGGTCGGGCTCCTCGGGGGCAAACACCACCGCCTCCGCCCAGGCGGGTATGGCGTTGTGGGTGAGACCGCCGGACAGGGCGGCGAGCCGCCCGCCGGGCAGCCCCGCCAGATAGCCGGAGAGCAGCTTGATGGGGTTGCCCCGGCCCCGGTGGATGTCGTCCCCCGAGTGGCCTCCCAGTCCGCCGGAGAGGGTGAGCCGCCAGGCGGGCAGGGGAGGGGCGGGCTCCAGCTCCAGGGGGCGGCTCCAGGTCTCCCGCCGTCCGCTGGCCGAGCCCACAATGGCCCGGCCCAGGTGGAAACCGTCGGTGTTCAGCAGGTAATCGCTCCCCGCCAGCCAGGCCGGGTCCACCTCCTTGGCCCCCGCCAGGCCCACCTCCTCCGCGGTGGTGAACAGCAGCGTCAGCGGCCCGTGGGCCACCTGGCCGGTGGACAGCAGCCACAGCGCCGCCGCGTTGCCCAGGCCGTTGTCCGCCCCCAGGGAGGAGCGGCCGTCGCTGCGGAGAAAGCCGTCCTTTGCCACAATGGTCACCGGGTCGCGCTCGGGCTGAAAGTCCCCGGCGGCGGCGCATACCATATCCATGTGGCCCTGGAGGATCAGCCGGGGCCGCCCCTCCCGGCCGGGGGTGGCGGGCAGGGGACAGAGCAGATTATGTACGGAGTCCTCCACCGGATTTCCTCCCAGCTTTTCCCGGAGGAAGGCGGCGTAATCCCTGCAGGTGAGGGCCTCCCCATGGGAGGGGTGGGGATGGCGGGAGAGCAGGCGGAAGGTGTCCTCCACCCCCTGACGGATGGCCTGCCGGCCACCCAGACGGTCCAGCAATGTCATAGGTATCACATCCTTTGGCCCCATTGTACCACAAAGAGCCGCCCTTTGCTACGGGCCCAGCACCTCCCATACCCCCAGAGCCACCAGAAGCCCGCCGGAGAGGGGGAGGGCGAACCGGCCCAGCAGCCGCCCCGCCACCCCGTCCCCCAGGGCACGGCCCAGAGGAAGGGCGGCCAGGGTACACACCAGATTGGCCCCGGCGGCCCAGCCGGGGCTGACCCCGGACACCCCTGCGGCCACCCCCATGCCTGCGTTGTTTACCGCCAGGGCGGCGGCCAGGGCCACCCAGTCCCACAGGCTGGAGCCCCCGGCTCTGGGGGCGTCCTCCGGGCCTCCGGCGGCCCGCAGCCAGTCCAGCACGCACCACAGCCCCATGCCCACCAGCACCAGCCCGCCCAGGGGGGCCACCACCCCCGCCGCCGCGGCCTGAGAGCCCAGGGCCAGGGACAGCCAGGTGATGAGGGTGGTAAGTCCCGCGATCACCCACCGCTGCTCCCGGCCGGGCCGTACCCCCCGGGTGGCCCAGCCCATGGCCAGAATGACCGTATCCAGATTACAGGCGGCGGCAAATACCGCCGCCGTGCCCAATGTAGAAAGCCACTGCATACCGCACCTCCTGTTCCGGCCATTCTATTCGGATTGCGAAGCAGGGGTGCATGGGGTGGCTTTTGCCGGCGGAGTGTGCTATACTCTAGTTTAATTGAACAAAAAAGGAGAACCGCTATGGACGGGAGAGAGACCTTTCTGCAGATTTATCAGGACAACATCCACCGGGAGGGGGCCGACGCCCTGCTGGATTATCTGGAGCACAAGAGCGACTTCTTCACCGCCCCCGCCTCGGCCCGGTTCCACGGGGCCTATGCCGGCGGGCTGTGCCAGCACAGCGTCAACGTCTACCAGTGTCTGAACGCCTACCTGGAGCGGGAACGGGTGCGGGAGCTCTACGGTCTGGAGTACGCCCCGGAGAGCGTGGCTCTGGTGGCTCTGCTCCATGACGTGTGCAAGATCGGCTGCTACCAGGCGGGCACCCGCAACATCAAGGGGCCGGACGGCAAGTGGCAGAGTGTGCCCACCTTCTACTACGAGGATAAGCTGCCCTACGGCCACGGGGAAAAGAGCGTGTACATCCTCTCGGGCTTTCTCCGCCTCACCCGGGAGGAGGCCATGGCCATCCGCTGGCACATGGGCTTTTCCGGCGACGAGGACAAACGCCTGGTGGGCCAGGCCATGCAGCAGTACCCCCTTGCCTTCGCCCTCAGCGTGGCGGACATGGAGGCCACGTACTTTTTGGAGAAGGAGGGGTAAGCGATGGCAAAGCGGGAAAACGACCTGGGCCGGGACCCAATCGGCAAGCTGCTGCTGCGGCTGGCGCTGCCGTCGGTGACCGCCCAGCTGGTCAACGCCCTGTACAACATTGTGGACCGCATGTACATCGGCCACATCCCGGAGGTGGGGGATCTGGCCCTCACCGGCCTGGGGGTGTGCTTCCCGGTGCTCATGTTCGTCTCCGCCATCTCCTCCCTGGTGGGTATGGGAGGCGGCTCCCGGGCGGTGGTGCGTATGGGAGAGGGGAAGGAGGACCAGGCCAACGCCATCCTGGGCAACGCCACCGCCCTGCTGGTTGTGCTGGCGGTGGCGGCCACCGTGTTTTTCCAGCTGGTGAAGGAGCCCATGCTTCTGCTCTTCGGCGCCACGCCGGAGACCCTGGGCTACGCCAGCGACTATCTGACCATCTACCTGTGGGGCAGCATTTTTGTGGAGATCTCCATGGGCCTCAACTTCTTTATCACCGCCCAGGGCTTTTCCACCATGTCCATGGCCACGGTGCTCATCGGCGCGGTGACCAACATTGTGCTGGACCCCATCCTCATCTTCGGCTTTAATATGGGGGTCAAGGGGGCCGCCCTGGCCACCATTACCGCCCAGGCGGTGTCGGCGGTGTGGGTGCTCTGCTTCCTCACCGGCAAGCGCACCAAGCTGAAGCTCCAGCGGCGGTTTTTCCGCATTGACTTCAAGGTGCTGGCCCCCGTGCTGGCCCTGGGCGTGTCCCCCTTCATCATGAACTCCACCGAGAGCCTGGTGAATATCGCCTTCAACTCCTCCCTGAAGGCCTACGGCGGCACCCCCGCCGTGGGGGCCATGACCATCTGCTCCTCGGTGATGCAGGTGTTCTTTCTGCTTCTCCAGGGCATCGCTCAGGGCGCCCAGCCCATTATCGGCTTCAACTACGGCTCCGGCCAGCTGGACCGGGTGAAAAAGACCTGCCGGCTGCTGGTGATCTGCGCCCTCACCTTCAGCTGTACCGCCTGCGCCGCCCTGGAGCTGTTCCCCCAGGTGTTTGTGGCCCTGTTCAACGACAAGCCGGAGCTGGTGGAGCTGGCGGTGTGGGCCCTGCGGGTGTACGCCGCGGGCATGTTCATGCTGGGCATCCAGACCGCCTGTCAGCAGAGCTTCGTGGCCCTGGGCCAGGCCAAGGTGTCCCTCTTCCTGGCCCTGCTGCGGAAGATCATCCTGCTGCTGCCCCTGATTCTGCTGCTGCCCCATGTTCTGAGCGACAAGGTGTTCGCCGTGTTTCTGGCCGAACCGGCGGCGGATATCCTGGCCGCCGTCACCACCGGCAGCATGTTTCTCTGGCGGTTCCCCCGGATTCTGGAGCGCCGGAGACAGGAGCTGGAGGGAAAGAAAGCGTGAAAAAATCCGCCGTCTGCCTGTTGGGCAGACGGCGGATTTTTGTGCTGCTCAGTCGGGAATGTAGGCCCGGATCCGCAGGGTTACCCCCAGCTCCTCCGTGATGGCCCGGCAGCGGTCGATTTCCGCCTGGGTCTTGTCCTTGTCCACAATGGTCATCACCACGTTTGGCACATAGTCCCGGCACTTCCGGGCGAAGTCCAGCATGTCGTCCCAAGCCCTGGCTCCGCTCCTGGGCCGGGTGACGGCGCAGTACTCCTCCGGGGTGGAGCCGTTGAGGGAGATGGAGATGGTGTCGATGCGGCCCTTCAGCTCCGGCGTCACGTCCCGGCCCAGAATGGCGTTGGCGTGGCCGTTGGTGTTGATGCGCACCGGGGGCAGATTGGGGACCTTTGCCTTCAGCTGGTCCACCAGCCACAGGATGTCGTCGGTGCGGAACATGGGCTCCCCAAAGCCGCAGAACACCAGCTCCCGGTAGTTGGCATAGTCCCGGGAGAGCAGGTCCTCCAGGGCCTCCTGCCGGGTGGGCTCATGCTCCAGCCACAGATCGTCGGCGTAGATGGACCCCTTGTGGCCGTTGTGCCGCAGGCAGAACACGCAGCTGCAGTCGCACTTGTTGGTCAGGTTGACGTAGAGGGAACCCTCGTACTCGTAGGAAATGGTCTCCATCGCAATGCCTCCTCTATTGGATACCGAAAAACCGCTTGCCGTTTTCCAGGGTGACGGACAATACCTCTTCCGTGGTCAGGCCCTTCAGCTGTGCCACCGTCTGGGCTGTCAGGGGGATCAGGGTGGAGTCGCACCGGCGGCCCCGATGGGGCTCGGGGGCCATGTAGGGGGCGTCGGTCTCCAGCATGAGCCGGTCCATGGGCAGCCAGCGTAGCACCTCCGGGGCTCTTTTGGCGTTGTGGAAGGTGATGTTGCCGGTGAAGGAGAACATCCAGCCCCACTCCGCCGCCCGCTTCACGTCCTCCAAAGCCAGGGCGCAGCAGTGGAACACCCCACGGACCTTGGGGTGGGCTTTGACGATGTCCAGGCAGTCCTTGTGGGCGTCCCGGTCGTGGACGATGACGGGGAGGTCCAGCTCCTCGGCCAGGGAGAGCTGGGCATCGAAAAAGTCCCGGGAGCCGGCCCGGGCCTCCGGGGTTTTCACCCAGTAGTAGTCCAGGCCCACCTCGCCCACCGCCACGCATTTGGGATGGGCGCACAGAGCGCGTACCTGCTCCAGGTCGGACAGGCCGGCCCCCTCCAGGTTCTCCGGGTGGAATCCGGCGGCGAAGTAGAGATAGCCGTACCGCTCCGCCAGGTCCCGGCTCTGCCGGGAGCTCTCCAGATCGCAGCCGGGGCAGACCACCAGGTCCACCCCCCGCTCCGGCAGGGCGGACAGCAGGGCGTCCCGGTCGGCGTCAAAGGCGTCGTCATAGTAGTGGGCGTGGGTATCGAAGATCATAAAGGCCTCCCGCAAATTGGTTTTTTCCATCATACTCCCTTTTTGCACCGTTGACAAGGGGGCGGGGCTGTGGTATACTGCCCCAGTAATACGGGGATGAGGTCCTCCCGGGGCGTTTGCCCGAACCGCCGCTTGGCTGATGACTTCTGCAACTTTGCAGGGGGCATCAGTATTTTTTTGCGCTCAGCCCCCGGAGAGGATGGTTTTATGTTAACAAGTATCGCCTATGTACTGCTGCTGGGCCTGGGGCTGGGGGCCCTGGCCCGGCTGGTCCGTCTGCCCCCCCTGGTGGGGATGCTGGCGGCGGGGATCCTGCTGGGGCCCTGCGTGCTCAACCTGCTCTCCCCCCAGCTGCTGGGCATCTCCGCCGACCTGCGGCAGCTGGCCCTCATCATCATCCTGGCCCGGGCGGGGCTGAGCCTGGAGGCCGACGACCTGCGCCGGGCGGGGCGGCCGGCGGTGCTGATGTGCTTTGTGCCCGCCAGCTTCGAGGTGCTGGGCATGGTGGTGCTGGCCCCCCGGCTGCTGGGGGTGAGCCTGCTGGACGCCGCCATTATGGGGGCGGTGGTGGGAGCGGTGTCTCCCGCTGTCATCGTGCCCCGGATGCTCAGGCTGATGAGCGAGGGGTATGGCACCGAAAAGGGCATCCCCCAGATGGTGCTGGCGGGGGCCTCGGTGGACGATGTGTTCGTCATCGTCCTGTTTACCTCCTTTACCGCCATGGCCCAGGGGGGCTCCTTCTCGGTGTCCGCCCTGGCGGGGGTGCCGGTATCCATCGTGCTGGGGGCCGTCCTGGGCCTGGCGGTGGGCTTTCTGTTGGCAAAGTTCTTTGAAGCGCTCCACATGCGGGACTCGGTGAAGGTGGTCATCCTGCTGTCGGTGGCCTTTTTGCTGGTGGCCCTGGAGGACGCGGTGGAGGCCTGGGTGCCCTTCTCCGGCCTGCTGGCGGTGCTGGGTATGGGCCTGGGCCTGCGCCGGTGGCGGCTGCCGGTGGCCGAGCGGCTCACCGCCAAGTTCGGCAAGCTGTGGGTGTGGGCGGAGGTCATGCTCTTTGTGCTGGTAGGGGCGGAGGTGGACCTGAACTACGCCGCCGCCGCCGGGCTGGCCGCCGTGGCCACGGTGCTGGGGGTGCTGTGCTTCCGGGCCCTGGGGGTGCTCCTGTGCGTGGCGGGGAGCAAACTCACCAAAAAGGAACGGCTGTTTGCCGTGCTGGCCTATCTGCCCAAGGCCACCGTCCAGGCCGCCATTGGCGGGGTGCCCCTGGCCATGGGTCTCGCCTGCGGACAGGTGGTGCTCACCGTGGCGGTGATCGCCATTCTGGTCACCGCCCCCCTGGGGGCCCTGGCCATCGACGCCAGCTACAAAAAGCTGCTGGAGCGGGCGGCGGAATAGAAAAAAGGCGGCGCTGCCCATGCAGCGCCGCCTTTGCGTATGTGCTGTTATAGCTCAGGCATCCGGACGTCCGCCTTGCACTTGGGACACCAGCCGCTCTTTCCCGCCTCGCCGTGGAGCAGTTGCCCGCAGTTGTGGCATTTTGCGATGAGGTAGCGCTTGCCGGGCTCCACGCCCGCGGCGTTTTCAAAGGCCATCATGGACAGCAGCTCATTGACCTTTTTGGCAAAGGCCAGCGCCGCCTGCAGCTCCGGCGAGTCTGAGGAAAGGGGCCCGTCGGTGACCGCGATGACGTAAGGCTCACCGGAGACCAGCTGAATGACCAGCTGGACGGAGCTTTTCCCCTTGGCGTTCTCCTGGTATACGCCGGAGTTTGTGATCTCCTGGTAGGCCAGAATGCGGGCGGGCGCCTTTTTGCTCTCCCGCCGGTCGAAAATAGCCAGTTCCCCGGCTTGGTTGTTGAAGTACAGGCTCAGGCTGTCATGCTTGAGCGAAAGGGGCTTGTCCCACTGGTTTGCCTTCAGCCATTTTTCGGAGCCGTCCTCGCCGCCCGAGGCCCGGAGCGTGGTAACCGTGGCGGCGGCACCGCCGCCGAACAGGGCCAAAAACAGCAGAACCAGGAAGAGTATGCCCAAAACGCCGTCTCCGCCGCTGAGCAGCAGACCAAAAACAGCGGCCACTACCAAAACGACGGATATCATCCAGAAAAATACAGCCTTTTTCAAATGCTCCCCTCCCAAATGGCGGCCGGCCATGGGGGCAAATCAACGCCCTGGCATGGGGCCGCGCGTTTTCTGTAATTCAATTCCATAGTATCCCAACCCCTGCCGGAAGTCAATCAAAAGAGGCGCTGCCATGCAGCGCCTCTTTTCTGATTGGATTCAGCACAGGCCGTAGCCGGCGGGAACCTTGTCGTCCAGCATGATGAGGTGCAGCTTCTCAGAGCCGTCGGGCTCCTCCTTCACCGCGGAGATCAGCATGCCGTTGGACATAATGCCCATCATCTTCCGGGGCTTCAGGTTGGTGCAGGCCACCACCGTCTTGCCCACCAGCTCCTCGGGCTCATAGTACTCGTGGATGCCGGAGAGGATCTGGCGGGGGAAGGCCTCGCCGCAGTCCAGGGTGAAGCGCAGCAGCTTGGAGGACTTGGGCACCGCCTCGCAGGCCAGGATCTTGGCGGTAACGAACTTCACCTTGTTAAAGTCGTCAATGGTGATATACTCAGGCTCCTTGGGCTCCTCGGCTTTGGGGGCCTCGGCCTCCACGGGCTTCTTCTCCAGCTCCTCCAACTCTTTCAGCTCCTTTTCCATATCAATGCGGGGGAAGAGGTTCTCCCCCTTGTTCACAGCGGCGTCCATGGGCAGCAGGCCCCAGGTCTTGGCGGACTCCCAGGTCCGCAGGTCGGCTCCGGCGCCGATCTGACCAAAGATCTTCCCGCAGGTGTCGGGCATGAAGGGGGTCAGCAGCACGGCGGCCAGGCGCACGCACTCCAGCAGGTTGTACAGCACCTGGGCCAGACGGTTTTTCTGGCTCTCATCCTTGGCCAGCAGCCAGGGCTTGTTCTCGTCGATATACTTGTTGGCCCGGCCGATGAGC
The DNA here is from genome assembly GCA_019119335.1 of Candidatus Flavonifractor merdavium. Classification (GTDB taxonomy): domain Bacteria; phylum Bacillota; class Clostridia; order Oscillospirales; family Oscillospiraceae; genus Flavonifractor; species Flavonifractor merdavium. The sequence continues at coordinate 46,043 of DWXF01000032.1, forward strand.
CTGAACACCTCCATCAGGGCGTTCTGGAAGGCGTAGTCCTCCATATGGCCCTCATAGGCGTCCCGCAGGCCCTTGGCCATGGCGATGAGCTCGTCGTCCATGGCGGGGTCAGCGGCCTCCACCGCCGGCAGATGGTCGCCGAAGTACTTGCCCACCATGGCGGTGGTGCGGCTCACCAGGTTGCCCAGGTCGTTGGCCAGGTCGGTGTTGATCCGGCCGATGAGGGCCTCGTTGGAGAAGTTGCCGTCGGTGCCGAAGGGGAACTCCCGCAGCAGGAAGTACCGCAGAGCGTCCACCCCGTAGCGCTCGGCCAGCAGGTAGGGGTCCACCACGTTGCCCTTGGACTTGCTCATCTTGCCGTTTCTGCTTTCGTCTCTAGCCTTTTTAGCAGCTTCACGTGCATCCCTAGCTCGTTGTGCCTTCTTCACCAATTCTTGAGCTAATTCACCATTTTCCATCAAATAGTAAGACATCTTTTCGTAGACGAGTGAATCAACTGCTGAACGTGCTTGTGGGGTACCTAATTTACCTTTAGTTTGACCTTCAAATTCAAGTAATTCTTCTGGAATTTTCACTGATAAAACAGCGCTTAAACCTTCTCGATAATCTGAACCATCGATATTTTTATCTTTTTTACCAAGTAGTCCCTGCTTTTTAGCATAATCGTTGAAAGCACGTGTAAATCCGCTGCGAGCACCAGATTCATGAGTACCACCATCACCAGTACGAACATTATTAACAAAAGATACTAAATTTTCTGAATATCCATCACTATATTGACCGGAAAATTCAATTTCCATGCCATCTTGTTTTCCTTCAAAATAGAAAACATCACTAATAGTTCCCTTACCTTCATTTAGATAAGAAACAAAAGATTTAATTCCATCATCATATTGAAATACATCATGATGTTCAGGTTCTCGCTCATCAGTTAAAACAAACTTAACACCTTTAAGCAAAAAGGCAGACTCACGAATACGTTCCTGAATAGTCTCATACTTATACTTAGTTGTTGAAAAGATCATAGCATCTGGTTTAAAAGTAATTGTAGTACCAGTAGGATCTTTAGTTTTACCTAAACACTTAAGAGTTCCAATAGGATGTCCACCCTTTTCAAACTCTTCTTCGTATGCCTTTCCATCTCGAACAACACGTACTTTCATATAACTTGAAAGTGCATTTACTACGGATGAACCTACACCATGAAGTCCACCTGATGTTTTATAGTTTTGTTCAGTAAATTTACCACCTGCATGGAGTACAGTCAGAATAACTTCAATAGTTGGCTTTCCTGACTTATGCATTCCTGTAGGCATCCCACGTCCAAAGTCTCTTACAGTTACACTATTATCTTTATGGATAGTTACATCAATTTCTTTACCAAAGCCGGCCATGGCTTCGTCAACAGAGTTATCGACTATTTCGTAAACTAGTTGATTAAGACCATGTATATCTGTTGAACCAATATACATACCTGGTCGTTTACGAACAGCTTCTAGTCCATGTAATATTTGAATTGAAGAATCATCATAAGTATTAGCTTTTGCCACTAAAAAATCCCCCATTTACTCAATAATTCACCAACACCGTATATTTAAGGAATAATCTTTGCTAAAATAGCGATAGATTAATAGGAGTTGTTGAATATGTTTGCATTAAAATTTGCATCGTTGTTTATTTTAGCATACTTGATTGGATCATTCCCAACAGGTGTG
>DWXF01000033.1 GCA_019119335.1 Candidatus Flavonifractor merdavium
CCCATCGAGGAGGTCATGCTGGGGGAGCGGGTGCTCACCCCCGAGTACCTCACCGCCGACGGCACCGACGTGACGGAGGCCTTCCGCCGCTGGTGCGCCCCCCTCATCGGGCCGGAGCTGCCCTCCATGGCCCGCCTGGTGTGAACCTGAAACGCCCCTTTTCGCGGCCGGTCCCGGGACCGGCCGCGTTTTTTGTCACCGGAGCAAAAAGTATGATAAAACTTCATACTTACCAAAACTGATGAGTTTGCGTATACTGGTGTCAATAAAAGGAGGCTCGGTGTCCATGAGACTGAAAAAATCGTCTTTCTGGAGCAAGATACCTAACTGGGTATGGCTGCTCATCTCCCTGGCCGTGGCCGTGGCCATTTGGCTGCTCGCTTCGTACAAGTGGCCTACCATCTTCGCCACGCCGGGTATGGTATTCTCCGCCCTGGTGGATAAAGCGTCCAGCGGCATCCTGTGGGAGCACATATGGGCCAGTCTGTCCCGTGTGCTGACCGGCTTTGCTATCGCCTTTGTGGTCTCCATTCCGGTGGCCTTCCTGATGGCTTGGTACGACCCCTTCCGCCACGTGGTGGAGCCCTGGATCCAGTTCATCCGCAACATCCCCCCTCTGGCCTATGTGTTCCTGATCATCGCTGCTCTGGGCGTTGGCCAGGTCAGTAAGGTGACGGTTATCTTCATCGCCGCCTTCCTGGTAATGGTCATTACCATTTATCAGGGCGTCAAGGGCGTGGATACCACCCTCATCAAGGCGGCCCGGGTGCTGGGCGCCAAGCAGAGCGACATTTTCTTCAAGATCACCATTCCCGCCTCCACCCCCTTCATTCTGGTGGCCGCCCGGCTGGGTCTGTCCACCGCCATGACCACCCTGATGGCCTCCGAAATCGTGGGCGGCGACCGGGGCCTGGGCATGATGATCCAGCAGGCCAGCAGCTATTTCCAGCGGGACGTGATGCTGATGGGCATTATTCTGCTGGGTGTCATCGGTATCTGCTTTGAAAAGATTGTGAGATTCCTTGAGAGGAGGTTTACAGGATGGCAGGAAACGATTCAGCAGTAAAGGTACATATCGACCATGTGGTCAAGAAGTTCAACGGCCGCAATGGTGAGATGATTGCCTTGAACGGCGTGGATATGGACATCCATGAAAACGAGTTTATTTGTGTGGTGGGTCCCTCCGGCTGCGGCAAGTCCACCCTGCTGAATATCATCGGCGGCCTGGAGACCCCCACCGAGGGCAAGGTGCTGGTGGACGGCAAAGAGGTTCAGGGTCCCGGCCCCGACCGGGGCATCGTGTTCCAGCAGTACGCCCTGTTCCCCTGGCTCACCGTGGAGAAGAATGTGCAGTTCGGCCTGAAGCTCCAGGGCAAGAGCAAGGAGGAGTGCGAGGAGCTGGCCCACAAGTATCTGAAGATGGTGGACCTGGAGGGCTTCGCCAAGGCCTATCCCAAGGAGCTCTCCGGCGGCATGAAGCAGCGCGTGGCCATTGCCCGTGCCTATGCCGTCAATCCCAAGGTGCTGCTGATGGACGAGCCCTTCGGCGCCCTGGACGCCCAGACCCGTACCCAGCTGCAGCAGGAGCTGCTGAACACCTGGGAGAAGGAGCAGAAGACCTGCTTCTTCATCACCCACGACGTGGAGGAGGCCATCATCCTGGCCCAGCGGGTGGTCATCATGTGCGCCCGCCCCGGCCGCGTCAAGGAGATCGTGGACATCGACATCCCCTATCCCCGTGATCAGGAGACCAAAATGAGCCCCCGGTTCCTGGAGCTGAAGAACCATATCTGGAGCCAGGTGTACCAGGAGTATCTGTCGGTCCGGAAATAAGCATCACGTTCCGGTCTGAACCGGATCGAGATAAATTCAGAAGGAGGAATTATCACAATGAAGAAGAAACTGCTCTCTCTTGCGCTGGCCTGCGGGCTGGTCTTCTCCCTGGCCGCCTGCGGCGGCACCGGCGACACCACCCAGACGCCCGCCGGCGGCAACAGCGAAACCCCCGCCCCCGCCACCAGTGAGTCCCCCGCTGGCGCCACCACCGAGTATGAGCCCGCCACCGTCCGGGTGGCCTACATGCCCAACCTGGGCTCCGCCTCTTCCCTGTTCACCGCCATTCACCAGGGCTACTTTGAGGAAGTGGGCCTGACTGTGGAGCCCTCCCAGTTCTCCGGCGGCCCCGCTGAGATCGCCGCCATGGCCTCCGGCGACATCGACATCTCCCAGATCGGCCACGGCGCCCACTCCCTGTGCATCCAGGGCGAGGCTGTTGTGTTTGCCTTTGACCAGCTCTCCCAGGCTGATGCCGTGGTAGCCAACAAGTCCAAGGGCATCGAGACCGCCGCCGACCTGAAGGGAAAGACCGTGGCCGTGTCCTCCGGCACCTCCTCCGAGATCATTCTCCAGTTCGTGCTGCAGGATGCCGGCCTGACCATGGACGACATTGAGACCGTTGAGATGAACGTGGAAGGCATGACCACCGCTCTGCTCTCCGGCCAGATCGATGCCGCCGCCACCTGGTCCCCCAACACCGTCACCATTGAGCAGGCTCTGGGCGACGACTACCTGGTTCTGGGTACCAACAACGACTACACCGACCAGGCTGCCTTCCCCTCCAGCTTCATCTGCACCCCTGAGTACGCCGAGGCCAACCAGGACATCCTGGTGCGCTTCTCCCAGGCCATTCTGAAGGCTCAGGTCTACCGCGCCGCCAACATCGAAGAGGTGGCCAAGACCCTGGCCTCCGACCTGGATGCCCCCGAGGATACCATGCTCCTGGCCGTGGGCGAGGGCAACTGGCAGGGCGCTGTGGACTGCATGGGTGATTTCGACACCATCCGCAGCCTGTACCAGGCGCAGCAGCAGGTGTTCCTGAACAACGGCACCATCACCGAGGAGGTTCCCGTAGACAACTATGTGGACTTCAACGTGATGCAGACCGCTTACGACAATTACAGCGCCGCCAAGTAAATCCCGCTTACCCCGCCGGGGCTCCGTGTTAGGCGGAGCCCCGGCGCTCTTTTGCCGCCGGTGTTTACATAGACGGCGGGCGGGGGGTATAATAAGCGGTATGAAAGGGGAGAGCGGGCGTGCTGATCCTGGTGCTGATGCTGTGTCTGGCCACGGCAGTGTACGTGGCGCTGCGGCGGCGGGACGTGCTGTCCCTCTACCTGCTGGGCATGAGCGTATGCAACCTGGTGATGCTGGCAGGCATCGTCATCTATATTGCCAAAATGGGAGGCACCGCCGCCCAGCAGCGGGCCTTCCTCTTCCTGGTGCCGGAGCTTCAGACCTGGCTGCAGTTTCTCCCCCTGTCCATGGACAAGCTGGGCTATGTGGTGGCTGTCGGCCGCTCCCTGTATCCCCTGTTTGCCCTGCTGGCCGCCCTGGAGACCACCATGATCCCGTTTTTCCGCCGCAGGCTGAAGGGTCTGCGGATACTGGCATGTATCCCCCCGGCGCTGTGGCTGATCTATTATTATCCCCCTACCTTCCGGGCCCTCATCGACGGCCGGCTGTGGGTCCTGCCCATCCTCATCAATGTGGTGCTGGCGGGGATCGTGGCCTATCTGGCGGCGGCGGCGGCGCTGATGGTGCTGGAGTACCGGGCCACCACCATGCCGGTGTTCAAGCGCAACTTCCGGTATGTGCTGCTCTGCTTTTTGAGCATTTCGGTGCTCTATCTGCTCTACGCTGTCAAGGACCCGGCCCAGATCTACAACATGTTTATCTCCGAGTATATCCGCTTGGGCATTACCAGCTACATCAGCTCCTCCCTCCCGGGCCTGGGGTGGGTCGTGCTGGGGCTGTGTACGGTGTTTTCCGTGGTGCTGGGCAGTTACAGCATGGTGCGCTATACCCAGGTGAACTATGACGATACCCGCCAGGACCTGATCCTCCAGCGGAAATTTGACGCTGCCGGTATGGGCGTGTCGGTCTTTGTCCACGGGGTGAAGAACCAGCTGCTCTCCAGCCGGGTACTCCATAAGAAGCTGTCCCGGGCCCTGGCGGAGGACCCGCCGGACCTGGAGAAGGTGCGCTGCTGCGCCGGGCAGCTCAATGAGCTGAATGAGGGGATGCTCCGGCGGATGGACGAGCTCTACCGCTCGGTGAAGAACAACGCCATCACCCTCACGCCGGTGTCGGTGGAGCAGCTGGCCCTCACCGCCGTGGAGCGGTTCCACGGCAAGTATCCCGGCCAGCCGGTGTCGGTGGAGCTGACCACCCACCGGCAGGTGCTGGCCGACCTGGGCCACCTGAGCGAGGCCATCTGCAACCTGCTGTGCAACGGCTTTGAGGCGGCACTCCAGGCCGGGCGGGACAACCCCCGGGTGGAGCTGCTGGCCCGGGGAGAGCGGATGTGGACGGTGCTGGAGGTGCGGGACAACGGCAAGGGCATCCCGGCGGAGCTGCAGAACAAGATTTTTGAGCCCTTTTTCACCAGCAAGAACACCAACTACAACTGGGGTATGGGGCTGTATTATGTGCGGAAAATTGTGAAAAGCCACCTGGGCCGCCTCCGACTGGAGAGCCGGCCGGACCAGGGGACCAGCTTCTTCATCATGCTGCCCCTGTACGACGCCCATGAGGAGGAGTGAGAGCCATGGAACAAAAGATCCGCGTCATGGTGGCGGAGGACCTGCCTCTGCTGCGGGAGGACTTCTGCGATGTGGTTTCCTCCCAGGAGGACATGGAGGTGGTGGGCGCCGCCGCCACCGGAGAGGAGATCGTGGCCCTGGCGGCCAAGACCCCCTGCGACGTGATCCTGATGGACATTGAGATGGAGACCATTGACGCGGGGATCCGGGCGGCGGAGGTGATCACCGCCCAGAAGCCACAGGTGAAGATCCTCTTTCTCACCGCCCATGAGACCGACGACATGATTACCAGCGCCATGGGTACCGGCGCGGTGGACTATGTGGTGAAGGGCTGCGAGGAGGAGAAGCTGCTGGAGCACATCCGCCGGGCCAGCCAGGGCCGGGCGGAGCTGGACCCCCGGATCCAGAACACCGTCATGCAGGAGTACGCCCGCCTGCGCCGCAGCGAGCGCTCCCTGATCTTTTTCATCAACAATGTGGCCCACCTGACCCCCGCCGAGCACGAGCTGGTGAAGCTGCTGCTCCAGGACAAGAAGGTGGCGGAGATTGCCAGGCTGCGGTGCGTGGAGGTGGTCACAGTCAAGACCCAGATCAAGGGCCTGCTGAATAAATTCGGCTGTTCCCGCACCAAGGAGATCGTCAAAATGATCCGGCAGATGAGTTTGGAGCATCTGTTTCAGTAACGGAAGGAGACATCGTTATGGACTACTATCATATTTCCGCCCAGGAGCTGGGCAAGGACGCCAAGCTGTCCATCGTGAAGCTGGGGGACTCCGGCGAGGTCTTTTATGAGCTGGCCGCCGAAATGTGCGCCGAGATCCGGGCCAACAACGCCGCCGGCAAGCACACCGTGTTTATCTGCCCCGTGGGCCCGGTGGGCCAGTACCCCATCTTTGTCCGGCTGGTGAACCGGGAGAAGCTTTCCCTGAAAAACTGCTGGTTCATCAACATGGACGAGTACCTCACCGACAACGGAGCGTGGATCGACAAGGACGATCCCCTGTCCTTCCGGGGCTTCATGGCCCGGGAGGTGTATGGCAAGATTGACCCCGAGCTGCTGATGCCCGAGGAGCAGCAGGTCTTCCCCGACCCCAACGACCTGGGCCGCATCCCCGCCCTCATTGAGAAGCTGGGCGGCGTGGATATTACCTTCGGCGGCATCGGCATCACCGGCCACCTGGCCTTCAACGAGCCCCAGCCGGAGCTGACGGCGGAGCAGTTCGCCCAGCTGCCCACCCGGGTGCTGGACATTTCCCCGGAAACCCGGGCCACCAACTGCGTGGGCGACCTGGGGGGCGCGCTGGAGGACATGCCCCACAAGTGCGTCACCATCGGCATGAAGGAGATCCTCTCTGCCAGGAAGCTCCGCCTGGCCGTGTTCCGGGACTGGCACCGGGCCGTGTGCCGCCGGGCGGCCTACGGCGAGGTAACCGCCGCCTTCCCCGCCACCCTGGCCCAGAATCACCCCGACGCGGTGCTGTACGTCAATGCCAACGCCGCCCAGAAGGCCTATTGAGGTGACCGCCATGGAGGGCTCCTTCTATCTGAAAAACAGCTCCGTCCTGCTGGACGGCGCCTTTGTCCCCGCCGACCTGGCGGTGGAGGACGGCAAGATCACCGCCATCACCCAGGGCCATTACAATGAAAAGGGCCTGCCCGAGCTGGACGGGACCGGCCTGCGGGCCGTCCCCGGCTTTCTGGATGTCCACACCCACGGCGCCGCCGGGGTGGACGTAAACGCCGCCGACGCCGAGGGCCTGCGCACCATCGGCCGGTTCTTTGCCAGCCAGGGGGTCACCGGCTGGCTGTGCTCCATCCTCACCGACACGGTGGAGCAGACCCTTTGGTGCCTGGAGCAGGCCCGGCAGGTCATCGAGGGCGGGCCCTATGACGGGGCCGCCCTGCTGGGGGTCCATCTGGAGGGCCCCTGCCTGTCCACCGAGTACAAGGGGGCCATGCCGGAGCATCTGCTGATGCACACCGCCGACCCGGATCTCTTCGCCCGCTACCAGAAGGCCAGCGGCGGCCACATCCGCTACGTCACCCTTTCCCCGGAAATTCCCGGGGTGGCCGAGATGATCCCCCGGCTCACCGCCATGGGCATCGTGTGCGCCATGGGCCACAGCGGGGCGGGCTATGACCAGGCTATGGCCTGCGTCAAGGCCGGTGTCCGCTCCTGCACCCACCTGGGCAACGCCATGCGGCTGTTCCACCAGCACGACCCCGCCATCTTTGGGGTGGCCCTGGAGAGCGACGTGTATGTGGAGGCCATCTGCGACGGCCGCCACCTCCACCCCGGCACCGTCCGCCTCTACCTGAAGGCCAAGGGCTATGACCGGGTGCTGGCCATTACCGACTCCATCATGGCCGCCGGCCTGCCCGACGGCAACTACAAGCTGGGCGTCAACGACGTGATCGTGGAGGACGGGGACGCCAAGCTGCCCAACGGCGTCCGGGCCGGCTCCACCCTCACCCTGGCCCAGGCCCTGCGCAACCTGATGAAATTTACCGGCAAGAACACCGAGTCCGTGGTGCCCCTGATGACCGCCAACCCCGCCCGGCTCATGGGCTGGACCGGCAAGGGGGAGATCGCCCTGGGTAAGGACGCCGACCTGGCGCTGCTGGACCGGGACGCCCAGGTGGTGCGCACCATCGTGGGCGGGCGCACGGTGTATACCCGCGCCTGAATACAGATTCAAATTGTAAAGGAGATATTGTTATGCCTTTGGTACCTCTGCGTCCCGTGCTGGACGCCACCGCAAAGTATGGCTACGCCCAGGGGGCGTTCAACGTCAACGCCGTGGCTCAGGCCGAGGCCGTCATCGCCGTCCATGAGATGTTCCGCTCCCCCGCCATCCTGCAGGGAGCCGACCTGGCCAACGCCTTCATGGGCGGCCGGGTGGACTTTGCAAACGGCACCCTGGAGGACAAGAAGAAGGGGGCC